>NZ_POUA01000214.1 GCF_003236385.1 Spongiactinospora gelatinilytica
GCCGCCTGCCGAGCCGGGCGGACGGCGGGCGCGGGGGCGGCGACGGCGGACGGGGCCGCCGCCGGAGCCGGCGCAGGCACGGCAGCATGGGCAGGCGTGGCCGCCCGCCGTACCGCCGGGGCCCGAGCAGGACGACCCCTTTCAAGCCTCCCGCGACGACACGACCCCGCCGCAAGCCCCCCGCTCGAAGCGGGCCGGGTTGCGCGTGGCCGCGCTGGGCGCGCTCGCCGTGCTCGCGTTCGGGGCGCCGACAGTGGACCGCTACCTGGTCCATGTGCAGAACTTCGACCGGGACGTCGTCCACACCGTGCCCGCAGGCAAGCCGCTGACCTTCCTGAACGTCTCCTGGCAGGTCGCGGTGCAACGGATTCCCACGCCGAAGGGCACCAAGCCCCTCCCGCCCGAGCGGACCTGGATGAAGGTCAGCGCCACAAGGGTCGCGATGAACCAGGACGGGGCGCTGCGCGACACCAAGCCCGAGGTGGAGCTGACCGACGGCGACGGCAGAAGCTGGCAGGTCGTGGACCTTGAGAACAACGTCCCGACCGACGTGGCCGAGCACAAGCTGCGCACGCCGTACGGCTACACCTGGCTCGGCATCGTGCCGACGGCGGTGGCCGACCGGGTGCGCGTACGGCTGAAGCCCAACGCCTACCGCCACACTTCCGAGACCGACCTCAGGAAGGCCGCCCAGGGGCAGCAGGAGACCTACGACGTGTTCGAGTTCGGCCGCTGATCGTCGGCCGCCTCGTCGCGGTCCAGGCCGAGCGCCCGCGCCCGGGTGGAGGCGATGTCGAAGGTCGCGGCGAGCAGGCACATGGTGAGCACGGTGATGACCAGCTCGGCGAGCAGGAACACCGGCCAGGCGAGGACTTGCCAGAAGTACGGCTCGGTGGAGCCGATCAGGTGCTGCACGCCGCGCACGCCGTGGTCCACCAGGAACCGCAGCCCGACGTAGCACAGGCAGAACAGGCCGAACAGCGGCGCGCCGCCGCGCACGGTGAGCCGCAGGGCGTGCGCGATCGGGATCCAGCGGTCCTGGAGCCCACCGGTGATCTTGGTGATGGCCTGCCTGGTGAGGTTGTGCGTCTGGTCGTAGCGGCCCGCGACGCGTTCCACGCGGGTGCCCCTGATCGCCGCCCTGGTGTCGTTGATGTCCGCGCCGAAGACCAGGATGCCGACGGCCAGCCAGGTGAGCGGGAGGACCATGGCGTCCACGATGTACGGCCAGACCTCGCCCACGAATTCCCAGAACGCCTGCCAGCCGGGGATCTTCTCCTCCGCCTGCGCGATCATGTCCCTGGTGCCCGCCACCGCCGAACGGTGGTACATCCAGTCCGAGCGCTCGTTGGCGATGGTCAGCGTCGCGTTCAGCCCGAAGAAGGCGAAGGCCAGCTCGGCGAACGCGGCCACGGACCCGGAGAAGGACCCCTCCCCGTTGTCGTAGCGGCGGCTGAAGATCAGCCGGACCACCCAGGCGACGATCATGACGCCCAGCGAGACCCGTACGTCCAGGTCCAGCAGGCCCCGGCCGGCCGTACTCTCCCGGCCCTCGAAGTAGGCGTTGAACGGCTCGCCGAGGCGGTGCATCTCGTCCAGCGCCACGAAGTCGCGCGCGTCGTCGGAGAAGAAGCCCCAGGTCAGGTAGATGACCGCGAACGCGGGCGCGACACGGTCCAAGGCCACCAGGAAGCGCTCGTCACCGCCGCCCTCGGCGCGCCTGGCGCGGATCTCGGCCAACGCGCCGCGCAGCGTGTGCAGCATGCCCACCGTGACCACCATCTGCAACGCCACGATGATGGTGAAGATCAGCATGGTGAGCACCAGGCGGACCTCGCGGTAGTCGCCGTGCGAGATCTCGGTGCCGATGTAGAGCAGGGCGTATCTGGCGACCTGTCCGCCGAGGTACCACAGCAGCAGCCCCACGCCGCAGGTCACGGCGAGGCGCGCGGTGTGGGCGGGGAGGGAGTAGGGCGAGGGGACGGCCCGCGCTCTCGCTCGTTGCGGGGCGGGACGCGGCGGAGCAGCCAATCCAGACGTACCAGACATCTAGGGCATCGTATCGATCCCGTCACGGCCATGCGGGCAGGTCCATAAAGACCGGACCGCAAACCCACACAAACCGCCACAAAGCCAGAGCGCCGGCCCCCTACCCGGAGGACCGGCGCTCGCGCCCCGATGAACGGTCGTGCTCAAATGGCGTGCTTCAGATGGCCGGGCTCAGACGGCGACCTGGAGCTTGGCCACCTCGCCGCGCCTGGCCTGCACGGCGACGTCTTTGGTGACCCCGCCGCCCGCGATGATGCGGACGGTCCAGTCACCCGGCGCGGCGAAGAAGCGGAACACTCCCTCGTCGGACACCACGACCTCGCCGGTGAACTCACCGGAGGAGTCGAGGAGGCGGGCGTAGGCGGTCGAGGCGCCGGACACCACGCCTTGGATCACGGCCTGGGTCGACAAATCGACCCCGGCGGGCAGCTCTGCGGTCTGTTCGGGTGCGGCGCACCCGTCGGCGAAGGTCATCGCGCTTCTCCAAGCTCGATCGGCACGCCCACGAGCGAGCCGTATTCGGTCCAGGATCCGTCGTAGTTCTTGACGTTGGGCTGCTCGAGCAGCTCGTGCAGCACGAACCAGGTGTGCGCCGAGCGCTCCCCGATGCGGCAGTAGGCGATGGTGTCCTTGGCGAAGTCGACCCCCGCCTCGCCGTACAGCTTGCGCAGCTCGTCGTCGGAGCGGAAGGTGCCGTCGTCGTTGGCGGCCTTCGACCACGGGATGTTCCGGGCGGTCGGCACGTGCCCGCCCCGCTGCGCCTGCTCCTGCGGCAGGTGGGCGGGGGCCAGCAGCTTGCCGGAGAACTCGTCGGGCGAGCGGACGTCCACCAGGTTCAGCTTGCCGATCGCGTTGACGGTGTCGTCGCGGAAGGCGCGGATGGCGGTGTCCTGCTCCTGGGCGGCGTAGGTCGTCGCCGGCCGCTCGACCACGTCGGTGACCAGCTCGCGGGAGTCGAGCTCCCACTTCTTGCGCCCGCCGTCGAGCAGCTTCACATCGCCGTGGCCGTACAGCTTGAAGTACCAGTAGGCGTAAGCGGCGAACCAGTTGTTGTTACCGCCGTACAGGACGACGGTGTCGTCGTTGGCGATGCCGCGCGCCGAAAGCAGGGCCTCGAACCCGGCCTTGTCGACGAAGTCGCGGCGGACCGGGTCCTGGAGGTCGTTCCTCCAGTCGATCTTGACAGCGCCACGGATGTGGCCCTTGTCATAGGCGCTGGTGTCCTCGTCGACCTCGACGAGTACGACACCAGGGGTGTCGAGGTTGGCCTCGACCCACTCGGCATCCACCAGGGACGCGGCGCGGCTCATGAATTCCTCCGGTTCATCGGGTTGCGGCAGGGGTCAAACGGCGAATGATCAGATACATCTCGCAGCCGAGGCAGAAGCCGAAAGCGGCATTGAGAAATGCGGCGAAAAGGGCGACGGCGGTCGCGCCGACGGCCAGCGGCGTGACCTGCACGACATACCCGACGATTCCCACGACGGTGAAGACCAACCCCACGGCTTGCGCGAATCTCGGCGGCGCGGCGTCCTCCAGTTCCTTCGGCGGGCTCTTGACGAGCCGTTGGAAGACCGGCCGGAAGGGTGATACCCCGGCGACGCCCAGCGCGAACAACAGCGCCTGCGCGCCGAGCAGCCAGACGTTGCCCGTCACGAGGACGAGCGCGAGAACCGAAGTAGTGATCGCCGCTGAGAATCGAAGGGCTCGGGGATCAACCTGCATCGCGGGGTGCTCCTGATGGTGTCGAACAAGTGCGGCATAGGCCGCCAGATCGCCCGTTCAGGAAGCGGGACAGAGCTCGGTAGTGACGCGGCAGAAATCGACCGCCCGTCGCTTGGTAAGCAGCTCTGTCCTCGGAAGCACGGTGACGACACTACCCGCCGTGACGCCGTCTGTCACATCCCCCGTCCGATTTTTGAGACGCCGATGTAGGAAAGCCGCTAAGGTACGGCATTTCACGATCTTCCGTTGCGCACCGCGAGACCCAGCGCCGCGATCACGTCGGCCTTTCCGGGCAGGCCGGCGGCCCGCCGGACGATCGTCCCCGCGGCGTCCAGGACGAGCACGGTCGGCGTGCGCAGCACGCCCAGCTCCCGCACCAGCTCCAGCCGCGACTCCGCGTCGATCTCGACGTGCCGCACGCCCGGCACCATGGCCGTCACCTCGGCGAGGACGCGCCTGGTGGCCCGGCACGGCTGGCAGAACGCGGTGGAGAACTGCACGAGCGTCGCACGCTCGCCCAGCTCGGCACCGATGTCATCGGCGGTCAGCACGGGCCCTCCCCGATCGGCCATCCGGCCCTGGCGCAGCCTCCAGGCGAAGCCGAAGACGGTCGCCGCGGCGAGGGTCGCCAGTGCCACGAGCAACCCTTCCATCGCACGAGTGCAACCCGGCGATGCCCGGAAATCTTCCCCTATACCGGGTCGAAAAACCGGGTCACGGCCCTTCCAGAGTCAGCAGCAGCCGCCCGGCCGCGTCCACGACCTCGAACCGCTCGATCTCGCCGGGGGTGAAGCTGGTGTTGCCGGTGAAGGAGTAGTCGGCCTCGCTGGTGTACCGTGCCTCGGCCGCGATGGCGCCGCCGGCGACCTTCTTGGTGTCGTCCGCGCCGACCGCGATCAGGTCGCAGCGCGCACCCGGCGGCACGCCGTCCAGGCTGACCTCGACCCGGCTGCCGTTCTCCTCGGCGAAGACCCGCACCTGACCGCTGATCTTGCCATCTTGGCCGCGCATCGTCAGGGCGGGCACCTGCTGTGCCAGTGCGGCCGAGTCGTCGGGCGCGGCCTTCGGCACGACGGCGTCCTGGCCGGTGTCGTTCGGGGCCTCCCGCGGCGCCTTCTCCGCCCCGGTGTCCGGTGCGCTTACGACGGCCGGCTGTGTGGTCGCGGTGTTGGTGAGGGCCGACACCACGACCCCGCCGCCGGCCACCACCACGGCCGCTGCCGCCGCCGCGAGCAGCACGCGCGACCTGCGCCGCCGCCGGACCCCCGCGTCGAGCATGCGGTCCAGCACGGCCCGCGGCGGGCGTACCGCCTGGGCGACGTCGCCCGCGGAGACCCGGCCCAGGAAGGCCGTGACCCCGGCCAGCTCGTCGTATTCGGCGCGGCACTCGGCGCATTCGGCCAGGTGCGCCTCGACGACCACGGCTTCGTCGGCCTCCAGCGCGCCCAGCGCGTGGGCGCCGAGCGACAGCCGTACCTCCTCACACCGCATCATGGCGCGAGCCCCCGCTCTTCGAGCGCCAGCTTCAGCGCCCGCAGGGCGTAGTAGGAGCGCGACTTCACGGTGCCGGCCGGAATGCCCAGCTCCTGCGCCGCCTCCTTCACCGAACGCCCCCGGTAGTAGACCTCCATCAATACCTCGCGATGCTCCGGCCGCAGCGCCCCCAGCGCCTCGGCCACGGCCCACGACTCCACCGCGCGCTCCAGCTCGTCCTCTGCGGGGAGCACGGCCAGGGCCTCGTCACCCGTCTCCTGCGGGCGCGACTTGCGCGCCCGGTGCTGGTCGACGACGAGGTTGCGGGCCACCGTGAACAGCCACGCGCGCACCGGACGGCCGGAAAGCGCGTCGGGATGCCGCCACGCCCGCAGCAGCGTCTCCTGCACGACATCCTCCGCACGTCCTGGATCACCGGTCAGCCGCAGGGCGTAGCCGTACAACGGCCCGCCATGCTCGTCGAAGAGGGCCCTGATCAGCTCCTCGTCGGCGGTACCCGCGACTGGACTCACACCCTCATCACGTACGGCGCGCAGACGCGGTTCACCGGACGGCCGCCGCTCCCGCCCCCGGCGGTCATGCCCGAAGCGGAACATCGTTCGCCTCACCGGTCACTCGCAGTCCTTCCGGGACTATTTCCACGGCCGTCACCTTCAGGCCGAGCGGAAGGCCCTGTACCGGGATCGTGTACGTCATCGATCGCGTCGCCTCCGGCGGAACCGGAATGCCGCCCGCCACGACCACCTTGACCGGCGCCAGCCGTACGCCGCCCTTGACCACGTCCACCTTCAGGTCGGCCGAGACCGGGACCGGCACCCCGCGCAGGTTGATCTCGCCCGCGATCTTGAGGGTACCGCCGTCGCCGGACAGCTTGACGCCCTTGGGGGCGCGCTGCTCGATCACCGCCAGCGGCACGGTCACCGTCCCGGTGACCCGCTCAGCGGTGATCTCCGCGCCGGACGGGCTCTGGATGAGGTCGAGCAGCGGGGCGGACACGCCGTAAAGAGTGGCGGTCACGCCGGAAAGCCGCACGCCCTTGCGGGTCAGCGAGCCGATCTGGAGGTTGATCTCGTCGTAGCGCCCGGCGACCGCCTGGGTCAGGAACGGGATGCCGTTGATCGTCACGGTGGGCTGGGTGCTCAACTTGTACTGTGCGGCCACCTGCTTGGCGATCTCGCGCTCCACCCCCGCCACGGACACTCGGTCCACCACACCCAGCACGACGGCCAGCACGATCAAGAAGACGACCAGCTTGCGCATCGCTCTCCTTCGATGGGCGCGACTCCTGCGGCTGATCCGAACACTACGGAAGCCAAGGATCAACCGCCAGCAAAGGGCGGAAGTACCTCTACCGTCGATCCTCGCCGCAATTCCACCGTGTCGTGGTCGCGCCTGCCGACCGGGTCTCCGTCCACCAGGAACGACGACCTGCGGATCACCTTCGCCAGCTCGCTTCGGCTGCGGGTGACCTCGGCGAGCAGTTCGCCGAGCGTGGCCGCCTCGAACGGCTCCTCGGCGATTCCCGCCGCCTCCTTCGCCGCGGCCCAGTAGCGGATCGTTCCCGTCGCCATCGGCCTTTCGTCCCTTCTCGCCCCACTGGCTATGACCATAGCGCGGGCATCCGATACCGGTCCGTTATCCTCACTACATGGGACGGGCCACCCGCGTGGCGGGCCCGTCCGGGCCGTCCAGGCCGGAAGGAGGCGGAGCCTGTTGAGCAATCTGCTCCTGCTCACCAACGCCCTGGAGCCGTCCGCCGAGGTGCTGCCCGCGCTCGGCCTGCTGCTCCACTCCATGCGCGTCGCGCCCGCCGAGGCGTCGGCGCTGCTCGACGCGCCGCCGTCCGACGCCGTGCTGGTCGACGCGCGGCGCGAGCTGGTCCAGGCCAAGAGCCTGTGCCGGGTGCTGCGGACCACCGGGATCGACTGCCCGCTGCTGGTGATCGTCACCGAGGGCGGTCTCGCCGCGATGAGCGCCGAGTGGGGCGCCGACGACGTGCTGCTGGACACCGCCGGCCCGGCCGAGGTCGAGGCCCGGTTGCGGATGGCCATCGGCCGGCGGTCGGTCGCCGCCGCCGAAGAGGTGCCCGACGAGATCCGCAGCGGCGACCTGACCATCGACGAGGCCACCTACACCGCCCGGCTGCGTGGCCGGGCGCTCGACCTCACGTTCAAGGAGTTCGAGCTGCTGAAGTACCTGGCCCAGCACCCCGGCAGGGTCTTCACCCGCGCGCAGTTGCTGCAGGAGGTCTGGGGTTACGACTACTTCGGCGGCACCCGCACGGTCGATGTCCATGTCCGGCGGCTGCGCGCCAAGCTGGGCGCCGAGCACGAGTCGCTGATCGGCACCGTCCGCAACGTGGGCTACCGGTTCGTGCCCGATCGTGGGGGCGAGCAGCACGCCGAGGAGCGCGAGCCCGCCCACCACTGAGCCTTCGGGCTACGGGACCACGGTGATCCGGTCGGTCGCCGGGGGCGAGACCGGGGAGTTCGCGGTGAAGTGGCTCACCAGCGCGTCGATGTCCAGCGGGCCGCTCCACACGTCGGTCCCCTCGGTGAAGACCGAGAAGCCGTCGCCGCCGCCCACGAGGAAGTTGTTGGCGGCCACCCTGATCTGCTGGGTCTCGGTGACCGGCGTCCCGTTGACCTTGATGCCGGAGACCTTCGAGCCGACCGGCGCGGAGGCGCTGACGGTGTAGGTCAGCGACGCGGACGGCTGGAGCACCCGGTTGACCTGGTACTGCTGTTCGAGCAGCGCGTCGAGCCGGGCCCCGGTCAGCGTGACGACCTGCATCAGGTTGTTGAACGGCTGGACGGTGAACACCTCGCCGTACGTCACCACGCCGTCGGGGGCGTGGGTGAGGTCGGCGCGGATGCCGCCCGGGTTCATCAGCGCGATCTCGGCGTTGCCGCCGGGCTTGGTAGCGGCGAGCTGGGCGTCGGCGATCAGGTCGCCCAGCGGGGACTCCCCTGACGGGCCCGGCGTGCGGGTCAGGTCGGCGGTGATGGTCCCGACCCGCCGGTTGGCGACCTCGGAGACCCGTTCCTTCCAGGTCCGCACGAACCGCTCGATCTCCGGGTCGGCCGGTACGTCACGGGTGACGACGTGGTTGTCCACCGCGACGGTGGAGCGCACGACGTCCTTGGTGCGGGTGTCCACCTTGAAGTCCAGCGTGGTGAGCACCCTGCCGAACGACGAGCCCTGGCTGACATAGCGGTCGGCGCCCGCCGGGTCCTTGGTCTTGCAGACGTACGCCTGGTGGGAGTGGCCCATGACCACCATGTCCACCTCGGCGCTCACCCCCGAGGCGATCCGGCTGCCCGCGCCGACGATCACCGGGCAGGCGTCCGGGCTCTGGTTGGGGGTGACCTGGTCGCCCTCGTGGACGAGTACGACCTGCGCGCGCACGCCGAGCAGCCGCAGCGCCCGCGACGTGCGGTTGGCCGACTCCACCTCGTCGGCGAAGGTCAGGTCCTTGATCCCCTCTGCCGTCACGATGGACGGAGTGGTCTTGGTGACCAGCCCGATGAAGCCGACCTTGACGCCGTTGATCTTCCTGATCGAGAACGGGGCCAGCGCCGGGAGGGCCGGGGCCTTCTTGAGGCGCACGTTCGCGCCCAGGTAGTCGTAGCGGGCCCCGCGCCACTTGCCCGCGGGCGAGCAGCCGTCGGTGGGGTGGCAGCCGCCGTGCGAGATCCGCAGCAGTTCGCGGTAGCCCTCGTCGAACTCGTGGTTGCCCACCGACGACACCGAAAGGCCCAGCTTGCCGAGCAGTTCGACGGTCGGCTCGTCGTGGTAGGCGGCGGAGATGAGCGGGGTCGCGCCGATCAGGTCGCCCGCGGCCACCACGGTGCTGTTCCGGTCGGCCAGCGCCTTGATGTGGGTGGCCAGGTAGGCGGCGCCGCCGGCGTCCACCGTCTGGCCGGCTTCGTTGACGATCCGGCCGCCGGAGCCGGTGGGCGGCTCCAGGTTGCCGTGGAAGTCGTTGACGGCGATCAGCCGTACCGGGACGGTCCTCGCCTTGCCGGCCGCCTGGCCGACCTGGGCCGCCTTGCCCGCCGCGGCGGCGGGGACCGGGCCGCCCAGCGCGAGCGCCATGCAGACCGCGGCCGAGAACCCGGCCGCTGCGGCCCACCGCATTCTGGAACGTGACGTCATGGCCCCTGACAGTAAGCCGACGATCTATGCGGCGAATGTCCTAGAGGTAACGAATCAACCCCCCGGAAGATGGCGTCTTCTGCCGCTGGATCTAGGCTTCAGCCATGGATGCGCAGGTCGAAACGCGGGGCAGGCTCGACGAACAGGACACCGCCGGAGTACTGGCCCTCGTGGACGCGGCCACCGCGGCCGACGGTGTACGGCCGCTGAACGAGCACGTCATGCTGCATCTGCTGCACGGCGGCGATGAGCAGGCCAGGGCCGTGCTGCAGCACGCGCCGGACGGCTCGGTGGCCGGGTTCGCCCATCTCGACCCGGCGGACGACGCTGAGGGCTCAAGCGGAGAACTGGTGGTGCACCCGGCGTGGCGCGGCCGGGGGTACGGCGGGGCGCTGCTGGCCGCCGTGCTCGCCGAGGCGGGCGGGCGGCTGCGGCTGTGGGCGCACGGCGACCTGCCCGCGGCCGGGCGGCTGGCCGCGTCGGCGGGCCTCACCCGGGCCCGCTCGCTGTGGCGGATGCGCCGGTCGCTGACCGAACCGCTGCCGGACTTCCGGCCGCCCGCGGGCGTACGGCTGCGCACGTTCGTCCCCGGACAGGACGAACAGGAGTGGATCGGGCTCAACGCCCGCGCCTTCGCCGACCACCCCGAGCAGGGCGCCTGGACGCTGGACGACCTCAAGCTGCGCGAGCAGGAGGAGTGGTTCGACCCGGCGGGGTTCTTCCTGGCCGAGCGGGACGGCGCGCTGGTGGGCTTCCACTGGACCAAGGTCCACGCGGGCGAAGAGAACGGGCCCATAGGGGAGGTCTACGTGGTGGGCGTGGATCCGTCCCAGCAGGGCGGCGGGCTCGGCCGTACGCTCACCCTGGCCGGGCTCCACCACCTGCGCGACCGTGGCCTCGCCCGGGTGATGCTGTACGTGGACGAGGCCAACCAGGCGGCGATCAGGGTGTACGAGCGGCTGGGGTTCGCCCGCTGGGACACCGACGTGATGTACCAGAAGGGCTGAGCCTGGCTCCGTCACTCCATCCGTTACTCCAAGAGCCGGTTCCGTTACTCCAGGAGCCAGTGGAAGGACAGGTAGCTCAGGGCGGCGACCAGCCCGGCGGCCGGGATCGTGAGGACCCACGCGGTCACGATGTTGCCCGCCACCCCCCAGCGCACCGCCGACAGGCGCTTGGTCGCGCCCACGCCCATGATCGCGCTGGTGATGGTGTGCGTGGTGGAGATGGGCGCGCCGAAGGCCATCGCCGCGCTGTAGAGCACGCCGGCCGCGGCCGACTCGGCGGCGAAGCCCTGCGGCGGGTCCAGGGCGATGATGCGGCGGCCCAGCGTACGCATGATCCGCCAGCCGCCCGCGTACGTCCCGAGCGAGATCGCCCCCGCCGCGGCCAGGATGACCCACTGCGGGATCGGGTCCTCGGTGGTCGCATGGCCGCCGACCACCAGCGCCAGGAAGATCACGCCCATCGTCTTCTGGGCGTCCTGGAGGCCGTGGCCGAGCGCCATCGCGGCGGCCGACACGGTCTGCGCGTAGCGGAAACCGCGGTTGGCCTTTCCCGGCTGTGTGCGACGGAAGATCCAGAAGATCGCTATCATGATGATCGCGCCGAGCGAGAAGCCGATGAGCGGAGACAGGATCATAGGCACCACCACCTTCGCGAGCACACCGTCCCAGTGCACGACCGCGGACGCGGCGAGCGCCGAGCCCATCAGCCCGCCGATCAGGGCGTGGCTGCTGGAGGATGGGAGTCCGAAGTACCAGGTGATGATGTTCCAGGTGATCGCGCCGACCAGTCCGGACCCGACGACCACCAGCCCGTGCGCCCCCGCGGGCGGATCGATGATCCCTTTGCCCACGGTGTCGGCGACGGCCGTGCCGAGATGCGCCCCGAGGAAGTTCATCGCCGCGGCCATGAAGAGCGCGGCCCTGGGGGTCAGGGCGCGCGTTGACACCGACGTCGCGATCGCGTTCGCCGCGTCGTGGAAGCCGTTGGTGTAGTCGAAGACCAACGCCACGACGATGACGCCGATGACGAGTGCTAGCTCCACTGTGCCTTACTAGCTTTCCTTGACGGCGATCGACTCGATCGTGTTGGCGACGTGCTCGAACGCGTCGGCGGCCATCTCAAGCTGGTCGATGACCTCCTTCATCTTGAGCACCGTGAGCGCGTCGTACTCGCCGCCGAACAGCTTGGCCAGCAACCTGCGGTAGATCTGGTCGGCCTGGTTCTCCAGCCGGTTGATCTCGATCCAGTACTCGTTGAGGTTCTTCATCGAACGCAGCCGGGGCATCGCCTCGGCGGTCAGCTCGGCGCCGCGCTCCAGCACCTCGACCTGCCGAATGACCTCCTTGGGCAGGTGATCGATCTTGTACAGCACGATCAGGTCGGCGGCGGCCTCCATGTAGTCCATCACGTCGTCGAGGTTCGAGGCGAGGCGGTAGATGTCCTCGCGGTCGAAGGGCGTGATGAAGCTCTCATTGAGCCGCTTCATGATCGCGTGGGTGCGATCGTCGCCCGTATGTTCGCAGGCACGCATCTTCTCGGCGAGGGCCTGCCGATCCGACCCGTCGCCGATGATCTCGACCAACAGGCGGGACGCGGTGACCAGGTTGTTCGCCGAGTCCGCGAACAAGTCGTAGTAACTGTCCTCACGGGGCGTGAGACGCAGACGCACGTCGTTCTCCAGATGTGCGGGGATGGTCCGCAGAGAAGAGTACGGGCAACCAGCGGATATGCGAACTTCACCCGCTTGTCACCCGGTCTTCTAGCTCTGGCTACCCCCGTTGTGATCCCTGACACCAACATTGGGAGGCTCTTGGCCTTCGCCCGTTTTGCTGGACTTTGATGGCTTTTTGCCGACCCGTAGGCATCCTATGGCCTGGTGACCGCGTCTGGTCGGTACCGGGTGGCCGTGTCTAGATCCGCGTCCTGTGGAAGTTCAGGTACGAGCGCGACGGGGTCGGGCCGCGCTGGCCTTGGTACCGGGAGCCGTACTTCGCCGAGCCGTACGGATGCTCGGCCGGTGAGCTGAGCCGGAACATGCACAACTGCCCGATCTTCATCCCCGGCCACAATTTGATCGGCAGCGTCGCCAGGTTGGACAACTCCAGCGTCACATGCCCCTCGAACCCCGGATCGATGAACCCCGCCGTGGAGTGCGTCACCAGCCCCAGCCGCCCCAGACTGGACTTCCCCTCCAACCGCGACGCGATGTCGTCCGGCAGGCGGATCACCTCATAGCTGCTCGCCAGCACGAACTCCCCCGGATGCAGGATGAACGGCTCGTCCCCCTCCGGCTCCACCATCCGCGTCAGATCGGGCTGCTCGACAGCGGGATCGATGTGCGGATAACGGTGGTTCTCGAACACCCGGAAGTAACGATCGAGCCGCACATCGATGCTGGAGGGCTGGATCATCGCCGGCTCGAACGGATCCAGCCCGACCCGCCCGGTTTCGATCTCCGCGAGAATGTCACGATCGGAAAGCAGCACGTGAGGCAACCTACCGGCTCCACCCCCACTCCGGACACCGCTCCCC
>NZ_POUA01000215.1 GCF_003236385.1 Spongiactinospora gelatinilytica
GCCCCACCACCCGGCGGCGGCCCTCGCGCAGCGCCTCCAGCACCGCCCCGGTCGCCTGTACCGGGTCATTGGGCAGCCCCAGGGCCCGCGCGAACACGTTGGCGCTCCCGCCGGGGATCACGATCAGTCCCGGCCGCTCGTCGGCACCACCACCGAGACCACCACCACCGCCGTTACCGCCGCCGACCCGACCGTTGATCGGGTTGAGCAGCCCGTTGACCGCCTCGTTGATCGTCCCGTCGCCGCCCAGCACGGCCACCGCGTCAAAGCCCTTGGCATGCGCGGTCGCGGCCAGCGTCGCCGCGTGCCCCCGGTATCCGGTCTCCTCCACCGACAGATCCACCGCCGCGCCCAGCGCCCGGATCAGCACATCACGGGTGCGCGCGTTCGTGGTCGTGGCCTTGGGGTTCACCAGGAGCATGGCTCGCACCCCGCCAGCGTATCCATTTGCCGCTATATGTCGTCCGGCTACCCGCGAAGGTGCGCGCCATCGGATCGACGAGTGTATTGACAGGAAAATTTGTCTAATGGAGGATGGGCGCATGGCACGCAGGAGGCTGCTGGACGAGCCGGAGCGGTTGCGACAGGCGCTCTCGCCGTTGCGGCGGCGGATTCTGGCGCGGCTGCGCACGCCCGGCTCGGCGGCGCAGCTCGCCGGGGAGTTCGAGATGCCCCGCCAGCGGGTCGGCTACCACCTGCGTGAGCTGGAGGCGCAGGGCCTGGTCGAGCTGGTGGAGGAGCGGCGCAGGCGCGGGTTCGTGGAGCGGGTGCTGCGGGCGACCGCCGAGGCGTACGTGGTCGATCCCGATGTGCTGGGCGGGCGCGGCGAGGGTGCGGTGGCCGGGCTGGACCGCCACGCGGCCGAGCACCTGGTGGCAGTGGCGGCGCAGCTCGTGCGCGACGTGACCCGTATGCAGACGGCGGCCGAGCAGGCGGATGTCCGGCTGCTGACGTTCACCCTGGAGAGCGAGGTCCGGTTCGCCGCGCCGGGCGACGTCCACCGGTTCGCCGACGCCCTGGCCGCCGCGCTGGGCGAGGTCGTGGCGGCATTCGACACGCCGGGTGGCCGGCCGTACCGGATCATGGGCGCCGGCCACCCGGCGCCCGCAGACCCCCAAGGAGCGGACACATGACAGTACGCATAGAGGTCACCATCGGCGCGCCGCCCGACCAGGTGTGGCGGGCGCTGCGTGACCCCGAGCTGATCCGGCGCTGGCACGGATGGCACTTCGGCGAGGCGGGATCCGGCTTGGACGAGGAGATCCGCCTCATCTATGTCGACCATGTCCCGGAAGAGGACCCGGAGGGGCGCGTGCTGGTCCTCCAGGACAGCGACCGGTTCACCCTGCACGAGACGGCAGACGGCGGCACGCTCGTGCGGATCACCCGCGCGCCGCGCGGCGCCAACCCCGACTGGGACGCCTACTACGACGACATCACCGAAGGCTGGACCGCGTTCTTGACCCAGCTCCGCTTCGGCGTCGAACGGCACGGGCTGGCAGAGCGGCGCACGGTCGCACTGACCGGGGCGCTGCGCGATCCAGCGGCCTCGATGCTGGACGCGCTCGGGCTCGGCGCGGTGGCGGACCTGCCCGTGGGCTCGCCCTACAAGGCCGAGGCCGTGCCCGGCGACGTGCTGGAGGGCGAGGTCTACGCCGTGGCCGGGCACCAGCGGGCGCTCACCGTCGCCGGTTTCGGCGACGGCCTGCTCCTGGTCGGCGGCCGCGGCGGCATCGGCGCGCTGCTCACCCTGTACGGCACGCCCGACGACAGGTTCGGCGACATCGAACACCGCTGGACATCATGGTGGGAGACCGTGAAAACGCCGGATGACGGCGCTGGAGCGGAGACCGAGGGGCCCGGGCAGTAGGCTCGGCGCGTGTCGAAGCGTCCGCTGAGCTTGGTGGTTGCCGCCGTCATGGTGGCGGTGGAAGGGCTCGTCGCCCTGGTGCTCGGAGGTTACGTCGGTGTCATGACGGTGGTCGGCAAGCCGTCGGACCTGGTGACCTCGATCGTCGTCGCGGCGTTCGGCCTGCTGGCCGGCGCCGGGCTGCTGTGGGTGGGCTGGGGACTGTTCACCGGGCAGCGGTGGGGACGGGCACCAGGGGTGCTCACCCAGATCTTCGCGTTGCCCGTGGCGATCACGCTGATCCAGTCGGGGCAGGCCGCGCCGGGCATCCCGCTCGCCGCCGTGGCGGTGATCGGGCTCGGCGGACTGTTCGCGCCGCCCACCACGCAGGCGCTGTTCGGCGACGACCGCTGACGCCCCTGGCCGCGGGCCGAGTCGTTCAGCGGTACCGGGCCGTCGGTCAGTCGTCGGCGGTGAGCCCCTCGCGGAGCTGGGCCAGCGTACGGGCCAGCAGCCGCGAGACGTGCATCTGTGAGATGCCCAGCTCGGTGGCGATCTGCGACTGTGTCATGTTGCCGAAGAAGCGCAGCAGCAGGATGCGCTTCTCGCGCGGCGGCAGCCGTTCGAGCAGCGGCTTCAGCGACTCGCGGTATTCGACGCCTTCGAGCGAGTCGTCCACGATGCCGAGCGAGTCGGCCACCGCGGGCGCGTCGTCGTCGCCGGAGTCGGGGGCGTCGAGGGAGACGGTGGAGTAGGCGTTGGCCGACTCCAGGCCCTCAAGCACCTCCTCCTCGCTCATCTGCAGGTGGGCGGCCAGCTCGCCGACGGTCGGCGCGCGGCCCTCGCGCTGGGACAGCTCGCTGATCGCCTTGGTCAGCGACAGCTTCAGCTCCTGCAGGCGGCGCGGGACCCGCACCGCCCAGCCCTTGTCGCGGAAGTGCCGCTTGATCTCGCCCACGATCGTCGGCGTCGCGTAGGTGGAGAACTCCACTCCGCGGGCCAGGTCGAAGCGGTCGATCGACTTGATCAGCCCGATGGTGGCGACCTGCGTCAGGTCGTCCAGCCACTCGCCGCGGTTGCGGAAGCGCCTGGCCAGGTACTCCACCAACGGCAGGTGCAACTCCACCAGCTCGTCGCGGATGCGCTGCCGGCGCGGCTCCTCGGGAGCCAGCTCGGCCAGCTCGGCGAAGAGGGTCCGGGCACGGACCCTGTCGGGCACCGCGTCCTCTCCGGCCGCCATGGCACGTGTCCTTTCCGTCACGCCGGCCTCGCCACGCCTCGGCGTTTACGCAGCACGATGGCCATGCGGTCGGGGTAGTCGGTCACCGCGTCGACGTCGTCGGCCAGCGCCGTCAGCACCATCCACGCGAAGTCGTCGCGCTTGGGCACCGTGCTGCCGACCGTGTTGACCTGGACGCTGACCTGCATCTCCTGCCCCGTCAGCTCGAACTCGGCGGTCAGGTCGGTGCCGGGCACGGCCTGGCTGAGCAGCATGGCGCACGCCTCGTCCACCGCTATCCGCAGATCTTCGATCTCATCGAGCGTGAAGTCAAGCCGCGCGGCCAACCCGGCGGTGGCCGTACGTAGAACGGACAGGTAGGCACTCGCGGCGGGCAGCCGGACACTGACCACGTCGCGAATCCCGGACCTGCCTTCCACACGCGTCTCGGTTTCCTCTGTCACGTTCCTCCTCACGCCGGTGGCGTGCATCGCCGCTGACTGCAACTTACCGCCCCCGGAGACCACTTGGCGGCCTGAGACTCGCGATCATGGCAAAATGCTGAGGCCCCGTGTGATGTCTCATCACACGGGGCCCATCTGCCCATGATCGGGCATTGTCCTAGCAGATCACCGCAACTCAGGCGGCCTTGGTCTCCCAGAAGATCTTCGAGATGTCGTCGATCTTTCCGAGCAGGTCCTCGGCCTTGGACACCTCAACGGTGCCCTTGGCGCCCGCGGCCCCGGCGAGCTTGGTGGCCTCCCAGAAAAGCTGGTGCAACTGCGGGTAGGCCTCCAGGTGCGGCGGCTTGAAATAGTCGGTCCACAGCACCCACAGGTGGTGCTTGACCAGCTCGGCCCGCTCCTCCTTGATGGTCAGCGCGCGGGCGCGGAAGACCGGGTCGTCGTTGGCCGCGTACTTCTCCATGATCGCCTTGACCGACTCGGCCTCGATACGGGCCTGCGCCGGGTCGTAGACCCCGCACGGCAGGTCGCAGTGCGCGGATGCCACGTGCTTGGGTCGCAGCAGTCGTGCGAGCATCGGAATTTCCTTCCTCGATGCTGATATCAGCATGGTCCGGTTACCGACCTTACTCGGCTAGATTCGCCCCGCGCGGGAGGGGGGTTGGCGTCGTGAGAGTGCGTGTCGAAGGGGATTCCATGCTGCCGGGACTGCGCCCGGGAGACTGGTTGCTGGTACGGCGGGGCGCCGTCGTACGCCCCGGTGACGTGGTGGTCGCCCGGCTGCCGGGCGACGAGGCGCGGTTGATCGTGAAACGGGCCGCCTGGCGCGAAAAGGACGGCGGCTGGTGGCTGGAGAGCGACAACCAGTGCGCCTCCGGCCGCCGCGACAGCTGGGACTTCGGGCCGCTGCCGCCGGTGCTGCTGGTCGGGCGCGTCGTGCTGCGCTACTGGCCGCCGGGACGCAGATGAGCCCCCCGGGGCCCCGCTGAGCCCCTGAGGGCGGCTCAGACGGCCACCCGGCGCTTGCGGGCCCGATAAGCCGCGACGTTCGCGCGGCTGGCGCAGCGTTCGGAACAGTAGCGCCTGGAGCGGTTGGAGGAGGTGTCCAGGAAGGCCCGGCGGCACGGCGCCGCGTCGCACAGCCCCAGCCGGTCCACGCCGAGGTCGGTGACCAGCGCGGCCAGGCCCATGACGCAGCCCACGGCGTACTGGTCGGCGATCCCGCCGTCCTCGTTGAGGTGCAGGTGCCAGCGCTGGCCGTCGTGCCCGGAGATCAGCGGGTGGACCGGATGGCGGATCAGCAGCGCGTTCAGCCGCGCAACTGCGTCGTCCTCCTCACCCGCGTCGGCGGACTCGAAGACGGCCACCAGCTCGGCGCGCAGCGCGCGCATCGCCTCCAGATCGGCGCGGGTGGCCCGCGCGGCCCGGGCCCCGCGCCCGGACTCGCCCAGCAGCAGGCGAAGGCCCGCCAGGCTCTCCAGCCGGTCGGCTCCGTTGACGAGCAGCACGGCCAGCTCGGCGTACTTGGTCAGATCCACAGTGACCCTGTTGGTTGACGGTAATAGACGATGGACCAGTCGAGTATTACACGCTTGCCGAACGCCGTCGGTTGTCAAGCGCCGTCTGTGTCGACGTGGGTCGGGTTGAGCACCCGCCGCAGGAACGTACGCGTGCGCTCGTGCCGCGGCGCGCCGATGACCTGCCCGGGCGGGCCCTCCTCCACGATCGTCCCGCCGTCCATGAACACCACGCGGTCGGCGACCTCGCGGGCGAACGCCATCTCGTGGGTCACCACCAGCATGGTCATGCCCTCCTCCGCCAACTGCCGCATCACCGTCAGCACGTCCCCGACCAGCTCCGGGTCCAGCGCCGAGGTCGGCTCGTCGAACAGCATCAGCGCGGGGTTCATCGCCAGCGCCCGCGCGATGGCCACCCGCTGCTGCTGCCCGCCGGAGAGCTGCGCCGGGTAGGCGTCGGCCTTGTCGGCCAGCCCGACCCGCGCGAGGTCGGTTCTTGCCACCGACTCGGCCTCGGCGCGGCTGCGGCGCAGCACCCGCTCCTGGGCGATCGTCACGTTGCGCAGCGCCGTCAGGTGCGGGAACAGGTTGAACTGCTGGAACACCATCCCGACCCGGCGGCGGGCGGCGTCGATGTCGACGTCGGGGTCGGTGAGTTCCACACCGTCCACGAAGACCTTTCCGGACGTCGGCCGCTCCAGCAGGTTCACGCACCGCAGCAGCGTGGACTTGCCCGAGCCGGAGGGGCCGATCACGCACACCACCTGCCCGGACTCCACGGTGAAGTCGATTCCCCGCAGCACTTCGAGCTTCCCGAAGCACTTGTGCAGGTCGCGGATCTCCACGTCGCTCATCGGCCGTCCCGCCTCGCTTCCAGCCGCCGCGCCAGGTATCCGAGCGGGATGGTGATGATCAGGTACGTGATCCCCGAGACCAGGATCGGCGTCGGGCTGGCGAACGTCGAGGACTGGTCGTTGCCGAACTTCGCCAATTCCACCTGACCCGCCGTGACGCCCAGGAAGAGCACCAGCGAGGAGTCCTTGAACAGCAGGACCAGCTCGTTGGTGAGCGGCGGGATGACGATCCTGATCGCCTGCGGGATGACGATGCTGATCATCGCCCGCATGTACGGCATGCCGAGCGAGCGCGCCGCCTCCATCTGCCCCTTCGGCACCGCCTGAATCCCGGCGCGGAAGGTCTCGGCCATGTACGACGCCGAGACCAGGCCGAGGCCGAGCGCGGCCATGCCGTACACGCCGCCGGGCAGCCAG
Source organism: Spongiactinospora gelatinilytica (assembly GCF_003236385.1). GTDB lineage: Bacteria > Actinomycetota > Actinomycetes > Streptosporangiales > Streptosporangiaceae > Spongiactinospora > Spongiactinospora gelatinilytica. Next base: position 6,321 of record NZ_POUA01000215.1, read on the forward strand.
AAGCTCGGGAAGGCCAGCGGCAGCGCGCTGATCATCAGGAAGATGACCAGCGCGGGCAGCCCGCGGAAGACCTCGACGTAGACCGCCGCGATCCACCGGTAGGGGGCGACCGGCGACAGTCGCATCAGCGCGAGCAGCAGGCCGAGCGCGAACCCCAGCGCGAACCCGGTGAACGTGTAGATGACCGTGTTCTTCAGCGCGACCGTGAACAGCTCCGGCAGGCCCTCCGCGGCCACCTCGGCGTTCAGGAACGCCTGCCGGATGGCCGGCCAGTCGGCGAGCAGGGCCAGCGCCACGATCGCCGCGACCAGGATCGCGTACTGCACGCCGCGGCTGATCCGCTGCCGCTCGCGGGGGCTGAGCCGGGCCCGTGCCGCCGGCTCGGCCCCTGGGACCGTCATGTGCCGGTCGGCGACGGCGAGGGCACGGTGGCGATCCACTTCTGGTAGATCTTGTCGTACGTGCCATCGGCCCTCGCCTGCTTGATGACCTCGTCCACGACCTTCTTCAGCGCGGTGTTGCCCTTCTTCATCCCGATGCCGTACTGCTCACCGGTGTTCAGGTTGGCGACCAGCTCGAACTTCGCCGCGACCTCCGGCTTCTTCAGCCAGGTCGTCACCACCGCGTAGTCCTGGATGATCACGTCGGCCTGGCCGGTCTGCAGGCCCAGCAGTTCCTTGGGGGAGTCGGCGAACTCGATCGGGTCGAACCCCTGCTGCCTGGCGTACTCCAGGCCGGTGGTGGACGCCTGCGCGCCCAGCGTCAGGCCCTTGGCCTTGACGTCGGCCAGCGCGGTCACCCCGCTGCCCTTCTTGGCCATCAGCGCCTGGGTGGCGTCGAAGTAGGGCACCGAGAAGGCCAGGTTCTTCTCCCGGTCAGGGGTGATCGTCATGCCGGCCGCGGCCAGGTCGCACCGGTTGGAGTTGAGCGCCGCGCCGCTCTTGATGGCGGCGAAGTCGATGTCGATGATCTCCTGGGGCACCCCGAGCCGCTTGGCGGCCAGGTCGACGATGTCCACGTCGAAACCGACCACCTTTTGGCCCTGCTTGAACTGGAAGGGCTCGTAGGGCACGTTCGTACAGGTGGTGAGCTTGCCTTGGGACACGAGCCGGACCCCCTCGGGCCCGCCCGCGCCGCCTCCGTCCGACGAGCCGCACCCGGCCAGCAGCAACGCGGACGCGAGCGCCGCGGCTCCGGCGGTCATGGTACGGCGGCGCGCCGCCGTCCAAGGGCGCGAGGGCCAGGGAGCCATGAGCGGCCTCCTCTATGGATTGACCAGTTTGCGGTAATAAGGGCAGGCCAAGGCCCTTTTGGGAAATTCCTACTGTTCGGTTAGTTTGTTGTCAACTGTCCGGAGTCAACACGACAGTCAAGCCTTACCTCCTGGTTCGGACTCATGCCCCCTGCGACGGCCCGGCTCACAACGTGTGGCACAATCGAGCGACGGGTGACCCCCGTGCCCCCTCCCACGAGACCACCGCGATCGAGCGGCCGTTTTCCCGGCGCCTACCAAGCCAGGGGATCTTCGCTGCGCGGTGCCCGTCGAAGACCTGTCCGTCTGACTCCAGGGGTCGCAGTGGCCGTCACGCCATCCTCCGTTTCCATCACCACCTCACCGGAACCGTCCACGCCGAGCCTCGACGCGCTCGACGCCGATCCGGCCTTCGCGCTGCACCGCGGCGGCAAGCTGGAGGTCCGCTCCTCCGTGCCGGTCCGCGACGCCGACGACCTCGCGCTCGCCTACACGCCGGGCGTGGCCAGGGTCTGCACCGCGATCGCCGAGAACCCGGCGCTGGCCGCCGACTACACCTGGGTGTCCCGGGTGGTCGCCGTCGTGTCCGACGGCACCGCCGTACTCGGGCTCGGCGACATCGGCCCCGCCGCCGCCATGCCGGTGATGGAGGGCAAGGCGCTGCTGTTCAAGGAGTTCGCCGGGGTCGACGCCGTGCCGATCTGCCTGGACTGCACGGGCGTGGAGGAGCTGGTGGAGACCGTCGCGCGGCTCGCGCCGTCCTTCGGCGGGATCAACCTGGAGGACATCAGCGCCCCCCGCTGCTTCGAGGTCGAAGACCGCCTGCGCGAGCGGCTGGACATCCCGGTCTTCCACGACGACCAGCACGGCACCGCCATCGTCGTGCTCGCCGCCCTCCAGAACGCCGCCCGCCTCACCGGCCGCTCGCTCGGTGACCTGCGCGCGGTCGTGGCCGGGGCCGGCGCGTCCGGGGTCGCGGTCTCCCGCATCCTGCTCAACGCGGGCATCGGCGACATCGCGGTCGCCGACTCCAAGGGCCTGATCCACGAGGGCCGCGCCGGGCTCAACTCGGTCAAGAGCGCCCTGGCCGCCGACACCAACCGCGCGGGCCTGCGGGGCACGACCGAAGACGCCCTGGCCGGGGCCGACGTCTTCATCGGCCTGTCCGGCTCGACGGTCGCCGAGCAGGCCATCGCGGGCATGGCGGCCGACTCCATCGTCTTCGCGCTGTCCAACCCGACGCCCGAGGTTCACCCCGACGCCGCCCGCCGGCACGCCCGCGTCGTGGCCACCGGCCGCTCCGACTTCCCCAACCAGATCAACAACGTCCTGGCCTTCCCCGGCGTCTTCCGCGGCGCGCTCGACGTCCGGGCCCACACGATCACCGAGAACATGAAGGTGGCCGCGGCCGACGCGCTGGCCGCCGTCGTGGGCGATGCCGTATCTGCCGACTACGTCATCCCGAGCCCGTTCGACCAGCGGGTCGCCCCGGCCGTCACCGCCGCCGTGGCGGACCAGGCCCGCCGCGACGGCGTCGCCCGGGCCTGACGGGCCCTCTCGGCCGGTCAGAAGCGCCAGCGGGTCGCGGTCAGGCCGTCCGGGCCGTACCCGAAGGCGCGGGCCGGGGTGACCCGGTAGAAGACGTACTCCGGCGAGCCGGGCAGGCCGTCGTCGTACGCCGCGTCGCCGCGCAGCGCGAAGTGCCACTGGTACTCGGCGGCGAAGGCGTCGGCGATCCGCCGCCGCCCGGCGGCGTCCGGCACGCGGGCGGCCACGCCTTCGAGCACCAGGTCCAGGTCCGGCGTGGCGGCGGTGAGCACGCAGTGCCCGCTGCCGCCGAGGTTCCTGGCCTTGCGCGAGGCCGGGCGGGTGGCGAAGCAGGCCGCGTCGTCCACCCACACCACCAGCACCGGCATGGCGTGCGGCCTCCCGTCGGGCCGCACGGTGGACAGCCACGCCTTCGGCGCGCTCTCCAGGCACCGCCGCGCCTGGGCCCACGGCTTCACGGTCGCGGGGTCGGTGCTCATCGGGGTCGCGTCGGCCTCGCCGAACAGCAGCTCTGCGGTGGGTCGCGGCATGGTCCACCCTCCGTTCAGGTCAGGAGACGTCGTACTCGTCGTGCAGCCGCCACCACGCGTAGGGTTCGGACTGCGGCCATCCGTCAGGTGAGTCCTCCCAGGTCTCCCGCCGTCCGTACGGCGTCAGGTCGAGGAAGGTCCAGCCGCTTCCGAGGCGTTCCACTCCGCGTTCGGTTGTGAAGTAGGTCCGGTACACGTCGTCCCCGTCACGGAGGAAGACGTTCAGCGCGAAGCCGCCGTCCGGTGCCATGTCCCCGTTGAAGTCGCCGTCCAGCGCGGAGTACCACGGCAGGATCCAGCCCATGCGCCGCTTGAAGGGCGCGATCTCGGCCTGCGGTCCGTCGGAGACCAGCACGAGACGGGTGTCGCGGGCGTTCATCATGGCCGGATGCCCGACGTTGTCGGTGAACAGCGAGCACCCGGGGCAGTACTCCTGGGCGCCGTGCCACATGAAGGTGTAGACGATGAGCTGGCCGTACCCGCCGAACAGGCCCGGGAGGTCCACCGTGCCCCCCTCGCCGGCGAACCGGTACTCCTTGCCGACGCGGGCCATCGGCAGCCTGCGGCGTTCGGCGGCCAGGGCGTCCAGCTCGCGGGTGAGCGCCTTCTCCTTGACCAGCAGCGCGTCTCTCGCGGCCCACCACTCCTGCTCCGGCACTATCGGGGGTCGGTTCATGGGATCCTCCTCTTTGGCTTTCCTCAGGGAAGTCACTTGCTCATGCCACCCTAGCCCGACTGGCTTCCCTGAGGGAAGTCTTTCGGTAGTACGCTGGTCGTGTGCAGCGAACCAGCTTTGCGGAAATGGCCTGCTCGATCGCGCGCACCCTGGATGTCATCGGCGAGCCCTGGTCCCCGCTGATCCTGCGTGACGTCTACGTGGGTTTTTCCCGCTTCGACCAGATTCAGCGGGATCTGGGCATTTCCAGCAAGGTGCTGAGCGAGCGGCTCAAGGGCCTGGTGGACAACGGTGTGCTGGAGCGCAGGGAGTACTCCCGGCGGCCGCCCCGGTACGAGTACGCGCTCACCGAGAAGGGCCGGGAGCTGTGCGACCTGCTGCTGGTGATGGTGCGCTGGGGCGACCGGTGGACGGCGGGGGAGGCGGGCCCGCCCGTGCTCTACCGGCACCACGCCTGCGGCCGGATCTCCCATGTCGAGCTGCGCTGCTCGGAGTGCGGTGAGCCGATGCGGGCCACGGACATCGATGTACTGCCCGGTCCTGGCATGGCGGTCGCCGGCGCTGAGGCGACCGGTGCTGAGGCGGCCGGGGCTGGGGCGGCCGGTGACGATGGGCCGGATTCGCATGATCCCGGCCGATCCCCCACGATCTAGATCCACCTTGGACGATCAACGAACGTTTACTGGTTTCACCTTGATTTCAGGGAACGCGGCCAACTTGATGACTCTCCGTGCTATATTCAAAGCAATCCGTTACTTTGACGGCCTCGGAGTATGACGAGGCGGATCGTCAGTCGGCGTTGACCTCACCTGTCCATGGTGTAAGGGGCTTTCCTGGGGGCAGTCGGTCAACGGCCATGGCCGGAAGGAGACCCATGGAGCGTGAGCCCAACCGCGTTCTACAGCGGCTCATCGCCGAGTCGGGGTTCTCCCATAAGGGCCTGGCCCGCCATCTCAACGACCTGGGTACGGCCCGCGGTCTCGCCGGGCTGAAGTACGACCATAGTTCAGTGCTGCGATGGCTTGGGGGACAGCGCCCGCGCGACCCGGTTCCCGGTCTGCTGGCGGAGATCTTCGCCGCGCGGCTCGGCCGCGCCATGACCTCAGAGGATCTCGGCATGCCCGCCGTGTGCACCTCCCTTGACCTTGGGCAGGAGTTTTCCCTTAGTTGGCGGGAGGGTGTGGCGACCGTGACGGCACTCTGGCGGGCGGATGTGGAGAGGCGGAGGTTCCTCGTCGAGTCGACCTTCGCCGTCGGAGCCGGTTCGGCGGGCGCGCTGCGCTGGCTGACCCACCCGGCGGACGGCCGCCCGGCGGGCATGGGCGGCCGGGCCGTCGGGGCGGCCGACATCGCCTCGGTCCGCGAGGTGACCCGGGCGTTCGGCGAGCTCGACAACCGGTTCGGCGGCGGCCGGGTGCGCGCCGCCGTGGTCAAGTACCTCGACAGCGCGGTGACCCCACTGCTCAAGGACGGCTCCTACGGCGAGGCCACCGGCCGCGAGCTGGCCTCCGCCGTCGCCGAGCTGACCCGCCTGGCCGGCTGGATGGCCTACGACCTCGAACAGCACGGCCTGGCCCAGCGCTACCTCATTCAGGCGCTGCGGCTGGCCCGCGACGCCGAAGACCACGGCCTCGGCGGCGAGATCCTCGCCGGGCTCGGCCACCAGGCCGTCTACATCGGCCGCCCCGGCCACGCGCTCGACCTCGCCAGGGCCGCCCAGCTCGCCGCCCGCCGGGCCGGCCTCGGCACACTGCTCGCCGAAGGCCACGTCCTGGAGGCCCACGCGCACGCCCTGGCCGGCGACCGCGCCGCCTGCGGCAGTAGCCTCAACAACGCCGAGAAGGCGTTCGATCGCCGCTCCCCGGGCACCGAGCCCGAATGGCTGGCCTACTTCGACGAGGCCTACCTCGCGGCCAAGTTCGCCCACTGCTTCCGCGAGCTGGGCGACGGCCCGCAGACGGTCCGCCACGCCCGCCGTTCGCTGGAGATGGACGACCGCTACGTCAGGGGCAAGATGTTCAACCTCTCGCTGCTGTCGGCCGGCCTGGTCGACTGCGGCGACGTCGAGCAGGCGTGCGCCGTCGCCCAAAGCGCCCTCGACCTGGCCGACGGCCTCACCTCCACCCGCACCCGCACCTACATGGCCGACGTCCGCAAACGCCTGACCCCCTACGACGACACCCCGGCCGTCAAGTCCTTCACCGCCCGCACCAACGAGCTGGCCTCGGTCTAGGCGCTTCCGTCATGAGTGGAGATGGCCGCCGCTCATCACGTCCTGGCTGTGCGCGACCAGCGCCGGATAATCGGCGGCGATCCTGCCCAGCAGCGCCTCCACAGCGTGCTGCACGTCGTCCGCGCTGATCGCCGCGTGCCCGAACAGCGCCCGGTAGTGCACGAGTGACCCGAGCATGTCGAGGGCCAGGTCCCGGTCGATGTCGCCGCGCAGGTCGCCGCGCGCCTGCGCATTGTCGAGCATCCGCGCCACCGCGGCGCGCGGCGGGTCGAACAGCGTCCGCATGAAGGCGTCCCGCAGCTCCGGTACGGCCGAGCAGTCGGCGAACAGCGGCGCGAGCACCCCCGGCGGAATGCGGCGGCGCCGTCGGCGTGGTGTTCGTACGG
>NZ_POUA01000216.1 GCF_003236385.1 Spongiactinospora gelatinilytica
CAGGTGCAGGGGCGGATCATCGACCGGCGGGGCATCGGGGGCGTACTGGTGGCGACCGCGCTGGTGCATCTTGGCGCGCTGCTCGGGCTGGTGCTGCTGGCCGCGGCGGGCGCGCCCGGGTGGTCGCTGGTCGCCCTGGCGCTGGTGGCCGGGGCGGGGCTGCCGCCGGTTTCGGTGAGCATGCGCATCCAGTGGGGCGAGCGGATCGGGGCGGAGAGCCGTACCGCCGCCTACAGCCTGGTCTTCCTGGTGCAGGAGCTGGCGATCTTGACCGGGCCGCTGGTGTTCGGGGCGCTCGTCGCGGCGGCGTCGGCGTCGGTCGCGCTGGGCGGGGTCGCCGCGCTGGCCGGAGCGGGCACGCTGGCGCTGGCCGGGGCGATGCGCTCGTCCCGGCCAGCCGCGCCGGACGGGGGCAGGGGCCGGGTGCTGCGGTCGCCCGGCGTGCCGACCCTGCTCGGCGTGGTCCTGCTGCTGGGCGCGGCGGTCGGCACGCTGGAGGTGGGGATGCCCGCGCTGGCGTCGGCGCAGGGGCAGCCCGCGGTGGCGGGCGTGCTGGTCGCGATGCTCTCGGCCGGAGGGATCATCGGCACCGCGGTGTACGGCGTGCGGCGCTGGACCTCGCCGCCGGCGATCCGGCTGATCTGGCTGCTCGCCTGGATGGGGGTGGCCCTGGCCCCGCTGGCCCTGTTCACCTCACTGCCGCCCGCCGGGGCCCTGCTGCTGGTAGCGGGTCTCACGCTCACCCCGGCGCTCACCTCGACCTCGCTGATCGTCGACGAACTGGCCCCGACGGCTCGCGCGGAGGCGTTCAGCTGGCTGTCCACGGCCATCGGCGTCGGCGGCGCGGCCGGTGCCGCGGCGGCCGGCGCGGTCGGCGAGCGCGCCGGCCCTTCGGCGATCTTCTCACTCGCCGCACTGTTCGCCCTGCTGGGCGCCGCCCTCGCCCTGGCGCGCCTGCGCCGTAGCCCCTGATAGAAGCGTTACGGCTCGCCGGTCAGGGGCGCGTTGGGGTGATGGCGGCGAGGAGGCGGTTGTTGCCGCGCTGCCACAGGGTGCCGACCTCGGCGAAGCCCGCGTCGCGCAGCGCGGCCACGTGGGTGGACAGCAGGGGCGACTCGGTGTGGTCGCGTTCGGCCGCCGCCGGCATCTGCTCCCGCTCGGCCACCAGCCCGGCGAGCGCCGGGTCCGCCGCGGTCGCCTGCCACCATTCCGCCCAGTCTTCGGGACGGCCTTCGGCGAACCGGCGGCCGGTCTCGCGGTCGTGTACCAGCTTCTCCAGGGCCGACAACATGGGGCTGGTGTCGCCGGTATCCATGTGGTCGCCGTTGAGCATCAGCCCGCCGGGGCGCAGTACGGAGGCCACCTCGGCGTAGACCGCCCGCAGGTGCTCCTCGGCCAGCCAGTGCAGCGCGGTGGTGCTGACCGCGACGTCGGCCGGACGGTCCAGGGTGAGGGCGTCGCTCCAGCCGGGCACGCGCAGGTCGAGCCGGGTGAAATGGAGCCCGCGCACGTGGCCGTACCCGGAGCGGCCGAGGGACAGCAGCAGCGGGTCGGCGTCGACCGCGGCGACGGTGGCCCGCGGGAGCCGGGCGAGCAGCCGGACGGCCAGCGACCCCGGCCCGCACCCGATGTCGATCACCAGCGGGTCGGGCCGGCCGGCCGCGGCCTCCACCGCGTCCACCAGCGCGGTGAACCGGTCTTCCCGGTCGGGTAGGTAGCCCTCCTGCTGCACGTCCCAGCGGGCGATCCAGTCGTGTGCGGTCTGCGGGCTGAGCGTCGGCACGAACGTCTCCTTGTGACTGTCGTCTATGATTTCGACAGTCATGAATCTACGGCGAAGGGCGTGACCGGTCAAGTGAATTTCAACAGTCATACGGATGGCGTGGTCGCGGTCGCGGTCGGCCTGGTGAACGTCCTCACCCACGGCACGCGGCGGGGCAGGGCCTATGCCCCGCCTGAAGGGGAGGAACGGCGGCGCGCGGTCGCCGAGTCGCTGCGGCCCGGCGGCGGCCGGGCGCAGATCGCCGATGAGGAGGTGGCGGAGCTGACCGGCATCGCCGCCGAACTGCGGGCCGTCTTCACCGCGGTGGGCAGGGGAGATGTCGACGCGGCGGCCGTGCAGGTCAACCGGCTGCTGGAGGAGTACCGTGCCCGGCCGCACCTGGACCGCCACGACGGCGAGCCCTGGCACCTGCACTTCCACGGCTCCGATGGCAGCCCGGCCAGGGACTGGGCGGCGAGCTGCGCCACCGGGCTCGCCGTGGTGCTCGGCGGGGAGCTGCACGACCGCCTGGGCGTGTGCACGGCGCCGGTCTGCGACCGCGTCTACGTCGACACCTCGCGCAACGGCACCCGCCGGTTCTGCTCCACCGCCTGCCAGAACCGCGTCAAGGCCGCCGCGTTCCGGGCCCGTTCGGGATCATCGGGCTGAGCCGGGCGCGGCGGTGGAAGGGGAGGCGGGGCTCAGGAACGCCTGCGGCTCAGCATGAAGGCGACATTGACCGCCACGACGCCGAGCCACAGCATGAAGGACAGCCCCATGTCGGCATCGTTGACGGCGGTGGTGATCGTGCCGATCATCCCGACGCCCAGCGAGACGATGGCCAGCGCCAGCACCTGGCCGTCGCCGCGCTTGGACTGGTCGGCCGGAGGCGGCGTGGGGAGACCGGCGGCCCGCTGGCGGACCCGCTCCTCGATCTGCTGGTCCACCTTCTCCAAAAAGCCCTCGACGATGGCGTCCTCGTACTCGGGCCCGAGGTCGCGCCGTGCCGCGACGGCCGCCTTCAGTTCGTTTGCCGAGTCAGTAGTCATCATGTTCTGAGGTATAGCCGCGCCCGGCCGATCCTGTCCATCGGGGATGTCCCGGAGATTATCCGGCGAGAATGTCGTCCAGGTCATAGGAGACCGGGCGTTCGAGCTGCTCATAGGTGCACGATTCCGGCGTGCGGTCCGGCCGCCAGCGGCGGAACTGCGCGGTGTGCCGGAACCTTTCGCCCTCCATGTGGTCGTAGGCCACCTCCATCACCAGCTCCGGCCGCAGCGGGATGAAGGACAGGTCCTTCTTGGCGTTCCAGCGCGAGACGTTGGACCCCGGCCGCCGCGGCCCGCCCGGGGCCTGCTCGCCACCGGCCTCGGCCGCGGGGGCCATCCACGCCCCCCACGGATGGGTCGCCAGGTCGGTGAGGTACGGCTTGACCTCCTCGATCAGCTCGGCCCTGCGCGTCATCGGGAAGGACGCGGCCACCCCCACATGGTGCAGCCGGCCCGCGTCGTCGTAGAGGCCGAGCAGCAGCGAGCCGACGATCGGGCCCTTCTTGTGCTCCCGGTAGCCCGCCACGACCACGTCGGCCGTGCGCTCGTGCTTGACCTTGAACATCGTCCGCCGGTCCGGTTCGTACGGCAGGTCGCCGGGTTTCACCACGATCCCGTCGAGCCCGGCCCCCTCGAAGGTCTCGAACCAGCGCCCGGCCAGGTCCGCGTCGTCGGTGATCGGGGTCAGCCGTACCGAGCCGCCCGAGCCGCCGAACAGGCCGGTCAGCAGCTCGCGGCGGCGCCTGAACGGCGTCTCCATCAGGTTGTCATCGCCCAGGGCCAGCAGGTCGAAGGCGATGAACGAGGCCGGCGTCTGCTCGGCCAGCAGCTTCACCCTGGAGGCGGCGGGGTGGATGCGCTGCTGTAGTGCGTCGAAGTCGAGCACCTGCCCCCGCCGCAGCACGATCTCGCCGTCCACCACGACGCGGTCGGGCAGCTCGCGCCGCGCCGCCTCGACCAGCTCGGGAAAGTAGCGGGTGAACGGCCGCTCGTTGCGGCTGCCCAGGTAGACCTCGTCGCCGTCGCGGAAGATGATGCAGCGAAAGCCGTCCCACTTGGGCTCGTACAACAGGGTGCCGTCCTGTGCCGGCAGGCCCTTGACGGCCTTGGCCAGCATGGGCGCCACCGGTGGTTCGATGGGCAGGGTCATGGTTCCTCCCTGACATATCTGGTGAAGAGGAACCCGTCCTCTTCGAGGATCTGCGCGAGGCGCAGCGGCGTGCGGCCGACCGGCCCGTTGAGCACCCGGGCCGCGCCCCCGCCGATCAGCAGCGGGCTGACCGTCAGGCACACCTCGTCGATCAGCCCGGCCGCGGCGAGCCCGCCGCCGAGCCGGGGCCCGCCCTCGCACAGCACGTGGTTCAGCCCGCGTTCGCGCAGCGCGCGCAGGGCCTGGTCCGGTTCGACCCGATCGTCTCCCGCGACGATCACGTCCGAGATCGCCGCGGCGGCCTCCCGCCGGTCGGGCGGCGCGGCGGCGCAGGTGATCACGATCGGCCTGGCCTGCGCGCCGGTCGCCGCGAAGAACTTCCCGCCGAGGTCCAGGTCGATCCTGCGGGTCACCACCGCGATCGGCGGCGTCGGCGGGCGGCCGGCCCGCAGCTCGTCCCACGAGTCGCGCGCCTCCACGGGCCCGTACCCCTCGCTCCTGACCGTCGCCGCGCCTACCAGGATCACGTCCGCCAGGCCGCGCAGCACCTGGAACAGCCGCCGGTCGGCGGGGCCGGACAGCCCCTCGGAGACCCCTTTGGACCAGGCCGCGCCGTCCAGGCTGGCGACCATGTTGATCCGCGACCACTCGCGATCCGGGTACGCGTACGCCGTGGCCAGGTCCACCTCGACCCGCTCGGCTGGGTAGATTCGCCGCACCCCCCTACCTTGTCATAACCCACGTCCCACCTGCGATTTCCCCGTGGTTTTCGCGCTGCTGTTCCCATCTGTGGTCATCTGCTACTTGACGGTATACGTAAAGTACTTGCTCTCGTCCGTCAAGTAGTTGGTGGGCATGCGACGTCCGGGAGGGCGCATGAGCGGTACGGCGGGCTCGGATCGGTGGCTGGACGGCGAGATCCCCATCGCGATCCGCGACCACGGCGGCGACGGGCCGCCCCTGGTGCTGCTGCACGGCGCCGGCGGCGACCTGCTGAACTGGGCGGGCCTGGTCCCGCTGCTCACCGGCGCCTTCCGCGTGGTGACGATGGACCTGCGCGGCCACGGCCGCTCCGGCGACGGGCGTCCTGCCCGGCCGCCGTCAGTCTGGACGGACACCGGTCCGCGGAGACCAGGCCGGAGAACTACGCCGGGATGGACCCCGAGCGCGTCAGGGCCGACCTCACCGCGGCCCGCCCCGACATCACGGTCACCGAACTCGACGCCGGACACGGCATGATCTTCGAAACGCCCGCGGAGGTCGCGCGCCTGATCACCGCGTTCGCGCGCTGATCGGCAGTGGGATCAGTCGGTGGCCCGCGGCCGGTACAGGATCCGCATGGAACGGCCCGTGACCGCCACCGGCGTGCCCGCGGCCCATGCCTCGTCGGCGGGCTGCTCCTCGCGCGGCCCGTCGTCGGCCGTGTCGAGCACCGCCCGCCAGCCGTCGCCGTACTCCGCCTGCGGCAAGGTGAACGTGATGTCCTCGTGGTGGGCGTTGACCAGCAGCAGGAAGGAGTCGTCGATGATCCGCTCGCCGCGCGGGCCGGGCTCGTCGATCGCCTCGCCGTTCAGGTAGACGGCCAGCGACTTGGCATAGCCGGTGTGCCAGTCGGCGGCCGTCATCTCCTTGCCCGCCGGGGTGAACCACACGATGTCGCGCCGGCCGTCGGTGGCCAGGCGGCCGTGGAAGAACCGCCTGCGCTGGAAGACCGGGTGGGCCCGGCGCAGCGCCGCCACCGCGCGGACGAACTCCAGCAGCCCGGACTCGGCCCGGGCCAGCGACCAGTCCACCCAGGACACCTCGTTGTCCTGGCAGTAGGCGTTGTTGTTGCCCCGCTGGGTGCGCCCGAACTCATCGCCCGCGGTCACCATCGGCACCCCCTGCGAGACGAACAGGGTGGCCAGGAAGTTGCGCCGCTGCCGCCGCCGCAGCCGGACGATCTCAGGGTCCTCCACCGGGCCCTCCGCCCCGCAGTTCCAGGACCGGTTGTCGTCGGTGCCGTCCCGGTTGCCCTCGCGGTTGGCCTCGTTGTGCTTGCGGTTGTAGGAGACCAGGTCGTTGAGGGTGAACCCGTCGTGGCAGGTCACGAAGTTGATCGAGGCCACCGGGCGGCGGCCGGAGGAGGCGTACAGGTCTTGTGAGCCGGTCAGCCTGGAGGCGAACTCCGGCAGCATCGAGCCGTGGCCGCGCCAGAAGTCGCGCATCGAGTCGCGGTACTTGCCGTTCCACTCGGTCCACAGCGGCGGGAAGTTGCCCACCTGGTAGCCGCCCGGCCCGACGTCCCACGGCTCGGCGATCAGCTTCACCTGGGAGATCACCGGGTCCTGCTGGATGAGGTCGAAGAACGCGCTCAGCCGGTCCACGTCGTGCAGCTCACGGGCCAGCGCCGCGGCGAGGTCGAAGCGGAAGCCGTCCACGTGCATCTCCAGCACCCAGTAGCGCAGGGAGTCCATGATGAGCTGGAGGGCGTGCGGGGAGCGCACGTTGAGCGAGTTGCCGCAGCCGGTGTAGTCGAGGTAGTAGCGCCGGTCGCCGTCGTGCAGCCGGTAGTAGGCCGCGTTGTCGATGCCGCGGAAGCACAGCGTGGGCCCCATGTGGTCGCCCTCGGCGGTGTGGTTGTAGACCACGTCGAGGATCACCTCGATGCCCGCCTCGTGCAGCGCCCTGACCATCGCCTTGAACTCCGTCACCTGCTCGCCGCTCTGCCCGGAGGAGCCGTAGCCGTTGTGCGGCGCGAAGTAGGCGATGGTGTTGTAGCCCCAGTAGTTGGTCAGGCCCCTGGCCACCATCGCGTGCTCGGGCACGAACTGGTGTACCGGCATCAGCTCGACCGCGGTGACCCCCAGGCCGAGCAGGTGCTCGATGATCGCGGGGTGGGCCAGCCCGGCGTAGGTGCCGCGCTGCTCGCGGGGTACGGCGGGGTGGCGCATGGTCAGCCCGCGCACGTGCGCCTCGTAGATCACCGTCTCGTGGTACGGCGTGCCCGGTCTGCGGTCGGACCCCCAGTCGAAGAATGGGTTGACCACCACGTTCTTCGGCATGAACGGCGCGCTGTCGGCGCCGTTGGCCCGCGCCGGGTCGGTGAAGCGGTAGGAGAACAGGGCCTCGTCCCAGGTGACCTCGCCCTCGATCGCCTTGGCGTACGGGTCGAGCAGCAGCTTGGCCGGGTTGCACCGGTGCCCTCTGGCGGGCTCGTAGGGGCCGTGGACGCGAAAGCCGTACCGCTGCCCCGGCGTGATCCCCGGAAAGTAGCCGTGCCAGACGAACCCGTCGATCTCCGGCAGGTCGACCCGCTCCTCGCGGCCCCGGTCGTCGAACAGGCACAGCTCGATCCTGTCGGCGACCTCGGAGAACACCGAAAAGCTCGTGCCGACGCCGTCCCAGGTGCCGCCGAGCGGGTACGCCTGCCCAGGCCAGACCTCACGCATGTGGCCCCATTGTCCTCCCGTCCGGCCGTCTCGCGCAGGCCGTTCGCCCAGATGCCCTCGTGCGCGCCCGCACCCGGCGAACAGGGCGGGCGCGCGGCGGGTGTCAGCCGATCGGCTCAGCCGACCAGCTCGGCGTTGAGGCTGATCGTCGTTCCGGCCAGCGCCTTGCTCACCGGGCAGTTCTCCTTGGCCTTCTCGGCGGCGGCCTGGAAGTCCGCCGCGGAGATCCCCGGGACCTGGGCCTTGACCGACAGCACGATGCCGGTGATGCCCTCGCCCGGCTGGAACGTCACCTCGGCGCTGGTGTCCACGGTCTGCGGCGGCGTGCCCGCTCCGGCCAGGCCGTGCGACAGCGCCATGGAGAAACAGGTGGAATGGGCCGCGGCGAGCAGCTCCTCGGGGGAGGTCTTGCCGTTGGCCTGCTCCGCCCTGGACGGCCAGGAGACGTCGTAGGAGCCGACGCCGGAGGACTCAAGGTCGACCGTGCCGGAACCGTCAATGAGTGCGCCCTTCCAGTGGGCGGTCGCCTTGCGCGTGGTAGCCATGTGGTGCTCCCTTCTACGGAGTAGAAGCCTATGGGGCGGGCGTCGTCATCCCGGCATCAGGTGGGCAGGGCGCGGCCGATGAGCGTGTCGAGGTCAGGCCCGGGTGGCAGGGTGCCGAACGCGCGGCCCCCGTCCCCGTCCAGCCGGGAGGCGCAGAAGGCGTCGGCGACCGCGGGCGGGGCCAGCCGTACCAGCAGAGAACCGCAGAGGACCAGGGCCATCTCCTCGGCGATCCGACGGGCGCCGAACGCGGCTTCGTCGGCGGTGTGCCCGGCGAGGGCGGCCAGCGAGCCGTGCAGCCGTTCCGCCGCCGCGTCGAGCCGCCGGTCCGCGCCCTTCGCCAGCGCCACCTCGGCCGTGAACGCCTCCCGCGCCTCCGGCTCGCGCGACAGCGCGCGCAGTACGTCGAGCGCGGCCACGTTGCCCGAACCCTCCCAGATCCCGTTCAGCGGCGACTCGCGGAACAGCCGGGGCATCTGCGACTCCTCCACGTAGCCGTTGCCGCCCAGGCACTCCATCGCCTCGGCGGCGTGCGCGGGCGCGCGGCGGCACACCCAGTACTTCGCCACCGCGACCGCCGTACGGCGAAACGCCGCCTCCGCCCGGTCCCCGCCCAACGCCCGGTCGGTCGCGCCGGCCAGCCGGGTCATCAGCGTGGTCGCCGCCTCCGACTCCAGCGCGAGGTCGGCCAGCACGTTGCGCATCAGCGGCTGGTCGGCCAGCCTCCGCCCGAACGCCGAGCGGTGCCCGGCGTGGTGCACCGCCTGCACCACCCCGGCCCGCATGCCCGCCGCCGAGCCGATCACGCAGTCCAGCCGGGTCATGTTGACCATCTCCAGGATGGTCCGCACCCCGCCGCCCGCCTCGCCGACCAGCCAGGCGACCGCGCCCTCGTACTCGACCTCGGCGGAGGCGTTGGACCTGTTGCCGAGCTTGTCCTTCAGCCGCATGAGCCGCATCGCGTTGCGCGTGCCGTCCGGCAGCACCCGGGGCAGCAGGAAGCACGACAGGCCCTCCTCGGCCTGGGCCAGCACCAGGAACAGATCGCACATGGGCGCGGAGTTGAACCACTTGTGGCCGGTGAGGGCGTACCTGCCGGAACCGAGCGGTTTCGCCCTGGTGGTCCCGGCGCGCACGTCGGAGCCGCCCTGCTTCTCGGTCATCGCCATCCCGGCCAGCAGCCCGCGCTTGCCCGCCGGGGGCCGCAGCCCGGGGTCGTAGGCGGGTGCGGCGAGCAGCGGTTCCCACTCGGCGGCCAGTTCGGGGGAGTGACGCAGCGCCGCCACGGCGGCGTAGGTCATCGAGATCGGGCAGCCGTGCCCGGCCTCCACCTGGGACCACACATAGAACTTGGCGGCCCTCGCCACGTGCGCGCCGGGGCGCCCGGCGTTCCACGGCGCGGCGTGCAGGCCGTTCTCCACCGCGACGGTCATCAGTTCGTGCCAGGCGGGGTGGTACTCGACCTCGTCGATGCGATTGCCGTACCGGTCATGGGTGCGCAGGACCGGTGGGTGCTCGTTGGCCAGCCGTCCCCATTCCTGGGCGCGTTCCGAACCGGCCAGTGTGCCGAGCCGGCGCAGTTCTCCCGACGCCCAGCCGGCTCCCTCGCGCTCGATCCCTTCCATCAGCGCGGCGTCGGCGGACACGTCGTGACCGGCCAACTGCGACGCCTGGTTGAAGATTTCATCAGTCACGTGAATGGCCTCCTGAAATGGACTATTGCCGCAAATATCCATATGTCACCAAAGGTCATAATCTGGCGGAACTTTGCCGTGGAACAGTGGCATGCTTGGGTGGGGTGAGGGGCCAGCCGGAACTGTCCGCGACGCTGGAGCGTGGTGTTTGGTGGAAGCGCCGGACGCGGTGGTCGACGACCGCCGACTGCATCAGCGCATCGTAGGCGGTGACGAGACCGCGCTGGGGGAACTCTACGATCGCCTCGGGCCGCTGATCGTCAGCGTGGCGGTCAGGGTGACCCGCGACAGGTCGGTCGCGGAGGACATCGCTCAGGAGGTCTTCATCACCTTGTGGGAACGGCCGCTCGCGTACGATCCCGCCCGGGGGTCGCTGCGCACTTGGCTGGCGACCATCGCGCACCGCAGGTCGGTGGACCACGTCCGGGCCGAGGAGCGCAGGAAGGGCACGGTGATCGGGCCGCGGCTGACCGAGCCGCGACCGCCCGGCCTGGAGGACCAGATCCTGGACGCCGACGAGGCGCACCGGGTGCGCCAGGCCGTCCAGCGGCTGCCCGCGGCGCTGCGCGAGGTCATCGAGCTGGCCTACTTCGGGGGACGCACGTACAGGCAGGTGGCCGACGAACTCGGCCTGCCCGAGGGTACGGCGAAGTCGCGGATCAGGTTGGGGCTGCGCACCCTCGCCGACGCCCTGACCGAGGAGACCGTCTGACCATGGACGGGGCGACCGAACGACTCTATCTGGACGCACTGGACACGCTCTCCGACACCGTCCGGCTGCCCGCGCGGCCCGGACTGCTGGCCGCCGCCCGGACGCGCAGGCGGCCGATGCCGCCCGTGCCGGCCTGGGCCGAGCCGTACGCGGCACGCGTCGCGGCGATGGACGCCCTGCTCGCCTCCGCCGATCCGGCCGACTGGGACACCGTGGTCGTCGAGGGCTGGAACGTGCAGGAACTGGTCGCCCACCTGGCGGCCAAGGACGGCCTGCTGGCCGCCGCCGTCGGCGCGCCCGTGGGCGGGCCGCCGGTCACCGCGGACGACGCGGACGGCCGTACCGCCGAGGTACAGGAGCACCAGCGCGGACGCCCGCCCGAACTCACCCGCGCGGACTGGCGGGCCCAGGCCGACGCGCTGTGCGGACGCCTGTCCGCGATGGGCGACGGCGACATCGTGGACCAGGGCGGCTTCGCGGCCCCCGCGGCCGACCACGTGCTGGCCAGGATGCTGGAGACCTGGATCCACACCGACGACGCCGCCAAGGCGATCGGCCTGGCGCTGCCGCTCCCGCTGCCCGCCCACATCCGGCCGGCCGCCGACCTGTGCGTCCGGCTGCTGCCGCTGACCATGCTGGTCTCCGGCAGGGACGGCTCCGGCCGGGCCGCGCACGTGACCCTGACCGGGGAGGGCGGCGGAGAGTGGGACGTCGCCCTCGGCCTCGGCGAGACCGTGGCGGCCACGCAGGTCCGCATCACCTGCGACGTGGTGGAGTTCTGCTTCCTGCTGAGCGGGCGCGGTCGGCCGGAGGAGTTCGCCGCCGAGATCGAGGGGGATCGGGACCTCGGCCGGGAGATCCTGCTCAGCGCGCCCGCCCTGTCCGGGCCGTGACGTACTCCTTTCGGAGTGGATTCCTCCGAAAGGAGGAAGGGAGGCGGCCGTCGCGCACCGTACATTGAAGGCGTGAGCGATGCGATGCGGGCCTCGGACGCCGAACGGGAAGCCGTGGTCGACCGGTTGAAGACCGCCTCCGTGGAGGGCAGGCTGACGCTCGGGGAGCTGACCGAGCGCACCGAGGCCGCCTACACGGCCACCACCAGGGCCGAACTCGACGCGATCATGTCGGACCTGCCCGCCGCCGGGCAGCAGGCCCCGCTTCCGGCCCAACCGCAGGGGCCCAGGCGCCGCTGGTTCGTCTCGGTGCTGGGCGAGACCAAGCGGCGCGGCAAGTGGCGCATCGACCAGCAGGTCGGCGCGCTCGCGGTGCTGGGCGACGTCGTGCTCGACCTGCGCGAGGCGGAGGTGCGCGGCGACATGGTGGACATCGTCGCCACCTCGGTGATGGGCGACGTCAAGATCATCGTGCCGGACGGCGTGGCGGTCGACCTCGAAGGGCTCGCGGTCATGGGCGAGAAGCGGGTCGATGTCATGGAGGCCCCCTCCGGGGTGAACGCGCCGGTCGTCCGGGTGAAGGCGTACGCGGTCATGGGCGACGTGAAGATCATCGGCGACTCGCGGGCCGACCCCATCCAGCGCGGGTTCGCCGCCTGGCGCGAGCACTGGCGGGCGCTCCGCCACGATCTCGGGCTGAGCGCGCCACCGCCGCATCATCCCCCGCGCCCGCCGCGCCCGCCGCAGTGGTGAATCGCGGGCGGCCCGGCGTGCAACGCCGGGAGGCGCCCGGAGCGTAGATACGGGTGACACCCCCGTCTGTGAGGAGCCCGCATGCGCGATCGGGCGGACTTCGAGCGCTACGTCGCCGAGCGCTCCGCCCGGCTGCTGCGGACCGCCCACCTGCTGTGCCACGACTGGGCCACCGCCGAGGACCTGCTCCAGACCGCGCTGGCCAAGGCGTGGCTGGCCTGGCGGCGGGTCGGCGACAACCCCGACCCGTACGTCTACCGCATCCTCGCCAACACCTACGCCTCCTGGTGGCGCCGCCGCTGGCGTGGTGAGATCCCGACCTCCGCGCTGCCCGACCGCCCGGCGGACGACGACGCCACGGTGCTGCTCGGCGCCCGTGAGGCGGTACGGCAGGCGCTCGCGGCCCTGCCGGTCAAGCAGCGCGCGGTGATCGTGCTGCGCTACTACGCGGACCTGTCGGACCCCGAGATCGCCGCGATCCTCGGCTGCTCGGTGCCCACCGTTCGCAGCCAGGCCAGCCGGGCGCTGGCCAAGCTCAGAATCGATCCCGCGGCGCGCGCCGCCGTGCTGGGGGAGGGCTGATCCGATGGACGAGTCCGAACTGCGGGCACTGCTCCAGGCCGACGACGAGCCGCCGCCCCGTGCCGTCACCCTCGCGGACGTCCACCGCCGGGTCCGCGACATCCGCAGGCGCAGGACCCGCACCACGGGCGGCCTGCTGATGGCCGGGCTCGCCCTGGTGGCCGCGATCGTCATCCCGGTCCGCGCCGCCTCCCCGGTGGACTACGTGTGGTACGGCACGTTGTCCTCGCCCACCCCCACCGGGCCGGGCGTCTACGGCAACTTCATGCCCGGTGCCGAGATCTACCGGGCGGAGTACCGGACGGGGGGACGCAAGGAGCGGTTCGGCTACGACGCCACGGGCCGGCGGGTGGGCCTCACACTCATGTGC
>NZ_POUA01000217.1 GCF_003236385.1 Spongiactinospora gelatinilytica
AGACAGCCCGACGCCCTGCGCCTCTCCCGCACCTGCCATGCCACCCTCGTCCACACCCTGACCTGCGTCACCCTCGCGACCGCGGACGAAAAGGGAGGAGTCCCATGGGCCGCCCCCCTCACGACGACCTGAAAGCGGCGTTCTTGACCGCGACCGCGTTGGCGGCGGATCGGGCGCTCGCGCCCGGGCGGCGGACGCTGGCCCCCGGACAGGCCGTGACCAGCGAGGACGCGCTTTCCTTCCGCACCGCGGCGGCGGCCCTGGCCTGGCTGGACGCGAACTACGAGGAACTGCTGCGCGTGATCGTACGGGCCGCCGAGTCCGGCCCCTCCGTCCACGCCTGGCAGCTCACCTGGGCCCTGACCACGTACTTCGCCGAGCGGCAACACTGGCACGACTGGCTGTGGACGACCGAGCTGGCCATCCCCCAGGCCCGGGCCCTCGGCGACGACGACGCCGAACGGCGGCTGCTGCGCAACCTGTGCCGCTGCCGGCTCAGGCTCGGCCACCACGAGGACGCCATCAAGTCGGCGTCCGCCGCGCTGGAGTCGTTCGCCGCCGCCGGCGACCGGTACGGCCTGGCCCACACCCACCTGTCCCTGAGCTACGCCCTGGAACGCCTGGGCCGGCTCCCCGAGGCCACCGCCCACGCCCGGACCTCGCTGACGGCGTTCGAGCAGGCCGAAGACGACGACGGACGCGCGAGCGCGCTCACCTCGCTGGCCCGGCTGTGCGCGCTGCGCGGCGAGCCACGCGACGCCCTCGCCCACGCGAGCGCCGCCATCACCCTGTTCGAGGCGCTGGACAACCCCCAGGGCACGGCGGCCGGGCACCACACCTGCGGCAGGGCCTCCGCCGACCTGGACCGGCACGAGGACGCCGTCGCGCACTACCAGCGGGCCATCGAGGTCATCGAGGCCGCCGGCGGCAACGCCTACTACCGTTCGCTGGCCCTGCGCCGGATCGCCGCCTCCCGCCGCCACCTCGGCGACCTGCCCGCGGCCGGGGACGCGCTGCGCGAGGCGCACCGCCTGCTGTCCGGCCTCGATCACCCCGAGGCCGCCGAGGTCGCCGCCGAACTCACCCACCTAAACGACACCGACAACCAGGACGAATCATGGCCGTCATCGACACCATCACCGAACTCAAGCCCCGCCTAGCCGAACGCGTCGCCCAGGCCGAGAGCCAGGCCGACATCCCCGCCGCGACCATCAAGGACCTGGTCGAGTCCCGGCTGTTCGACATGCTGAAGCCGGCCGCCTTCGGCGGGCTGGAGTGCCACCCGCGCGACTTCTACGAGTGCGTCAGGGAACTCGGCGGCGTCTGCGGTTCGACCGCGTGGGTCAGCGCGGTGCTCGGCGTACACCCATGGCAGCTCGCGCTGTTCCCGCCGCAGGCCCAGCACGACGTGTGGGACGGCGACGGCGACGCGCTGATGGCCTCCTCCTACGCCCCCACCGGCACGGTCACGCCCGCCGAGGGCGGCTATCGCCTGTCCGGCCGGTGGAGTTTCTGTTCGGGCGTCCGGCATTGCCAGTGGGTACTGCTCGGCGGTTCGACGCGCGACGAGGACGGCAGGCAGACCGACCGGCTGACGTTCCTGCTGCCCGCCGCCGACTACTCGGTGGAGAACGTCTGGGACGCCGTCGGCCTGCGCGGCACCGGCAGCGACGACGTCGTGGTGGAGGACGCGTACGTCCCCGCGCACCGGACGCTGAGCTGGCGGGAACTGTCGGACGTACGCGGGCCGGGCCAGGAGCTGAACGACTCGCCGCTGTACCGGCTGCCCTTCCCGGCGATCCTCAGCACCACGATCTCCACGCCGTTGCTCGGCATCGCGCAGGGCGGCTACCAGGCCCATGTCGCGATGATGCGCAAGCGGGTCAGGGTCTCCTACGGCGGGCAGCGGGTCGCGCTGGACCCGTTCGCGCACATCCGCGTGGCCCGGGCGGCCAGCGAGATCGACGCGGGCTGGCTCCAGCTCATGCGCAACATCGACGAGGCGTACCTGCTGGCCGAGGCGGGCCGGCCGATCCCGATGGACCTGCGCAGGCGGCTCCGCCGCGACCAGGTGCGGGCCACCGAGCGCGCGGTCTACGCGATGGAGCTGCTGTTCGAGAACTCCGGCGGCCGGTCGCTGCGCAGCGGCAACGCCATCGAGCGCGCCTGGCGCGACGTACACGCGGGCCGCGCGCACGCGGCCAACGATCCCGAGCGGGCCTTCGTGCTGTTCGGGACCGGGGAGTTCCGGCTCGACGTCACCGACCCGATGCTGTGAGGCGGCAGGCATGATGGACGCGCACCAGGCCACCGAGCTGGCCGCGGCGCTGATCGCGGTGGCCGACGGCGACCCTGCGGCGCTCACCGGCACCATCGAGCGGGCCGGGGCCGGGGAGGTCGCCGCGCTGCTCGCCGACGAGATGGCCTTCCGCTGCGGCGTGCCCGCCCACGGGCACGAGGTCGGGCTGCGGCTGGACCTGCTGCACGAGGGCAAGCGGTGGAGCCGAGTGCTGCGCTGCGTGCCGTACCGGGGGGTTGTGGTCGAGCCCGCCGGGGCGGTACCGGTGGCGGCGACCCTCACCGCGCGGCTGGAGGAGACCGCCCGCGGCCTGTTCGGCCCGGGTGCCGCGCGCCGCGCGGGCTGGTGCGAGGTCGCGATCGACGAGGCCGCCTGGCCCGAGATCATCGCGGCGGACGGCATCGCGCCGCACGAGCTGAAGTCCGCGGTACGGCGGGCGGTGGACACCGTGCTCGCCACCCGCACCCGCCGCCCTGACCTGGAGGAACTCACGGTCGCCGCGGACTGCGACAAGTGGGGACTGGTCCACTGGTTCGCGCCGCACTACGACCTCCACTTCCGCGGGCTGCGCGAGCGCGCGGTGCGGGTGCTGGAGATCGGCATCGGCGGCTACGACGATCCGGACGCGGGCGGCGAGTCGCTGCGGGTGTGGCGCCGGTACTTCGGCCGGGGCCTGATCTTCGGGCTGGACGTCGCGGCCAAGGGCGGGCTGGACGCGCCCCGGCTCACCACGCTCGTCGGCTCGCAGGCCGACCGGGGGCGGCTGCGCGCGCTGGCGGCCAGGTACGGGCCGTTCGACGTGGTCATCGACGACGGCAGCCATGTCGGCGAGCACGTGCTGACCGCGTTCGAGGAGCTGTTTCCGCATGTGCGGGCCGGGGGCTGCTACGCGATCGAGGACCTGTGGTCGTCGTACTGCCCGGGGTACGGCGGCGACGGGACCGACCCGGGCGCGCCCGGTACGTCCGTGGCACTGCTCAAAAGCCTCATCGACCGGATTCACCACCGCGAGTGGGGCGAGGGCGATGAGGATTCCGTGGGGGCGGATACGGCCGGGCTGCACGTCTATCACAACCTCGCGGTGATCGAGAAGGGCGTCAACGCGGAGATCGCCATCGCGCCCCGCATCCACCGCGCGGCCCGTGGCTTTTAGCGGCTGAGAGGGCGGTTCTAGCGGCTGAGGGGGCGGCGGAAGGCGCGGAAGGCCGCCAGCATGGCCGCCACGCCGAGCGGTGCGGTGGCGGCCAGCCCGACGGCCGGCGACGCCGCCGAGCCACCGCCGATGGTCAGGTCCCGCGCGGCGTCGATCGCGTACGTGACCGGGTTCAGCGTGGCGACCGCCCGGAGCCAGCCGGGCAGCTTCTCCACCGGGACGAACGCGCTGGATGCGAACATCAGCGGATACGTCACCAAGAACGCGATGCCGGTCAGCACCTCCAGGCTGCGCAGCCAGGCGGCGATCAGCAGAAAGACCCAGATCAGCGACCAGATGACGGCGAGCGCGAGCACCAGGGCCCCGACCATCCCGGGCACGCCCCCGGACGGTACGAACCCGAACAGCGCCGCCCCGCAGGCCAGCAGGACCAGCAGTTGCAGCGCGGCCCGCGTCAGATCCGTCACCGCCCTGGCCACCAGCACCAGGCGCAGGTTCACCGGCAGCGACCGCAGCCGTGCCGTCATGCCCGTGCCCATCTCCCTGACCAGCACGATCCCGGCGTGCTGGGCGGCCCCGATGCCGGTGGTGACCAGCAGCGCGGGCATCAGGTAGTCCAGGTACCGGACCCCGCCGGGCAGCGCGCCGGGCCCGGCGATGCTGCCGAAGATCTGCCCGAACAGGGTCAGCATGACCAGCGGCTGCACCAGGTTGAGCACGACCGCCCTGCGGTCGGCGAAGGCGTGCCGGAGCTGGCGCGCGGTGAGCAGCCGGAGCTGGGTGAACGACCCCGGGTGCGACCACTGCTCCACCTGGGCGACCGCTGTCATACCCGGCTCTCCTCTCGTTGGGTCAGTGCGAGGTAGACGTCGTCCAGGGTGGGTCCGGTGAGGTTCAGTTCGGTGATGTCGGTGCCGTCCAGCAGGCGGACCACCGCGGGCACGTCGGCGGCGGCGGCCATCGGCACGGTCACCGTACGGCGGGCGGGGTCGGGCACCGGGGCGTACCCGCCCGCCCGCAGCGCCGCCGCGGCGGCGGCGACGTCCTCCGGCCCGGCCAGGGTGACGTGCGCGCATCGGTCGCCGACGGCGGCCTTGAGCCGCGCCGCCGTCCCCGAGGCGACCACCCGGCCGGACGCCAGCACCACGATGTGGTCGGCGAGCCGGTCGGCCTCCTCCAGGTACTGGGTGGTGAGCAGCACGGTCGTGCCCTCCGCGGCCAGCCGGCCGATGGTCTCCCACAGCGACATCCGGCCCGCCGGGTCCAAACCGGTGGTCGGTTCGTCCAGGAACAGCACGGCCGGACGGCCGACGACGCCGACCGCGAGATCGAGTCGCCGGCGCATGCCGCCCGAATAGGTGCGTACCGGGCGTTCCGCCGCCTCGCGCAGGCCGAACAGCCGGATCAGCTCCGCGGCCCGCTCCCGGGCCCGCCGCCGGCCCGCGCCCAGCAGCCGGGCCACGAACTCCAGGTTCGCCGGCCCGCTGAGCGCCTGATCGACCGCCGTGTCCTGCCTGATCAGCCCGATCCGGCGGCGGACGCGCGCGGCGTGCCGTACGACGTCCAGGCCCGCCACCTCGGCCCGGCCGCCGCTCGGGGGCAGCAGCGTGGCCAGGATGTCGACGAGCGTGGTCTTGCCCGCGCCGTTGTGGCCGAGCAGCGCGAGCACCGAGCCCGCGGCGACCTCCATGTCCACTCCGTCCAGCGCGGAGACCTCGCCGAACCGCCTGGTCAACCCGATTGTTCTGATCGCGGGCGCACTCATCACGCTCCCTCGCGAAAACAAATCGACCCACGACACATTACCGGCCAGGCTCGGAGACGGGCAGTGGCGTAGCTCCGCAGAGCCACCGTGAGAAGCGGGTGGCGCGTTCGAGCCAGCCGATTCATCCCGCCTGTGGGGGACGACGCGGAGCGGCGCTGGCGGTTATTTTCTGGTGGTGCGGAGAGGGTGTGAAGGAGGGTATCGGCATGCCTTCGTCGAAGGAGGGATCGGATAAATCAGGACCACGCCAGGGCGCCCCTGAGCTTTTCCAGGTGAAGGCCGCCGCGGTGAGCCTGGGCGTGCGTTCGCTGGCCCGGTTCACGCCGTGGCTGGAAAGCGAACTGCTCGGTGTGCGAAGCCTTACCGGACCGGGCGGCACCTGCGTTGACGTGGGCGCGGCCGCCGGTCTCTACACGGCCGAACTCGCCCGTGCGGTCGGCCCCGGCGGCGTGGTACACAGTGTGGAGCCGCTTGTCTTCGCGCATGCCGTGCCCTCCCGGCTCCTCGGCCTGCGCGACCACCCGAATGTCGTCAGGCACGCGCTGGCCCTCGGCGAAACGGAGGGAAAATCGGTGATGAGCGTGCCGCTGCGGAATGGCCGAATGGTCACCGGACGTTCATTCGTCGTTTCCGGCGCATTCGGGCTCGGCCAAAATCGCGAGTTCGACGAACATATCGAGGTCGTGGTGGCGATGCGCACGCTCGACGGGTTGTGCGAAAGCGCCGGCATCGGCCAGGTGGATTTCATTAAGATCGATGTGGAAGGCCGAGAGCTCCAGGTTTTGGTAGGCGGCGCCGCCCTCATCGAGCGCTGCGCCCCCGCCCTGCTCCTTGAGGTCGAGCAGCGCCACCTGTCCCGCTACGGCACCCACACCGGCGACCTGCTGTCCTGGCTCGCCGACCACGGCTACGCCATGCGCGCCTGGCGCAACGGCACCTGGCAGAAGGTCCCCGGCCTGTCCCCGGCCCACCGCAACTACCTGTTCACCGCCAAGGACCCGGCCGGCCGCTGAAGGCGCTGAAGGCTCGTCCGGGTCCTTGGACACAGGGACACAGGGGCACGGGTCAGAAGTCGAAGCGGTCCAGCTCGGCCGTTCCAGCGTCCTTCTTGTAGGAGAGCAGGTAGGACTCGCCGTACAGCTCGAACGGGGTGAGGGTGGTCCAGCCGGTCGTCCAGCCCTGTTGCCAGACGCCGCTCCAGGAGCCGTCCTTGTGGAACTTGCTCAGGTCCGCCTCGCCCGAGCCGTTCTTGTAGGACAGCAGGTAGTACTCGCCGTCCGCCCGGAACGGGACGACGTTCGTCCAGCCGGTCGTCCAGCTCTGCTTCCACACATTGCTGTAGGAGCCGTCCTTACCGAATTTGTCAAGGCTGGCCTCGCCCGTCCCGCTCTTGTAGGAGAGCAGGTAGTACTCGCCGTACAGCTCGAAGGGGGCGAGGGTCGTCCAGCCCGTTGACCACCCGTGCCGCCACACATTGGCGTAGGAGCCGTCCTTACCGAACTTGTCCAGGCTGGCCTCGCCCGAACCGTCCTTATAGGACAGCAGGTAATACTCGCCGTACAGCTCGAACGGGGTAAGCGTCGTCCAGCCGGTGGTCCAGGTGTGCTGCCATACGCCGCTGTAGGACCCGTCCTTACCCCACTTGCTGAGGTCCGCGTTTCCCGCCCCGGACTTGTAGGAGAGCAGGTAGTACTCGCCGTACAGCTCGAACGGGGCGAGCGTCGACCAGCCCGTCGTCCACCCCGCCTGCCACACCCCGTCGTACTCGCCGTCCTTGCGGAACCTGCTGAGATCGGCGTTTCCCGCCCCGCTCTTGTACGACAGCAGATAATATCCGCCGTACAGTTTGAAGGGTGCGAGCGTCGTCCAGCCCGCCGTCCATTCTTTGCGCCATATCTGCGTTAACCCCATGCTCAGAGTTTTACTTGGGCCCCGATCTTCGTCAACCCCGTTCTCAGCATTCGGTATGAATCGCCCAGTATCCGCGAAGGCGGATCTGATTCGCATCATGCGAAAAAGCAGGCCACCAGGTGAGAATACTGTCGATTTATTATCAGGCAGCCGGGTATTGACAGGCCGGGGCGGCGATGGCAACCGCTAGGCCTGTGCCTGTGCCTGTACCTACGCGTGCGCCTTGATCGCCTGCTGGACGGCGGCCAGGAGGCCGGCGGCGCGAGCGTCCGGCACACCCTCCTGGATGTGGTTCATGACGTACCCGAAGGCGAGCCCCGTCGCCGGGTCGGCGAAGCCGAGTGACCCGCCGTACCCGCCGAACCCGAAGGCGGTCGGGCTGTGCCAGAACAGGCCGGGCATCGGCAGGCCGAGACCGGTGGCGATCCGGACCGGCGTACGCAGGATCTCGTCCTTGCCGCTGACCTGGAGGGCGGTCGCCGCCGCCAGGGTCTCGGGGGTGAGGATGCGGTGCCCGTCCACCTCGCCGATCAGCGCCGCGTAGCAGCGGGCCAGGGCGCGGGCGGTGCAGATGCCGTTGGTGGCGGGGAACTCGGCCCGCTGCTCGGCGGGGTCGTCGTGGTTCAGCATGGGCGTGACCACGGACATGGCCCGCATGCTCAGCGATGCCGGGTCGGTGAAGGCCGCGATCATCTCGCGGGCCGGCTCCGGGACGGAGTCCAGGTCGATCGCGGCCTGCCCGCCGGGGGCGGGCGGCGGCACGACGATCCGGGCGACCCGGTGTTGTTCCGATTCGGGCAGCCCGATCCACAGGTCCAGGCCGAGCGGGGCGGCGATCTCCTCGGCGAGGAAGGCGCCGACGCTGCGCCCGCTCACCCGGCGCACGACCTCGCCGACCAGCCAGCCGTACGTGTGCGCGTGGTACCCGTGCGCGGTGCCCGGCTCCCAGACCGGGCGCTGCGCGGCCAGCGCGGTCACCATCGGTTCCCAGGTCAGCGCCTGCGCCGGGGTGATCGGCCGGTCGATCACCGGCAGCCCGGCCTGATGGGTGAGCAGCCACCGGACCGGGATGCGCTCCTTGCCGTTCGCCGCGAACTCCGGCCAGTACTCCGCCACCGGCGCGTCGAGATCGAGTTCGCCGCGCTGCGCCAGCAGGTGCGCGCAGGCGGCCGTGACCCCCTTGGTGGTGGAGAACACGACCGCGAGGGTGTCGCGCTCCCAGCGCCGGCCGGTACCGGGGTCGGCCACGCCGCCCCACAGGTCCACGACCTTCTCGCCGTGCAGGTAGACGCCGACGGCGGCGCCGATCTCCTGTCCGCCGGCCAGATTGGCCGCGAACGCCTCCCGCACTCTTTCAAATCCCGGTGCGGTCTCTCCGCCGATTTCGGGCATGCGTCATCGCCTTCGGTTCTGGTACTGAAGTGAGTGCTACGTGAGTGCTACCTGCGCCAGTGGTCGATCAGCCAGGCACAGATCTCCGGTTCGGTCATTTCCGGGAACTCTTCGGTGAACGTGACCAGCGCGCGGATCGCCTCATCACGCTCCAGGCCGCGTTCTGCCGCCGCCCGCAGGTATTCCTGGCGTGCGGCGGTGGGTCGGCCGCCGCCCGTACCGCGTCCGGGCAGGCCGTTGCGCCACTGGACGATCTCGTCAAGCCGCCCGGGCCGCCAGCCGGGCGCCCCGTCCACCTCGACGTCGGGCTCGGGGAACGGGTGGCTCGAATCGCCCGGATAGCGCGAGCGCCATTTGTGCACCGCATGCCGGCTCACCCCGAGCGCGTCGGCGATCCCGAGCACGCCGAGGTAGGACTCGGTCATGGCGCACCTTTTCTTTCGTCGTCTTCGGTAGAGACGATGTTAGTCGCCGCCCCAGAGCATCGTCAACAACGTGGACAAGGTTGCTCGAAGGGCCGCTCGAAGGGCCGCCATAGCCGCCGGTTATGGGGCAATCGTGGGGTAGGCGGGGCCGTCGCCCGGTGTCATCGTGAGTGCGTCCGAACGCACATTCGGTGCCAACGGAGGTACCTGACATGCGAGTTCTCCACAATGTGGCCACGATCGCGGCCTTGGTACTCGGCCTGGGCCTCACCACCACGACCGCCGACGCGGCGACGGCCGCCCCCGCCCCCGCGCACCTCGGAATCTCGCTCACCCCCACCTCGGGCACCGTCTCGCCGGGCGGCTCGACAAAAACGATCCTGCACTCCGACGAGCCGGTGGACCTCATCAGCGTCTCCGGCGCCCCGCCCGGGGTGACGGTCGGCCTGTCCAACCCCAACCCCATCTACGTCGTGTTCTACGCCTCGCCCTCGGCCGCGGCGGGCCTGTACGTGATCACCTTCCGCGCGAACGGCTCCTCCGCCAACTACCGCCTGATCATCACCACCGGCGACGACCGACCCGCTGAGTAGCATGGTGGCGCTTCCCCCGGCCACCAACAGAACGGACGAGCCCCGTGACCGAAGCCCCCGACGACGGCCACCAGGCGAGCGCGGCGCGGATCTATAACGCGTTACTCGGCGGCGACACCAACTTCGCCGCCGATCGCGCCGCCGCCGCGCTGCTGGAGTCCAAGTACCCCACCGTCCGTCAGGCGGCGGTCGCCAACCGGGCGTTCGGGCTGCGCGCCGTACGGCACGCGGCGGAGGCCGGAGTGGACCAGTTCCTGGACATCGGGTGCGGGCTGCCGCTCGCCCCCAACACCCACGAGGTCGCCCGCCGGTCCCGGCCCGCCGCGCGCGTCGTCTACGTCGACAACGATCCGCACGTCATCGCGAACGGCAATGAGTCGCTGCGCGGCGAGGGGATGGCGACCGTACCCGGCGACCTCCGCGACCCGGCCGCCGTTCTCGACCACCCGCAGGTCCGTGACCTGCTGGACTTCGGCCGTCCGGTGGCGATCCTGGCCGTGGCGGTCATGCACTTCATCGGGCGGGACGACGACCCCTTGCGGATCGTCGCGACCCTGCGCGACGCGTGCGCCCCCGGGTCGTGGTTCGTACTGACGCACGCCTGTACCGACACCATGCCCGCCGACGAGGTCACCACCGGCACGTCCGTCTACCGGCGGACCGCCACCCCGGTCACCGCCCGTACCCGGCAGGAGATCGAGAAGCTGTTCACCGGCTTCGAGCTGCTGCCGCCCGGCCTGGTCAGCCCTGCCCTCTGGCGCCCTGAGCCGGGCGCGGCCGACGGCCCCGCGCCCACCGAATCCCTCGCCGGAGCCGGAGTGCTCGCCCCCTGACCGAGGTCAGCTACGCAGGGACTCCAGCATTCGGGTCAGCGCGGCCATGGTGTCGGCGAGGTCGCGTGGGTGGTCTGGATGATCTGGGTGGTCTGGGTGGTCTGGATGATCTGGGTGGTCTGGGTGGTCTGGGTGGTCGCCGTCCGGGCCGGGGCGGGCGAGCCACAGTACGGCCTCGTTCATCGCGCCGGACAGCAGGTGAGTGAGGGGTTCGACGCGCTGGAAGGCGATGGTGCCGTCGTCGATGAGCCCCTGTAGGGCCTCGGCCAGGTGCCGGGCGGAGGCCGCCTCGTCCATCGCCCGCCACTCGCTCCACCCCAGCACGGCCGGGCCGTCCACCAGCATGATCTGCTGGACCTCCGGATCCGAACCGGCGGCCAGGAAGGCCCGGCAACCCGCCGTCAACCGCTCCCACGGGTCGTCGTGCCGCTCCGCCGCCGCCGCGACCCGCGCGGCCACCTCCTGCTGGACCTGTTCCAGGACGGCGCGGAACAGCCCCGCCTTGCCGTCGAAGTGGTGGTAGAGCGCGCCCTTGGTCACCCCGGCGGCGGCGACGATCTCGGCCAGCCCGACCGCGCCGTACCCGCGTCCGGCGAAGAGCCGCCTGGCCTCGGTGACCAGCGTGCGGATCGTCTGCTCACGCTGGTGTGCCCGGCTCGTGGGTCCCATGATCGCCTGCCTGCCTGCCGTGCCGCCTCGGTTGACATACCAATGGTATGTTCCTACGGTAGCGTGACATACCGACGGTATGTGAATGTGTGACAGGGGGACGAAGCAACCATGCGACTGACCGGCTTCTATCCAGTGATCTGCACGCGCGCCATCGCGGAGTCACGCGACTTCTACACGGGCCTGTTCGGCTTCGAGCCGACCTTCGAGGCGGACTGGTACGTGAGCCTGCGCCGCCCCGGCGACCCCGCCTACGAGCTGGCGCTGCTCGACCACACCCACCCCACCATCCCCGAGGGATACCGGCGGCCGGCGCAGGGCCTGCTGCTGAACTTCGAGGTCGTGGATGTGGACGCCGAATGGGAACGCCTGGTCCTCTGCGCGGGCCTGGAACCGAAACTGCCGCTGCGCAGTGAGGACTTCGGCCAGCGGCATTTCATGGTCGCCGACCCCGACGACGTGCTCATCGACGTCATCACGCCGATCCCGCCCTCGGCCGAATTCACGGCGCAGTACGCCTGATCGTCGGGTCTTCTTCAGCAGGTCTTCTCAGCGGGATCGAAGGCGAACCGGCAGCCGTACCGGGCCCCGGACCGTCAGGCTCGACTTCCACTCCAGTTCCTCCGGGCGGACGGCGAGCGCCATTTCGGGAAACGCCCGGATCAGCCCGCCGATGGCGATCCGCCCTTCCAATCGGGCCAGGGCCGCGCCGACGCAGTAATGGACGCCGTGCCCGAAACTCAGGTGGGCGTTGTCGGCACGCTGGAGGTCGAGCCGGTCGGGGTCGGCGAACGCGTCCGGGTCACGATTGGCGGCGGCCAGGGCGACGAGCACCGGCTGCCCCGCGGGAATCACGGTATCGGCGATCCGCACCGGCTCCAGCGTGAACCGCCAGGTGGAGAACTCGGTGACGCTGTCATAACGCAGCAGTTCCTCAATGGCGGTCTCCAGCAGGTCGGGCCGGCCGCGCAGCAACGACAGTTGCCCGGGGTTTCGCATGAGCGCGAGCATTCCATTGCCGACCAGGTTGATCGTGGTCTCATATCCGGCCACGAGCAGTAGGAAAATCATCGGAACGACCTCGTCCCGGGTCAGCTCGCCATCCGGGTCCGCCAGCGCACTGATCACATCGTCACCGGGCGCCGCGGCCTTCTCCTCCACGATGCCGGTGATGTACTCCACCAGCTTGCCCATGGCCGCGACGCGCGCTTCACCGCCGGTCCCACGAGAGATCACGACATCATCGCACCACCGCCCGAAGTCCGCGCGATGCGCGGCCGGAATCCCGAGCATTTCGCAGATCACCGTGGCCTGCATGGGCGCGGCGAACCGCTCTATCAGATCAACCTCATCGGCCGTGGCCATCCGCGCCAACAGCATTTCCACGGTCTCCTCGATGACACCGCCGAGTTTCGCCGCCAGCCTGCGCCGCTGAAAGAACCCGGCAACCACGCCCCGCAACCGAGTGTGCTCAGGCGGATCGAACGTCAGCAGATGCGCCCCCAATCCCGAACGATCCTCAAGCGGCTTCCCCCGCCCGGCCTCCCGCCAGTCGGAAGGCGCATGGCCGGGGTCCTTGCTGAAACGGGGGTCGGAAAGCACCAGCCGCGCATCCGCGTAGCGGGTGATGAGCCAGGCATAGAGGCCGTTGCGGAACCGCACGAAATGAACGGGCCGCGAACGACGCAACTCAGCGTAGAAACCATAGGGATCCGCCACGAACTCCGGCCCGGAAGGCAACGACTCCCCAAACCCAGAACCCACGGACGACACCTTGCCAGGGACGGGATTTGTAGGCAGGACCTCGTCGGTGGACAACCCGCTCTCCCCTCACCTCTGCGGCAGTACCCCTCTCGACCTCATGTTCCC
>NZ_POUA01000218.1 GCF_003236385.1 Spongiactinospora gelatinilytica
GGGCAGGGGTGCGCCACGGGCCGGGCAGGGGTCGCGGCCCCGGTCGCCCTGGTGGCCGCCCTCAGGTGATGGGCTTCTCCCAGGCGGCGACCCAGGTCGCCTTGTCGACGGCACCGGTGGCCGAGAGGTCCTTCTCGCGCTGGAAGGACTCGCAGACCTCGCGGGAACGCGGTCCGTAGGCGCCGTCCACGTCGAGGCTCCAGCCGCGCGCGCGCATCCGGGCCTGCCAGGTGCGGACGTCGTCACCGCGCATGATCGGCGGGTACTTCAGCACCCGTCCCTGCCACGGCGGGGCCTTCTCGTCCGGCGGATCGGGCTCGCCGCCCGAACCGGGGCGCGGCGCGCCCTTCTTGACCCAGGCGTACAGCTTGTCACCGGGGCAGCTGGTGGCGTAGCCGTCGCGGTGCCCCTTGATCTCCTTGCCCGCGCCGCCCTTGTCGCGCAGGTGGTCGATGGCGTCGAGGATGGCGTGCAGCATGCCGTCGGGCGGCGTCACCAGCCCGGAGCTGCCGACCAGGCCGAGCACCGCGTAGTGGCCGGAGTTGAGCCCGGGCCCGTTGGCCGCGGGCAGGTGCCCGGGGCCGCGCCCGACGAACACCTTGCGGTGCGGGCAGGCCACCATGCTGTAGCCGATATCCATCCATCCATTGCCGTCCATATGCTGCTTTTGGATGGAACGCACCACGCCGGTGCACTTATCGTGATCGTCGACGATGGCGGGGTCGACACGGCCTCCGGTGTAGTGGACCTTGACGCCCTTGGTGGAGCTCAGCGCGGTATACGAGCCGCGGGCCTTGCGGGCGCCCCATTCCTTACGAGACACGAGATCGATGGGCACGGGGGTCTCCATATGCGATTGAGGAACAACTCAGCGTAACCCTTTTCGGCCCTCTGCATCGATGTTTCCCGAAGAAAGCTATACCGGGCTCATACCGAACCCGATGGACACACGCGGCCCCGCACCGCCGAGGCCGGCGTCCGGCCGGGCAGCTCGGTCATGAGATCGGCCGGGTCGATGCTCCGCACGCTTTCGACGGTACTCCCGGCCGGCCCGCCCGCGTGCGGGCATCGAACCAGCACCATCGGTAACGTATGCCGCACGCCAGTCCCCCTCACCCCAGACGATCCGCCGTCCCTCGGCGAGTTCCGGCTGGCCGGACGGTCGGGCGAGGGCGGCCAGGGCGTCGTATACCTCGCGCACGACCCGTCCGGCCGGGAGGTCGCGGTCAAACTGCTCAGCCGGGTCGATCCGGAGTCGCGCGCCCGCCTCGCCCGGGAACCGGCGGCGTTGTCCAGCGTCGCGTCCTTCTGCACGGCGCGGCTGCTGACGTGGGCGGGCGGCAGCCGTACCTGGTGAGCGAGTACGTCGCGGGCCCCGCGCTGGACCGGCGGGTCGCCGAGCGCGACCCGCTGCGCGACGGCGACCTCGAACGGCTGGCGGTGGGCACGGCCACCGCGCTGGCCGCGGTACACGCCGCCGGGGTCGTCCACCGCGACTTCAAGCCCGCCAACGTGCTGCTCGGCCCGGACGGCCCGCGCGTGGTCCACCCCGATCGCCGAACCGTCCCGGCAGGAGAGCACCGAGGCCGGCGAGCCCCAGACCGGTGTGCCGGGCGAGCGCGTCACCGGCCCGGCCGAGATCCCCGACGCCGTCGAGGGCACCTGGGGCGGGCGCATCGTCCCCAACATCACCCTCGGCCTGCGCGAGCACGACGTGCAGGTGCCCCTGGAGTCGGGCAATGCCGTCGGGAAGTGGACGGAGGCCGACACCGGTTGCACCGGCGGGCTCACCGCCCTCGGGTCCACCCGCTCGGCCGTCACCGTGTCGCTGACCGACGCCGGCCAGCGCGTCCCGGGCACCCTGACGCTGACCAGGAAGGGCGACCGGCTCGGCTACCACTGGACCGACGGCATCGGCTTCGGGTCGGTCTACACCGGATGGCTGACCAGGCGATGATTCCGGCAGGTCCGGGGGTGGATACGTAAACCATCCGATGTGCCACGAACAGCACGAAACCACAATCGGCGGGGTGGTCACCCTGTTGCCTGCCGATCTGAGCCGCGTCGTGCTGCACCGCTTCCCCGCCGTGCTGCCGAGCACGGTGGGGACCGCCGAGTACCTCGATCCGTTCGGCAACGGCGGCGCGGCCCACCCCTTCCGGCGCTGGGAGTCGGAGGAGCGGGAGATCGGCTTTCCCGCGACCGAGCTGGTGCCCTCCTGGTCCGCGGTGACCCCGCCCGGCACCTGGCTCACGGTCGAGCTGCGCGGCAGGACGGCCGGCGGCGGGCTCACCAAGTGGTACGTCATGGGCCGGTGGGCGCACGGCGAGGAGACCATCCACCGTACCTCGCTGCCCGGCCAGGGTGACGAGGACGCCGACGTGGCCGTGGACACGCTGGTGGCGCGGCGGCCGTGGGTGGCGTTCCGGCTGCGCCTGACGCTGCACGGCGAGGGCGAGGCGGCCGTGACGGCGGCCGGGGTGATGGCCTCCGCCGTACGGCCGCGCGGCGCGCGCACGACCGGACCTTGCCCGGACGGCGTGCGGGGCGTGGAGCTGGCGGTCCCCCGGCGCTCGCAGAAGGTGCACGCCGGCCACTACCCGCAGTGGGACGGCGGCGGCGACTCCTGGTGCAGCCCGGCCGCCGTGACGATGGTGCTGGAGTACTGGGGGCGCGGCCCCGGCCCCGAGGAGCTGGCGTGGGTGCGGCCGGGCGACCCGTGCCCCGCCGTGGACCACGCCGCCAGGCACATGTACGACCACAGCTACCAGGGCACCGGCAACTGGCCGTTCGGCGTCGCCTACGCCTGCCGGTACGGCATGGCGGGCTTCGTCACCCGGCTGCGCTCGATGGCCGAGCTGGCCCGCCTGATCGCGGCCGGCATCCCGGTGATCACCTCCCAGTCGTTCAAGGAGCACGAGCTGCCCGGCTCCGGCTACTCCACCAGCGGCCACCTGATGGTCGTGACCGGCTTCACCGGCGACGGCGACGTCGTCGCCAACGATCCCGCCGCCCCGCACGACGAGACGGTGCGGCGGGTCTATCCGCGGTCCGCGTTCGAGAACGTGTGGCTGCGCGGCTCCAGCGGGGGAATCGTCTACGTCGTGCATCCGCCGGAGGTCCCCCTGCCCCCTTCCGACGGTAACTGGTGACCATGTCCGAGCCTGCCACGCTGTCCTCCATCAGCCCCGCCGACGTCGCCCGCGTGGACGACCGCCCGCAATGGGTGGAGATCCACGGCGGCGAGGTCTGGTGGGACGAACCCCGCCCGCACGAGGGCGGGCGCCGCTGTGTGGTCCGCCGTGGCCCTGACGGGCGGACCAGGGACGTCCTGCCGCCGGGCTGGAACGCCCGCAACCGGGTGATCGAGTACGGCGGCCGGTCCTGGCGGCCCACCGGCGACGGCGAGATCGTCTTCACCAACTGGGCCGACCAGCGGATCTACCGCCACTCCGGGCAGGGCACGCCCGTGCCGCTGACCCCGGAGGGCCCGCACCGCTACGCCGACCTCTACCTGCCGCCCGGCCGCGCCGAGGTCTGGGCGGTACGCGAGACGCACGACGGGACCGGCCGGGAAGGCGTCCGCAGGGACCTGGTGGCGGTCCCGCTGCGGCCGGGCGGCGAGGTCCGATCGATCCTGCGGGCCCAGCACTTCCTGATGAACCCGCGTCTTTCGCCCGACGGCCGCACCCTGGCCTGGATCGGCTGGGACCACCCCCGCATGCCGTGGGACGGCACCGAACTGTGCGTCGCCCCGCTCGGCGAGGACGGCACGGCCGGGCCGTACCGGATCATCGCCGGCGGACCGGAGGAGTCGGTCATCCAGGCCGAATGGCGCGACCCCGGCAACCTGTACGCGATCACCGACCCCGACGGCTGGTGGAACGTCCACCTGGTCGGCCTGGACGGCGACCCGCCGCGCAACCTCGCCCCGCTCCCCCTGGAGTTCGGCGACGCCCCCTGGAAGCTGGGCAACACGTGGTTCGCCCTGGCCGGGGACCGGCTGGTGGCGATGTACGGCACCGCCGACGGCAGGAACCTCGGCCTGCTCGACCCGGAGACCGGCGAGATCACCGAGATCGGCGGGACCGCGACCTACTGGGCGCCCACGATCGCGGCGGACGCCACCCGCGCGGTGGGGGTGGCGGCCTCGCCGTACACGCCCTTCGAGGTGACCGAGGTGAGCCTGCGCGACGGCGCGCGCTCGGTCCTCTCGCCCGGGAAGCGGCTGCCCGCGCGGGCCCTGCTGCCCACCCCCGAGGCCGTCACCATCGACGGGGTGCACGCGCACGTCTACCCGCCGCGCGGCGCGGCGGCCGGGCGCGCGCCGTACGTGCTGTTCGTGCACGGCGGCCCGACCGGGGTCAGCCCGCTCACGCTGGACCTGGAGATCGCCTACTTCACCAGCCGCGGGATCGGCGTCGCCGACGTCAACTACGGCGGTTCCACCGGTTACGGCCGTGCCTACCGGGAACGGCTGCGCGACCAGTGGGGCGTGGTGGACGTACGCGACTGCGCGCGGGTGGCGGCCGGCCTGGTGGCGAGCGGCCGGGCCGACGCCTCTCGGATCGCGATCAGGGGCGGCAGCGCGGGAGGCTGGACGGCGCTGGCCGCGCTCGTGCACAGCGACGTCTTCTGCGGCGCGGTCGCCCACTACGCGATCACCGACCCGGAGAGCTGGGCCGCCGAGACGCACGACTTCGAGTCCCGCTACCTGGACGGGCTGATCGGGCCGCTGCCCGCCACCCGCGAGCGCTACCTCGCCCGCTCCCCGCTGCTGCACGCCGCGCGGGCCTCGGGCCCCGCGCTGCTGCTGCACGGCCTTGAGGACGCCATCGTGGACTCCGCGCAGGCCGAGCGCTTCGTACGCGAGCTCGACCGGCACGGCACCCCGTGGGCCTACCGGACCTTCCCCGGGGAGCAGCACGGCTGGCGGCGGGAGGAGACCATCGTCGCGGTGCTGGAGGCGGAGCTGGCCTTCTACGGCCTGGTGTTCG
Source organism: Spongiactinospora gelatinilytica (assembly GCF_003236385.1). GTDB lineage: Bacteria > Actinomycetota > Actinomycetes > Streptosporangiales > Streptosporangiaceae > Spongiactinospora > Spongiactinospora gelatinilytica. The sequence continues at coordinate 4,998 of NZ_POUA01000218.1, forward strand.
GCGTCCCGACGCCCGGGGTGCCCCCCATCGAGCTGAACCGTCCGGCCACTCCGAGAGGGTAGAGACGGCCACAGCGGGCATGCCCGGCAGTGACCCCGCCCCCCCGGCAACGAACCAGAGCACGACGGACGAGGAGTGTTCACCCGCAATGAGCGAGGTCGCGCAGATCTGTTCCGATCTCATCAGGATCGACACGACGAACCCGGGCGGCGGTGAGCGGCGCGCCGCCGAGTACGTGGCCGGGCTGCTGGCCGAGGCGGGCCTTGAGCCGGAGGTGTTCGAGTCCGCGCCCGGCCGGGCGAACGTGGTGGCGCGGGTGCCCGGCGACTCGCCGGAGGCGCTGCTCGTCCACGGGCACCTGGACGTCGTGCCCGCCGATCCGCTGGAGTGGCGGGTCCACCCGTTCTCCGGGGAGATCCAGGACGGCTGCGTGCACGGGCGCGGCGCGGTGGACATGAAGGGCTCGCTGTCGATGACGCTCGCCGCGGTCCGCGGCTGGGCCCGGCGCGGCGTGCGGCCCAGGCGCGACGTGGTGCTGGCGTTCCTGGCCGATGAGGAGGCCACCGGCGAGTACGGCTCGGGGTACATGGTCGAGCACCACGCCGAGCTGTTCGAGGGCTGCACCGAGGCGATCAGCGAGTCGGGGGGCTTCAGCGTGCAGGTCCCCGGCGACGCGGGGACGCGGGTGTACCCGGTGGCGGTCGGCGAGCGCGGCACGGCCTGGATGAAGGTGACCGCGCGGGGAGTGGCCGGGCACGGTTCCAAGCCCGCCGTGGACAACGCCGTGGCCGAGCTGTCCCGGGCCATGGTCCGGCTGGCCGACCACCGCTGGCCGGTACGGCTGACGCCCGCCGTGGCCGCGCTGATCACCGCCCTGTCGCAGGTGCTCGGCGAGCCGATCGACCTGGACCGGCTGGAGGAGGAGGCGGTCCGGCTGGGCCGGGTCGGCGCGCTGTTCAAGGCCCAGATCCGCAACTCCGCCAACCCGACCATGCTGAACGCCGGCTACAAGGTCAACGTGATCCCCGGCACGGCGGAGGGCCACGTGGACGGGCGGTTCCTGCCCGGCTACCGGGAGGAACTGCTGGAGACCGTGGACAAGCTGCTCGGCCCCAGGGTGACCCGCGAGTTCGTCAACCTGTCCGGCGCGCCGTCCGCGCCCTACCCCGCGCCGTTCTTCGACCAGATGTGCGCCGCGCTGGTCGCCGAGGACCCGGCCGCCCGGCCGGTCCCCTACGTCATGAGCGGCGGCACCGACGCCAAGTCCTTCTCTCAGATCGGCGTTCCCGGCTACGGTTTCGCGCCGCTGCTGCTGGACCCGACCCTGGACTATTTCGGGATGTTCCACGGCGTGGACGAGCGGGTGCCGGTCGCGGGGCTGGAGTTCGGGGTGCGGGTGCTGGACCGGCTGCTCACCTGAGGGCCCGGCTACATCCTTCGACGCAGCGGATTCATCCGCGGCGACCGGGGCACCGCCGCGCCCACCACAGCGCCGCGGCGGCCCATCCCACCGCCGGCAGCAGGAAGACCAGCGCCGCCGTCCAGAAGCCGCCGGAGGCGCCCGCCGCCCGGTCGGCCGCCTCGGCGGCGGTGTAGACGCTCCGGCCGCCGATCTCCGCGCCGAGCGCCTTGACCGTGTATTCGGCGTCGGGGTAGCGGCCGGCCCGCTGGACGGTCTCGGCCGCGTCCGCGGGCAGTTCCAGCCGTACCGGCGTGCCCCGCGGCACCCCGCCCGGAGGCGGACGTTCCAGCCGGAACGTCAGGTTCTGCGGGAACTCGGCCAGCGTCAGGGCGAACACGACCACCCTCGTGGTGCGGTTGCCGCTGCCCGCCCGGTCGGTGAACGTGTGGTACTTCACCGCCGTCCCGCGCACCTGGTGGACGGCAGGGGGGTCGGTCACGCGCTCCCGGCGCGCGGCCTGGTCGTTGAGGAACAGCGCCATCCCGGCGAGCACCAGCACCGGGATGAGCCGCGCACGCCACGGGGGACCCGATCTCATCGGGTCTTCATACCACGGAAACCTCAGTGCAGGCGGGGGTCCAGCGCGTCGCGCGCCACGTCGCCGAGCATCAGGAAGCCGAGCACGGTGGCGGTGAGGAAGAGCGAGGGGAAGATCAGCAGGTGCGGGTGCTCGGTGAAGAACGACCGGGCCGCGTTGAGCTGCAACCCCCAGGAGACCTCCGGGTACTGAAGGCCGACGCCGAGATAGTCCAGGGTGGCCTCGCCCGCGATGACGTTGCCGACGTTGAGCATCGCCAGCACGAACACAGGGGCGATGGCGTTGGGCAGGATGTGCTTGACCATGATCCGCAGATGGCTCGCGCCGAGCATGCGGGCCGCCGCGACGAAGTCCATCCCGCGTACCGCGATGACCTGCGCGCGCATCAGCCGGGTCATGGTGGTCCAGCCCAGTACGACCAGGACCAGGGTCATCGCCCACACGCCGTGGCCGGGGAACGCCACCAGGATCACGGTGGCGCCGAGCACGAACGGGATGCCGAAGAAGACGTCCGTGATCCGGGAGATCAGGGCGTCGGCCCAGCCGCCGAAGTAGCCGCCGAGCAGGCCGAGCACGATCGCGATGAGCAGCGCGAAGATCGTGACGGCCAGGCCGATCAGGATGGAGGCCCGCGCGCCGTGCACGATCTGCGACCAGTAGTCACAGCCTTGCAGGTCGTAGCCGAAAAGCGCGCCCTCCTGCGGCGGGCGCTTGGACATGCGCAGGTCACAGCCGCGCTGCGGGCCGCCGAGGGCGGCGAACGGGCCGGGGAACAGCGCCATCGCGACCGCGATCAGCAAGATCGCCGCGGACAGCCAGAAGACGACCCTGCGGCGCAGCTCGTACCACGCGTCCCACCACAGGGAGCCGCGCGCCGCCGGGGCGGGGGCCTGGGCTGCGGTGCCGAGGTCAAGCACGGGCGATCCTCGGGTCGAGCACGCCGTACAGCAGGTCCACCACCAGGTTCACCGCGATGAAGATCATGACGAGTACGGTGACCGCCCCCACCACGACAGGGCCCTCCTGGAGCTGGATGGACTGGAACACCTGCTGGCCGATGCCGGGCAGGTTGAAGATGCCCTCGGTGACCACCGCGCCCGCCATCAGGTTGCCGAAGTCGACCCCGAGGAAGGTCACCACCGGGATCAGCGAGTTGCGCAGCGCGTGCCTGCCGATCACCCGGCGTCTTCGCATCCCCTTGGCGGTGGCGGTGCGCACGTAGTCGGCCCGCAGGTTCTCCGCCAGGCTGGTACGGGTCAGCCGGGCGACGTAGGCCAGGCTGAAGGAGGCCAGCACCATGCCCGGCAGCAGGTAGCTGCCCGGCCAGCCCTGCTCGGTGCCCGCGGTGGGGAACAGCCCCAGGTTGAGGCCGAGCACGATCTGGGCGGCGTAGCCCACCACGAACACCGGCACCGCGATCACGAACGTGGTGCCCGCCAGCACCGCCGTGTCGGCGATGCCGCCCCTGCGCAGCGCCGCCACCACGCCCAGCAGCACGCCGACGGCCAGCTCCAGGACCCAGGCGGTGAGGGCGAGCTGGGCCGTCACCTCCCAGCGGCCCGCCAGCATGTCGGAGACCTGCTGGCCGGTGAACGACTGGCCGAGGTCGCCGCGCAGCAGCCCGAACATGTAAAGGCCGTACTGGACGATCAGCGGGTCGTTCAGGTGGTAGCGCTCGCGCAGGGTGTGCAGCGTCTCGTCGGAGATCGGCTTGTCGCCGGCGAGCGCCAGGATGGGGTCTCCGGGCAGCGCGAACACCATCGCGTAGATCAGGAAGGTGGTCGCGAAGAAGACCGGTACGGCCTGCAACAGGCGCTGCGCGGCGTATCTCATCGGCCGGGTTCTCTACCGGCGGGCAGGGTCACTTGACGGTGATCGTGTCGAGGTTCGGGCTGTAGGCGTCGATCCGCACGTTGGTGATCTTCTCGGAGTGGCCGGCCTGGTCCTGCCAGTTCCACAGCGGTGCCATCGGCATCTCGGCCAGGGCCAGGTCCTCGGCCTTCTGGTAGAGCGGGATGCTGGCCTCCATCGTGGGCGCCGAGTTGGCCCGCTTGATCAGGTCCAGGAACTCGGGGCTCTTCCAGCCCATCCGGTTCTCCGCGCCCCACATCGACTCCAGGTAGTTCTGCGGGCTCGGGTAGTCCATCACCCAGTTGTTGCGGAACGGCCCGTCCTGCTTGTGGGCGCGCAGGGTGGCGAGGTAGTCCGCGGACGGGATCTTGCGGAACTTGATGTCGGCGATGCCGAGGTTCTGCTTGAGCTGGTTGGCGACCGCGGTCATCCACTGCTCGTAGCTGGGGTCGGCGTTGGAGAAGTACAGGTTGAGGGTGCCGGTGAAGCCGCCGGCCTCGTCGTACAGCGCCTTGGCCTTGGCCGGGTCGTAGGTGCAGCTCTCCCCGCAGGCGGTGGCCCGGTAGCCGGGCACCAGCGGGGCGACCAGGGAGGACATCGGCTTGAAGGCGCCGTTGAAGACCGCGTCCACGATCGCCTGCCGGTCGATCGCCATGGAGATCGCCTTGCGCAGGTCGGCGCCGGCGAACCGCTTGTCGTAGGCGGGGAAGCCGAGGTAGTCCATGGTCCCGCCGGGGATGGACACGAACCGGTCGCCGAGCAGGGTCTTGGCCTCCGAGGTGCTGGCCGGCGGGATCGTCTGGAGCAGGTCCACGTTGCCGGCGCGCAGGTCGGTGTAGGCGGTCTCGCGGTTGGCGTAGATCTTGAAGTTCACGCCCGCGGACTTGGCGGGGCGCGGGCCCGCGTAGCCGTCGAACCGCTTGGTCTTGATCAGCTTGTTGCGCTCCCACCGGCCGTCCAGCATGAACGGCCCGTTGCCGATCGGGGCGGTGTCGTAGCCCGCCGGGTCCTGCAAGGCGGCCTTGGGCATCGGGGCGAAGCCGGTGTAGGCCAGCATGATCGGGAACTGGCTGAACGGGGCGGTGAGGGTGACCTCCAGCGTGGTGGGGTCCACCACGTTCAGGCCGCTGAGCTTGTCGGTCTCCGGCTTGGGGGCCTCCTCCGAACCCTCGGGGGCCTCGGGGTTGAGCTTGTCGTAGCCCTCGACGTTGGCGAAGTAGTAGTTGTTGGTCCAGGCGTTGGGGCCGTAGGCGGCGGCGTTCCAGGCGTCGGCGAAGCTCTCGGCGGTGACCGCCTCGCCGTTGTGGAACTTCTGCCCCGGCCTGATCTTGATCGTCCAAACCTTCTGGTCGTCGCTGGTGATCGACTCGGCGGCGCGCATCTGCGGTTTGCCGTCGGGGCCGATGACCACGAGGGTGTCGAAGAGCGCCCCCAGCACGGCGATCGAGTAGCTGCTGGAGGTGTTGCCCGGGGTCAGGTGGTCGGGCTCGGTGAGGGCGACGGAGAACCGCTTCGGCGCGTCTCCGCTCTGCCCGCCGGGTGTGCTGCTCCCTCCGCCTCCGCACGCGCTGAGCGCCAGGAGCGCGGAAAGAAGGACGGCGGCGCCTTGCGCCCTCATCAAGACCGTCACGTTATGTCCGCCTCTCCGTGTCTCCGGCGTGATGCCGGAGAGGGTAAATATCTGTTCAGGGCGAGACATCGGAAGGTTTACGTATTCCCGCGCTTTCTCCGCTCGGGCACGCTTGAGCCCAGGGTACGGCTTGGCGGGAGGAGGCGGTGTGGAGGCGGAGCAGATCACGCTGAGCCCGCGTCATCTCCACGCCTTCGCCGAGGTGGGATTCCAGGTGGCCGGCCGCCGCGGCGCGCAGGGCGCGATGGCCGCGCTGCGGCGGGTGATCCCGATGGACGCCTACGAGTTCGTCGCCTTCGACCCGGCCACCGGCCGGCACCAGAGCCTGATCGCCGACGGCTACGCCCGGGTCGACTCCGACGCCGCCGAGGAGTACGCCCGGCTCGACCCCTACCGCACGGCCATGGCCAACCGCGAGCCGCTGCTGATGGGCGCCCCCGGCACCGAGCGCTACTACCGGCGCCACCTGGAGCCGTACGGCTGGCGGGCCGGCCTGACCACGCCGCTGTTCCTGGACGAGGGCCGCTACACCGGCCTGCTGCACCTCAGCGCCCGCGATCCCGGCGCGTTCTGCGCGCGGGCCGCCGCGCTGGTCAACGCGGTCTCGCCCACCCTCGCGCACGTGACCGACCTGCGGCGGTGCCTGATCGAGACGGGCGGGCTGCCGCCGGGCTTCCGGGCGATGTCCTTCGACCGGACCGGCACGCGCCGCGAGGTGGCCGGGCTGCCGCCGTCCGAGGCGATCGCGGCGGCTCCCGGGATGGCCGCGCTGGCCAGGGAGTTCATCGACTCGCGGGAGCTGAGCCGGCGCGGCCTCTGGCCGGACGCCGAAGGGCGCTGGCGGGAGGTGCGGCTGATGCGGGCGGGCGTGGGCTTCCAGGGCGCGATCCAGGGGGCCCTGATCGCCGAACGGCCGTGCGCCCTGCCCTACGACCTGACCGGGCGGGAGGTGGACGTGCTCACCCGGGTCGCCGGCGGCGACTCCAACCCGCAGATCGCCGCTTTCCTGGTCCTCAGCGTGCGGACCGTCACCACGCACCTGGAGCACATCTTCGCCAAGCTCGGCTGCGACAGCCGTACCAGGCTGACCACCAAGGTCCTGGCCGAAGGGCTGTGCCGGCTCGACGTCCCGGCGGGCTAGCCGAGGTACAGCCTGCCGTTCGGCGGCGCGGCGGAGACGCCGGCGAGGTCGAGGGCGAGCTCGAACCACACCCGGTTCGCGCCGGCCTCGCGGATCACGCCCCACCTGCGGGCCAGCGCGTCCAGCAACGGCAGCCCGCGGCCTCCGGTGGCGTGGGCGTCGGCGTCGGCGCCGCACGTACACGGCGGGGCGAGGGAGCCGTCGTCCTGGACGCAGACCCGTACGGTGCCGGCGGAGTAGCTGACCCTGAGGGTGAACGTCCCGCCCCGGCCGGAGTCGGAGTGGACGACCGCGTTGGTGGCGACCTCGCTGGTGAGCAGGACGCAGTCGTCGTGCAGCGGGTGGTCCACGCCCAGCGCGCGGGACACCAGGCGGCGCGCCCTGGCGATCTCGTCGGCCGTCCCGGCCAGGTGGAACACCCTGTCCTTGTCGGCGTCCGTTCCCGCGTCGTCGTCTGCGCCTGTGTCCTTGCTCGATTCGCGTCCGCCGTCCATCGTGACCCTCCCGATCGCCCCCGCCGTACGAGGAGCCGTCCTCCTAAGGACGCCGGGCCGGGCGGCCTCGATGTCACCGGAAAGTAGGAATACGATCACCAGGAGGTTAGCCGGACGCGCGACGGGCCGCGCGATTCGTGGGTACCGGCGGACGGAACGGCCTCCGGCGAACGCTAGTCTGCGAGTGTCCGCGAAGTGGCGGGGCCCGCGCCGTGCGCGGGCCGCGGCGAGAAGGGGATACACGTCGTGAGCAGGCTGGAAGCGGTCTGGGTGATGCCGTATGACCGGCCGGGGGCGGCCGTGGTCACGGGCGCCTTCGACATCCTGCACGTTGGCCATGTCCGGTTCCTGCGCGCGGTGCGCGACCGCGGGCTGCCGCTGCTGGTCGGGGTGGAGGACGACGCCAGGGTGTCCTACTGGAAGGGCCCGGACCGGCCGCTGCACACCGCCGCCGAGCGCGCCGAGGTGCTGGCCGCGCTGCGCTTCGTGGACGGGGTGTTCATCGTCACCGGGCCGCCGGAGCTGAACAAGCCCGCCGAGTACATCAAGCTGTTCGCCCCGATGCACCCGGGCGCGCTCGCCCACACGGCCGGCGACCCCCACGCCGAAGGCCGCTGCGCGGCGGCCGACGTACTCGCCGCCGAATGCTGGGAACTGACCGCCATCCCCGGCCGCTCCACCACCCGCATCCTCAACGCCGTCACCACCCCCC
>NZ_POUA01000219.1 GCF_003236385.1 Spongiactinospora gelatinilytica
CCACTCACCCCGGCACTGTACGGCCCGGCCCCTGCGCGGACGCCCCTTACGAACACCTGAGGCCGATGACCTGCCGATCGCCCGCTGAGATCCCCGCGTAGGGTACCCCCTCCCTCCACCGGGGGCCGGGCCGTACAGTGCCGGGGTGAGTGGATCGGGAGTGGGCGGCAGGATCGGGCGTACTCGGCTCGCCGCGGGTGCGGCGGCGGTGGTCACGGTGGCGGCCGGGCTCGGGGTCAGGGCCCTGGCCGAGGGCGACTTCGCGAAGTACGCGGGCGACGCGCTCTACACCCTGCTGATCTACGCGCTGGTCGTCGTGGCCGCGCCCAGGGTCAGGCCGCCGGTCGCCGCCCTGGTGGCCGCCGGGGTGAGCTGGCTCGTGGAGTTCGCGCAGCTCACCGGCGTACCGGCGGCACTGTCCCAGGAAAGCCCGCTGGCCAGGCTGGCGCTCGGCACCACCTTCAACCCCCCGGACCTCTTGTGGTACGCGGTGGGCGCCGCCTGCGGCCTGATCGCGCACACCCTGGCCCGGCGTCACTGACCGGCCGCCCCCAGAAGGCTCAGGCGGGCTTGCGGGCCACGCCGCAGAAGGCGTCGACCTCGGGCGGTGCGCCGAAGGGAGTCGCCTCGGGACGCCAGCGTGAGACCGGGACCAGGCCGGGCTCCAGCATTTCCAGGCCGTCGAAGAAGCGGGCGATCTGCTCAGGTGTGCGCAGCCGGTACGGGTCGCCGGCGGCGGCGCGGTGGCGTTCGCCGGTCCTTGCGCCCTCCTGGTCGAAGACGGCGGTGCCGTCGTTGAGGGCCAGGTGGCTGCCCGGCGGCAGGGCGGCGAGCAGCCGCCGCACGATGGCGTACGCCTCCTCGTCGTCCGCGACGTTGCCCATGATGCCGAGCAGGATCAGCCCGACCGGGCGGTCGAAGTCGAGCGTCCGCGCGGCCTTGGCGAGAATGCGCTCGGGGTCGCGGACGTCGGCGTCGATGTAGTCGGTGGCCCCCTCCGGCGTACTGATCAGCAGCGCCCGGGCATGGACCAGTACCAGCGGGTCGTTGTCCACGTAGACCACCCGGCAGTCGGGCGCGGCCCGCTGGGCGACCTCGTGCGTGTTGTCCTGGGTGGGCAGGCCCGTCCCGATGTCCAGGAACTGCCGGATTCCGGCCTCGGCGGCCAGGTGGCGCACCGCCCGGCCGAGGAAGGCCCGCGAGTGCCTGGCGACCTCGATGATCCCCGGGAACACCTCGCGGATCCGGTCGCCGACCTGCCGGTCGATCGGGTAGTTGTCCTTGCCGCCGATCCAGTGGTTCCAGACCCTCGCCGAGTGCGGGCGGCTCGTGTCGATCTTCGGGGCGGCGGGCTCCCCGGGTGAGGACTCCAGGCGGTCTGCCATGATCGGAAATTACCATCCCCGATCGTGCCGCGGTGTCATGGGTCAGCATCGATCACGGCAGATCGGCCATGTCATGCTGCTTTCGTGGACGAAAGCGACGAACGCGCCGAACTCACCACCGGCTGGAAGGCGCTCGCCGGCGACTCCCCCACGTCCCTCGCGGTCGCCGCCGAGCTGGTCGCCCGCTGGGCCGAGCCGCACCGCCGGTACCACACCCTCGGCCACCTGCGCGCGGTGCTCGCCGCCACCGGCCGGCTGGAACGGCACGCGGCCGACCCGGTCGCGGTACGGCTGGCCGCCTGGTTCCACGACGCCGTCCACGAGGGCCTGGCGGGACGTGACGAGGAACGCAGCGCACAGCTCGCGCTGCGGCTGCTGCCGCGCTGCGGGGTGCCCGCCGCACGAATCGCCCGCACCGCCCGGCTGGTACGCCTGACCGCGACGCACGACCCCGCGGACGGCGACGCCGACGGGGCGGTGTTGAGCGACGCCGACCTGGCGGTCCTGGCCGGACCCGGCTACGACGCCTACGCCCGCGCGGTGCGGGAGGAGTACCGGCATGTGCCGGACCCGGCGTTCCGCGCCGGGCGGGTGGAGATCCTGCGCCGCCTGCTCGCCGCGCCCCGGCTCTACCGGACCCCGCTGGGACACGACCTGTGGGAGGCGGCGGCCCGCGCGAACCTGGCCGCCGAGCTGGACCGGCTCACCGGCGGACCCGCCGCCGGCGCAGCCCGGAGGCGATGAGCCTTCGCAGCAGCTCCCGCGAGGTCACCGCCTCGGCCCCAAGGGCCACGGCGCGGGCGTGGACGGTCTCCGGCACGTCGTAGTGGTCGCGGTCGAAGGCGCGCGGCGGCACCTCCAGCCGTACCGCGAAGGCGTGCAGCTCCTCCAGCGAAGTGTCACTGACCAGGTGCGACCAGAGCAGCCCGCGCGGCCCCGGCCACATGGGCGGATCGATCAGCACGGTCACGTGGTCAAGGGTAGACGCACCGGACGTACCGGGATACGTGCCGCGAACTTGCGGGGACTTGCGCGGGGCGCGCCTCCGGCCTGACATGCTGGAGAGTGAACGCCTGAACAAGGAGCACCGATGAGAATCGAACTCGACGTGGAGCGATGCATCGGCGCAGGCATGTGCGCGCTGACCGCTTCAGACCTCTTCGACCAGGACGAGGACGAGGGCACCGTGGTGCTCCTCGCCCAGCCCGCCACACCCGCCCAGGAGCGGGCGGCCAGGCAGGCGGCCGACCGGTGCCCCAGCGGCACCATCCGGGTCGTGGACGACCATGCCAGGCAGGAGTCGTCGGCGACGACCTGAGTGCTCCCCGGGCGGGGCCCTTCCGAGCGCGAAGGCGCTCCCGCCCGGCCACGCGGCGCTCAGGACCGGCTTCGCCCGGCGCGCCGGCCGGCCACGGCCGCCCGGCGCAGCTCCGGGGCGTCGCCGTCGTCCAGCCGGCCCAGGAAGCCGGCGAGCGTGTCGGCGACGTGACCCAGTGACCGGGCACGGAACAACACCGGTTGATAGCCGGAGATCTCGTACGGCGTGGCCAGCATGCCGGGCACGTCCAGGTCCGCGAGCCGGCAGCCGCCCAGCCTGCCCAGCTCGCCGTAGGACGACAACAGCGCGGCCCCGTACGCCTTGGGCACCCCGCCCTCGTCCACGACGCCGTACTCCAGGGTGAACCAGTAGATGTCGGTGACGATCTGCAGCGCCTCCTCCGTCTCCAGACGGGCCGCCGCCTCGCCGACCAGCCGGTAGATCGCGGCGAACTCGGGCAGCGCGAGGTGCGCCCCGTGCCCGAAGACGTCGTGCACGACGTCGGGCTCGGGGGAGTACATGGGTACGGCGGGGTGGCGGATGAACTGCACGGCGTGGAAGTAGCCGCGCGCCATCGAGCACAGGAATCGCCGGCTGGCCACCGCGCCCCCGGCCAGTGTGTAGTCGAAGCCGGTCAGCCGCCGCAGCCGCGCCCCGATCTCCGCGTGCTGCGGGATGTGGTCGGCGGGGATCGCGGCGGCCTCTCTCCCGTCCAGCGCGGCACGGCAGGCGTGCGCGCGCTGGGATTCGGCCAAGGCCCGGTGGACCTCGCGCCAGGTCGCCTGCTCCTCCTCGGTGTAGAGCACCTGGGGCGACGGGTCGCCCACCCGATGACCCCGCGCCGGCGCGGCCAGGGATCTGCGGCGCGCGAGGTAACGCGGATCGCGCATGCCGGGATGCTCGGCGGCCCTGCCTACGCCACCGCCGACGGTGATGGGAGTCCGGCGCCACACATCGCTCATAACCTGCTTAATTACCGCATAGCCAGACAAGCACACCACTTCTGACCTGGCATTATCCCCTCGGACGATCCGCGCCACCCCCTCGAGCGACTCGTGCCGCCGAGATTGTCGGCTAATTCACTTGTCGAATCGTTCAACAATTTTTACCGTAAGAGGGATGCTTCTCCCCCCTCACGGAGGCAACGCCATGTCATACAGGATCGGAGTCATCGCCGGGGTGATCGCGGCCGTGGTGGGGCTGCCCACGCTGATCGGCCTGGTCGGCGGCCTGGAGCGCACCGCGGCCGGAGAGGTCGCGGTCGTACGGGACGGCGGGCCGTTCGACGACAACGCGATACGCCAGATCATCGACCCCGGCTCCGGGCTCACCTGGGCCGGGATGTGGTCCAGCGTGCACACCTACCCCGCCCAGCAGCGCTTCTACACCATCACCTCCGACCCCAAGCGAGCGACCGCGCTCGGGGTGGACGTGGTGACCACGCCGAGCAGCGACGGCGTGAACCTCGGCATCGAGGGCACCCTCTACTTCACCCTCAACCTCGACCACGAATCGCTGCGGCGCTTCGACGACCGGTACGGCACGCGCACCTTCCGCGGCCAGGACGACGACGCCCGGCACGCCTGGGAGGGCGACGAGGGCTGGGCGGCCTTCTTCGGCCAGGCGGTCCGGCCGGTGATCGACAACGCGATGCGGGTACAGGTGGGCGCGCACCGGTGCGCCGAACTGGTCGCCTCGTGCGGGCTCGTCCAGGAGACCGGCGCCAAGGCGGGGCTGGAGGTCCGCGACACCGTGACCAACGTGGTCAAGGTACAGAACGGCGTCAACGCCAGCCTGGCCCGCGACCTGCCGGCCATGCTCGGCGGTGACTTCATCGCCGGCGTCCGTTTCAACCTGGTCAAGGTCACGCTTCCCGCCGAGGTGCAGAAGGCCGTGGACCGCTCGCTCGCCGCGGCGGCCCTGGTGTCGGAGGCCAGGGCGAAGGTCGCGCAGGCCGAGGCGGAGTCCGAGGCCAACCGGGCGCGCCAGGAGGGCTACGACAAGTGCCCGGCGTGCGCGGACATCGACAGGCTCAAGTCGCTGCCCCGGGGCATCACCGTCTACGCGCCGGGCAACGCCGACGCGGTGGTGGTGCCCAGCCGGTGAGCCCGCCCGGCGGGTCAGGGGGTCAGGCGTCGGCGGCGCAGCGGAAGCCGGTGTGGCCCGAGGAGGAGTCGCCGGTGTTGCCCATCCGGGCGGCCACCCGGTAGCGGGTGCAGTAGGAGTCGTGGCACAGGTAGGAGCCCCCGCGCAACACCCGGGCCGGGCCGTCCGGCGGGCCCGCCGGGTTGTCGCGGGGGCCGTCGATGTGGAAGGTCGCGCTGAAGCGGTCGGCGCACCACTCCCAGACGTTGCCGGAGACGTTGTGCAGGCCGTAGCCGTTGGGCGGGAATGAGCCGACGGGGGCGGTGCCGCGGTGGCCGTCCTCGGCGGTGTTCTTGGTGGGGAACGCGCCCTGCCAGATGTTGCACATGTGCCGCCCGCCGGGGGTCAGCTCGTCACCCCACGGGTAGCGCCGCCGGGAGAGCCCGCCGCGGGCGGCGTACTCCCATTCGGCCTCGGTGGGCAGCCGCAGCCCGGCCCAGCGGGCGTAGGCGGCGGCGTCGTTCCATGAGACGTGGACCACGGGGTGGTCCCACCGCTCCTCCACGGTCGAGCCGGGGCCCTCCGGGTGCCGCCAGTCGGCCCCGCGCACCGCGCACCACCAGGGGGTCTCGGCCACCCGGGGCGAGTCGCGGCGCAGCGCGCCGGGCAGGAACCCGGCGAACACGTGCGACCAGCCGTACCGCTCGGCCTCGGTGACATGGCCGGTGTCGGCGGCGAACTCCGCGAACCGCGCGTTGCTGACCGCGTGGACGTCGATCCGGAACGGCCGCAGGCGCACCTCGCGCACCGGCCCCTCCCCGTCGGCGGGGAACCCCTCGCCGTCCGTGCCGCCCATCAGGAACGGCCCGCCGGGCAGCGGGACCATTCCCCCGGTCACCGCCGGAGCGGCGGAGGGGCGCGGAGCAGGCTCGGCGAGCGGCAGAGGTGCGGCCGCCGTCTCGCCCCGGGAGGGCGCGCAGCACGCCGGTAGGTGCTCTTTCGACATCATCACCGTTTCGCGATCGGGACTCGCCACCTCGCCGATTATCCCGGACCGCCGCCCTCCGCGCGCCCCCGGGGCCTGCGGTCTTGCCCTCCGTTGCGCCCATGTCATTGACGCGGGCCAGCATCCCGGGCTACCTTCACACCAAACTTTTAAGAAACCTTACTAACAATTAGCCGGACTTCCGGACGGCTTGGAGTGACCTGTGCCGCGATCACCACCCGTACCGCCCCGATGACGATCCGCAGGGGGCCATGCGTGAGCAACGCCGCTCACCACATCAGAACTCGCCACACCGCAATTCGGACGTGGAGCAGCACACAATGAACTCTAGGATTTACACCCGCCTCGCGGCAGCGGCGGTCGCGGTGGTGATCCCGCTGGGTACGGCGTTCGCGGTCGCGCCCGGCGCGTCGGCCGCGCCGGTCGCGCTTCGCGCGCAGGCGGCTCAGGCTTGGGCGCCCTACACCGCTTACACCGCAGGCGCCGTCGTCACCTACAACGGTGTCGACTACGAGTGCCGCCAGGCGCACACCTCCCTGCCCGGCTGGGAGCCCACCAACGTACCGGCCCTTTGGAAGGCGTCGTCGGGCGGCGGTGAGGACACCCAGGCCCCCAGCGTGCCCGCGAGCCTGCGCAGCACCGGCGCGACGGACACCACCATCTCCCTCGCCTGGAACGCCGCCACCGACAACAGGGCCGTCACCGGCTACGAGGTCTACCGCGGCGACACCCTGGTCACCACCACCAACGCGACCACGACCGGCTACACCGACACCGGCCTGACCGCCGACACCAGCTACACCTACACGGTCAAGGCCAAGGACGCCGCGGGCAACCGCTCGGGCGCCAGCAACGCGGTGACCGCCAAGACCACCGGCGGCGGCAGCGGCGATGACACCGAGCCGCCCACCACGCCCGGCAACCTGCGCAGCACCGGCGCGAGCGGCAGCACCATCACGCTGGCCTGGAACGCAGCCACCGACAACCGGGCCGTCACCGGTTATGAGATCTTCCGCGGCGGCACGCTGGTGAACACCACCAACGGCTCCGCGACCGGCTACACCGACAGCGGCCTGACCGCCAACACGTCCTACACCTACACGATCAAGGCCAGGGACGCGGCGGGCAACCGCTCGGGCGCCAGCAACGCGGTGACCGCCAAGACCACCGGCGGTGACACAGGCGGCGGCAACAAGCTGCTCGGCTACTTCGTGCAGTGGGGCATCTACCAGCGCGGCTACCACGTCAAGAACATCGACACCAGCGGCTCGGCGGCCAAGCTGACCCACATCAACTACGCGTTCGGCAACGTCCAGGGCGGCCGGTGCACCATCGGCGACTCCTATGCCGACTACGACCGCTTCTACGGCGCGGGCGAGAGCGTGGACGGCCAGTCCGACACCTGGGACGCCGGGGCGCTGCGCGGCAACTTCAACCAGCTCCGCAAGCTCAAGGCCAAGTACCCCAAGCTGAAGGTGCTGTTCTCCTTCGGCGGCTGGACCTGGTCCGGTGGCTTCCCCCAGGCCGCGGCCAACCCGACCGCGTTCGCCGACTCCTGCTACAAGCTGGTCGAGGACCCGCGCTGGGCCGATGTCTTCGATGGCATCGACCTCGACTGGGAGTACCCGAACGCCTGTGGCCTCACCTGTGACACCAGCGGCCCGGCGGCGTTCAAGAACCTGATGCAGGCGGTGCGCGCCAGGTTCGGCCCGGACAACCTGGTCACCGCGGCCATCACCGCGGACGGCACCGAGGGCGGCAAGATGGACGCGGCCGACTACGCGGGCGCGGCGCAGTACGTCGACTGGTACAACGTGATGACCTACGACTTCTTCGGCGCCTGGGAGGCGAAGGGCCCGACCGCCCCGCACTCGCCGCTGACCGACTACCCGGACATCCCGATCAAGGGCTACCACACCGAGCAGGCGATGTCGCACCTGATCGGCAAGGGCATCCCGGCGAACAAGCTGCTCACCGGCATCGGCTTCTACGGCCGCGGCTGGACCGGCGTCACGCAGAAGGAGCCGGGCGGCACCGCCACCGGTCCCGCGCCGGGCACCTACGAGCAGGGCATCGAGGACTACAAGGTCCTCAAGACCCGCTGCCCGTCCAACGGCACCATCGCCGGAACCGCGTACGCCTTCTGCGGTAACCAGTGGTGGAGCTATGACACCCCGGCCACCATCGTCAGCAAGATGGGCTGGTCGAAGAGCAGGGGCTACGGTGGCGCCTTCTTCTGGGAACTCAGTGGAGACACCACCAACGGTGAGCTGATCAACGCGATGAAGAGCGGCCTGGGCTAAGGCCGTACGGCGGGGCCGGGGAGCGCGTCTCCCCGGCCCATTGCCGTTTCCGGGCCCCGCTTGCCGCTACGCGAGGAAGGCGTCGATCGCCGCGCGGTGCGGCATCGAGGTGGTGGCCCCCTCGCGCTGTACCGACAGCGCGGCGGCGGCCGAGGCGAACCGCAGCGCGGCGGCGGGCTCGCCGCCCTCGGCCCGGGCCACCGCGAGCGCGCCGACGAAGGTGTCGCCCGCCGCCGTGGTGTCCACGGCCGTCACCGGGAAGGCGGGCACGTGGAGGGGACCGCCGGGAGTGGTCTCGCGCCCGCCGTACAGTACGCCGCGCGCGCCGAGCGTGACCACCGCCTCCGGAACGCGTTCCAGCAGCGCGCACAGCGCGCGCCGGGGGTCGTCGTGCCCGGTGATGGCCGTGGCCTCGTGCTCGTTGGGCACGATCAGGTCCACGGCGTCGAGCAGTTCGGCGGGCAGCGGCACGGCGGGGGCCGGGGTGAGGATGACCGGGGTGTCCGCGCACCGGGCCGCGGCGATGACCGCCTCCATCGGGAGTTCGAGCTGAACGAGCAGGGCCCCGGCGGCGGCGATGGCCGCCGCGCCCGCCTCCCCCGGCCCGGTGAGCGTGCCGTTGGCGCCCGGCACGACGATGATCGAGTTGGCTCCGGAGTCCTCCACCACGATGTGCGCGATCCCCGAGGGGCCGGGCACGGTGCGCAGGTGGGTGACATCGACTCCCGCGCCGGCGAGCGCGCCGCGCAGCTCGGGCCCGAACGCGTCCTCGCCCACCGCGCCGACGAACACCACCCGGCCCCCGGCCCGCGCGGCGGCCACGGCCTGGTTGGCCCCCTTGCCGCCGGGGACCGTGCGAAAGGCCCGCCCGGTGACGGTCTCGCCGAGGCCGGGGGCCTTCGCGACGTAGGCCACCAGGTCCATGTTGGCGCTGCCGAAAACACTGATCATCCGATCTCCCCGGTGGCGGCCGTGCCGACGGCTCCGGTGACGGCCTGCGTGACGGCTCCGGTGACGGCGAACTCGCCCGCCAGGTAGCGCTCGGCCAGTGCGCAGCTCTGCTCGGTGTACCCGGCGCCCAGCTCGCGCGCCGCCCCCGCGGCCGGGTGCGAGCCGATCCAGGCGACGAGCATCAGCCTGCGGAACATGATGAACGTCCAGATGTCCGCCGCTCCGGCGTCCGGAAGCGGGGCCACCGTCCGATACCCGCGCGTCCAGGCGTCGATCAGCTCGGGCACCAGCGGGTGGTGCTCGATGAAGCTGAGCGCCGCCGCGAGGTCGTACAGGTACCAGCCGTAGCCGCAGTCGTCGAAGTCGATCACGCTGGGCGGGGCGTCCCCCGCCACCAGCAGGTTCGCCAGGCGCAGGTCGGCGTGGATCAGCCCGTACCGGTCGGGGCCGGTGCCGGCGCGGGCCAGCCGTGCCCGCAGCGCCGCGTCCAGCCGGCCCAGCACGGCGCGCGCCTCCCCATGCACCCCGGCGCCGTCCTGCCAGCGGCCCCAGCGCGCCTCGCGGCCCAGCGCCGCGTCGTAGTCCCAGCGGAAGCGGGTGAACCCGGCCGGGCCGCGCCAGCGCCTGGCGTGCCGGTGCATCCGCGCGGTGACCTCCCCCAGCCGCTCGAAGTCGGCGGCCAGCCGTTCCTCGCCGGGCTCGGCGCCGGGCAGGAACTCGAACAGCACGCAGGTGCGCGCGGGCCCGCCGTACGGGTCGGGCACGATGACGGTACGGTCGCCGCCGGCGGCGGGCAGCACCCGCGGCGTGGTGACCCCCTCGTCGCGGCGCAGCGCCGACAGCCAGTCCAGCTCGGACTCGATCGCCGCCCGCGAGTGGTAGCCGAGCCGGTGTACCCGCAGGATCGCGCGCTCGCCGCTTTCCGGGTCCAGCACCCGGAAGGTCGCGTTCTCCGACACGTTGATGAGCTCGGCGGTCGCCGCGGGGGACAGCCGGTAGCGGGCGAGCGCCGCACGGGCGACCTCCGCGACCCGGGAGAGCACGCCGTCACCGGCGGACAGATCGTGAATCCGCATGCCCTTCTTCTATCAGCTACGGCATGGTTCCCCACCCGGTCCGATCTTGCGGTGGGATGGCGGGCGAGGTAGGAACGAATCGGCCGGACGTGCGGGTGTGGTGGGCGGAGGGCGCGCGAACGTGAACCTGGAGCTTGCGCTGCGAATGTGCGAAGCGGCGATCAAGGAGGCCGCCCGTTCGGGGGCGGTGGTGTCGGTGGCCGTGGTGGACGCGGGCGGGCACCTGCTGGCCTTCCAGCGCATGGACGGCGCGGAGATCGCCGGACCGGCGCTCGCCCCCGGCAAGGCGTACACGGCCGTGGCCCATCGCATCGCCACGGCCGACCTCGCCCCCCTGGTGCAGCCGGGCGGCGAGCTGTACGGCCTGGCGGCGGGCGGCGGATTCGTCTGCTTCGGCGGCGGCGTCCCGCTGTGGGACGAGCACGGCGAGGGCGACCGGGTGATCGGCGGCGTCGGGGTCAGCGGCGGCACCATCGAGCAGGACGTGGCCTGCGCCGAGGCGGCCGTGGCGCTGTGGGAGACCTCATGAGCGCGCCGGACCGCCCCTGAAGGCCGTCCCAGCGGCCCGAGAGGCGGCAAACCCCTTCCCTTGCGGGCCTGGAGGCGGAAAACTCGTGTCCGCCACGATTAGAAACGGCATCACGGGTAACACAGACGCGATCCAGGACGCCGAGGAGGAGAATCACCCATGGCCCTTCCCGTACTCACCCGCGCGCAGCGCCAGGCGGCGCTGGAGAAGGCGGCCGAGGCCCGCGCCGCGCGCGCCGCCCTCCTGGCCAAGATCAAGAAAGGCGAGATGTCGTTCGCGGACCTGCTGGACCGCGAGGACGAGATCACCAAGAAGACGAAGGTCTCCCAGGCGCTGCGCGCGGTCAAGGGGGTCGGCCCGGCCAAGGCGAACGCCCTGATGGAGCAGGCCGGCGTCGATCCCAACCGGCGGATCGGCGGCCTCGGTGCCCAGCAGCGCCGCAAGCTGGTCGACGCGCTGTCCTGATCGTCTCGCGCCGGGCGCGCTCCCCCGCGCGCCGCGAGCCGTCTCAGGACCGCAGGTAGGTGAGCACGGCCAGCACCCTGCGATGCTGGTCGGTGTCCTCGGTGTGCAGGCCGAGCTTGGCGAAGATGCTGCGAATGTGCTTTTCCACCGCGCTGTCGGTGATCACGAGCTGCCGGCCGATGGCGGGATTGGACCTGCCCTCGGCCATCAGGCCCAGCACCTCGCGTTCGCGCGGGGTGAGCTGGGCCAGCGGGTCGTCGCGGCGCCGTCGTACCATCAGCTGCGCCACCACCTCGGGGTCGAAGACCGTGCCGCCCCCGGCCACCCTGCGCAGGCCGGCGAGGAACTCGTCGACGTCGATGACGCGGTCCTTGAGCAGGTAGCCGACCGCGCCGCGGGCGTCGGCGAGAAGGTCGTCGGCATACGACACCTCCACGTACTGGGAAAGGATCAGCACCGGTGCGCCCGGCACCTGGCGACGCGCCTCCACCGCGGCCCGCAGTCCTTCGTCGCTGAAGCTCGGCGGCATCCGGACATCGACCACGGAGACGTCAGGGCGGTGCTCGACGATGGCCTTGACCAGGCTCTCCCCGTCGCTCACCGCCTCGACGACCTCGCAGCCGAACTCCTCCAGCAACCTGATCAGGCCCTCCCTGATCAAGACGGCGTCATCGGCCACAACTACCCGCACGGCACCTCCGCGACGATGAGCGTCGGCCCTCCGGACGGCGACTCGACGGCGAGATCGCCATCGACCGCCCGCAGCCGGTCTGCCAGACCGGCCAGGCCATGTCCCTTGGCGACGTGCGCGCCGCCGACACCATCATCCCCGATCGTGAGCAGCAGCACGTCGCCGGTGCGGACCAGGGTGACCGTGCACAGTGAGGCGCGGCTGTGCTTGGCCACGTTGGTCAGGCTCTCGGCGACCACGAAGTAGATGGCGTTCTCCAGAGCCGCGGGGTAGCGCTCGGTGGTCTGCACGTCGATCTCCACCGGGATCGTGCAGCGGCCGGCCAGCGCCGCCAGGGCCGGGGCGAGCCCGCGGTCGGAGAGGATCGGCGGGGCGATGCCCCTGGACAGGGCGCGCAGCTCGTCAAGGGTCTCGCGGGTGGCCACGATCGCGTCCGACAGCGTGGTCTGCGCGGCGTTCGGATCCTTGGCCATCTGCCGCTGCGCGCGGGACAGCTCCATGGCCAGGTGCACCAGCCGCTGCTGCGGGCCGTCGTGGATGTCGCGCTCCAGCCGGCGCAGCGCGGTGGCCTCGGCCGACACCGCGGCGGCGCGGCCCTGCGCGAGGTCGTCGATGCGCTCCTGAAGCTCGGCCACACCGGTCAGCAGGACCCTGCCGAGCCCGCCGCGCAGCAGCGCCACCAGGCGCAGCGCGAAGGGCATGGTGATGGCGGCGGCCGCGCCGATGGCGAAGTTGAGCCCGGCGTCCACGAGGTAGATGTCGGGAAGGTCGAGCACGTGGGCCAGGCCGTTGTTGCCGGGGATGTTGAACAGGATCCACCCGTAGATCGGGTAGGTCAGCCCCACGACGGCGGCGCACCACCAGACCACGGTGGCCACGAAGCCGAGGATGGCGAACGGGAAGACCACGATCCCGAAGACCAGGTCGAGCCAGGACTGCCCGCTGGTGATCGGGTTGACAATGCGGCGGAGGGGGCCCGCGGTCTCTGGGGGG
>NZ_POUA01000021.1 GCF_003236385.1 Spongiactinospora gelatinilytica
GGGCGGAGGTGTGCTTGGGGGCGGGGGCGAGGCCCGCCGCGGTGTACGCCTGGGTCTCGTCCAGGGTCTCCTCCTCGAGGAGGGCGATGACGATGGCTTCGAGGCGGTCGCGGTTCTCGGCGAGCACCCGGCGCGCCACCGCGTAGCACTCCTCCACGATCCGCCTGGCCTCCTCGTCCACCGCCGCGAGCGTCGCGGGAGCCGCGGCCGGCGGGCCGTCCTGGGACGAACCGGGCAGGATGGTGAGGGGGCCGATCCTCTCGGACATGCCCCACCGCCCGACCATGCCGCGCGCGATCGCGGTGACCTGTTCCAGGTCGCTCTCCGAGCCGGTGGTGATCACCTTGTAGACGAGGTCCTCGGCCGCCATCCCGCCGAGCGCGCCGATGATCCGCCCGCGCAGGTAGCGCTCGTCGTAGGCGTAGCGGTCGCTCTCCGGCGTGGAGAGGGTGACGCCGAGCGCGCGCCCGCGCGGGATGATGGAGATCTTGCGTACCGGGTCCGCGCCGGGCTGGAGCATGCCGAGCAGAGCGTGCCCGGCCTCGTGGAAGGCGGTACGGCGGCGCTCGTCCTCCGGCATGACGATCGCGCGTGCCGTGCCGAGCTGGAGCTTTTCCAGGGCGTCGGCGAAGTCGGCGCTGCGCACCGCGTTCTCGCCCCGCTTGGCGGCCAGCAGGGCCGCCTCGTTGACCAGGTTGGCGAGGTCGGCGCCGGTCATGCCGGGACTGGTCTTGGCGAGCCTGCGGAGGTCCACGTCGGGCGCGAGTGGCACCCCGCGGGTGTGCACCTTGAGGATCTCCGTACGCCCGGCCGCGTCCGGCGGCGCGACCATCACCGTGCGGTCGAACCGTCCAGGCCGCAGCAGCGCCGGGTCGAGCACCTCCGGCCGGTTGGTGGCGGCGATGACGATGACGCCCTCTGAGCCGGTGAAGCCGTCCATCTCGGTGAGGATCTGGTTGAGCGTCTGCTCGCGTTCGTCGTGCCCGCCGATCGTGGCCCCGCCGCGAGTACGTCCGATGGCGTCGATCTCGTCGATGAAGATGATGCTGGGCGCGACCTTGCGGGCCTCCTCGAACAGTTCGCGCACCCGCGACGCGCCGACGCCGACGATCATCTCGATGAACTCCGACGCGCTCGCGCTGAAGAACGGCACGTCGGCCTCGCCGGCGACCGCCCTGGCCAGGAGGGTTTTGCCGGTGCCGGGCGGCCCGGCGAGCAGCACGCCCTTGGGCAGCTTGGCGCCGAGCCTGCGGTATTTGTCCGGGTCCTTGAGGTAGTCGACGATCTCGACGAGCTCGTTCTCCACCTCGTCGATCCCCGCCACGTCGTCGAAGTTGACGCGGATCTTGCCGCTCTCCACCGGTTTGGCGGCCTTCGACCGGCCCAGCCCGCCGATGCCGCCGAGCCCGCCGCCCGGCCCGCCGCCGCCCATCATGCTCGCCGAACGGCGCAGCAGCCAGAACCACAGCCCGGCGAGCAGCAGCACCGGCAACAGCGCGAGCAGCAGGTTGAGCAGGAACCCGCGCTGCTGGGCGATCGGCTCCGCGCTGACCACCACGTCGTGCCGCACCAGTTCGCGGTAGATGTCGTCCTCGGCGAACGTCGGCCGTTCGGTCCGGAACCTGGTGTAGGTGACGCCCTCGTTGTCAGGGTCGCCGGCGGCCTTCTTCAGGTCGCCCTCGATGGAGTAGCCCTGGGCGTAGACCTCCTTGACGTTGCCCGCCTGCACCTGCTCGGTGAACTGCGTGTAGGAGATGGTCTCCATGGTCCCCGCGTCGAAGAACATCGAGATCACGAAGAACACGGCGTAGGCGGCGAGCAGGGTGACCGCGAAGCGCCACCAGTTGATCCGTGGGCGCTGCGGGCCGCCGCCGGGCAGCCCTTCGGCCCGCCACGGCCGAAGGCCCCTGTCGCGCCGGTCGTCGCCGTTGCCCCGGGCGTGCTCGGGGCTCTCCCTGGAACTTTCGGGGGTGCCGCCACGCTCGTGCGGGGTGCCGGATCGCGCCACGGTCGTCCTCCGTCCGTCGTGAGAAGGCTGGTCTCCCCTCCAGTCTCTACCGCCCCTGTCCCGGGTCCGCGTCCAGTGCCCAGGCCACCCGTCAGTGCCGGGGGCGGACGACGGCCAGCGCGTCGCGAAGCTGGCGTTCGGCGGCGTGGCCGAGGGTCGTGCTGACGATCCGCCCGCCGTACGGCGCGAGCGTGTCGAGCAGCCGGCGCGGCGCGGCCGGAACGGCGAGCACGAACACGGCGGCGCTGCCCGGGGTGAGGGCCTCGGCGAGGCGGGGAAGGAAGGTGTCGTCGCCGCCGAGGCCGGTCACCGGAGGCGGGGACTCGCCGCCCGCCGTGGCGAGCGCCACGTTGACCAGCGGCATGAAGAAGATCAGCCCGATCAGCCCGCCCCACAGAGTGTGGCCCACGGGGCCGGCGGCGGCGGTGGTGTGCGACTGACGCAGCGCGAGGCGGCCGTCGCCCTCGCATTCGGCCATCACGACGTCGGCGATCTGGGCCAGGTCCTTGACCCGTGACCGGAGCAGCCCATCGCGTACCAGGCCCGCGACGCCGGGGGCGCGGTAGACGACGGCGAGCAGTTCGGCCACGGGTACCCCCGAACGTCATGTACCGGCAGAACACCGCGTACCTCCCCATCCAGGGAGATGCCGAACCTGCCATCGCCATGTGACCGAGCGGGGGCGCAAGCCGGGCGAGGGGCGGACGGGCCGATGGCGCGGCGATCGGCCCGGGCGTCACCTCGCCCGGTCGGCGTGGCGGCGGGGCGTGGCGACCGCCGTGGCGGTCGCGGCACCCCGGGGCCGCGCGTCTATGGCAAACCCGTACCGGTGTGTAACCGGCGTGGGATCAGTTGATGCGCGTGCCGGGGACGGATGGTCTCTTGCATCACTTGAGCCCCACCGACCCCATCCGGCACGCTCCGAAGCGTACGGCAAAGTGCCTACCTTTCACTGGATTTCGTGAAAGTTCAGGTCAGGTCGGTATATCAAGGGAACCGTTCGGTGGCTCGCGTACGCGCTGTCATGATGTCCTCATGCCGCAGCACCGGGTGGAACTCCGCTTCAACGACGACTCACGTGACCTCCAGACGCACACCAACCTCTCCGCCATCCGCACCGACGGTCACGGACTGTGGCTGGCCGGGGACGAGACCGCCACCATCGAGCACCTGGTGCCGCGCGCCGGCCGCTACGAGGGGCAGCGCGGATTCACCCTGGCCGACTACGTGGACCTGCCCGCCGGGCGCGACGAGGAGGCCGACATCGAGGGGCTGGCCCGCGACGACGGCTGGCTTTGGGCGGTGGGCTCGCACAGCCTCAAACGCCGCCGGGTAAAGTCCGCCGAGCCGCACAAGGCGCGCCGCCGGCTCGCCACCGTGCTGCGCGAGGAGAACCGCTTCATCCTGCTGCGCCTGCCGCTGGTCGGCGAGGGCACGCCGGACGTCCGCCCGGTCCGCGAGGACGGCGAGCGCGCCGCGGGCATCCTGGCCGGTCCCGGCGCCAACCTGGCCGACATGCTGGCCGAGGACCCGCACCTGTCGCCGTTCCTCGACATACCGGGCAAGGACAACGGCCTGGACATCGAGGGCATCGCCGTACGGGGGGAGCGGGTGCTCATCGGGCTGCGCGGGCCGGTGCTGCGCGGCTGGGCGGTGCTGCTGGAGATCCGGCCCCGGGCGCACCGGCGCGACCGGCTGCGGCTGGCGGAGATCCCTGACGGCGAAGGGCCGGGGGCACGGTATCGCAAGCACTTCTTGAACCTGCGCGGCCTGGGCGTGCGCGACCTGTGCCCGCACGGCGATGACCTGCTGATCCTCGCGGGACCCAGCATGGACCTGGACGGCCCGGTCCGGGTGCTGCGGTGGCGGGGCGCGATGGGGGCGTCCGGTCCGGCGTCCGCCGAGGTGGTGGCGGCGTCGGACCTGGAGCCGGTCGCCGAACTGGCGTACGGCGTCGGCGACGACCACCCGGAGGGCATGACCGTGCTCGGCGACGGCTCCCTCATGGTGGTCTACGACAGCCCCGCCCCCGGGCGGCTCACCCCCGAGGGCGGCGTCTACGCCGACGTACTCCCGCTCACCTGAGACCCCGCCCCGGACAGAGGAGGGCCGCCGGGTCAGCCGGCGTCGCGCAGGGGGCCCTCGCCGGGCGGGCGGTAGCCGGGCGCCTCCAGCCACGGGGCCTCGGCGACGACCGTACACGACCCCGGCTCGGTCTCGGTGAACCCCGCGTCGCGGACCACCGGCAGGCCGCTGCTCGCGAGCCGTTCCCACTGGCCGGGGGCCGCGGCCCGGACGGTGAGCCCCAGCCCGGCCTCCCGCCACGCCTTGCGGGGCGCCTCCTCGCTCCCCCACCAGGCGAGCTGCGCCGCGTGCCCCGCCTGGGCCATGGCCTTGCCCGCCGACATGGTCAGCCCCGGGTTGATCCAGAGCACCACGCCCTCCGCCGGGGGCGCGGGCGGCGGGGCGGTGTCCTCCAGTTCGGTGCCGCGGACCTGGAGCCTGCTCAGGTCCTTCGGCCAGTCGTCCAGCGGCACCGGCGGATGCACCCGCACCTCGGCCGTGCCGTGCGTGACGGTGATCCCGGGCAGGTCGAGAACGCGCCGCCACTCCGCGCCCCGCGCCCGCCGTACGACCTTCCTGATGCCGAGCCGTTCCCATTCGCGCACGGCCACGGACCATTCCCCCTGCTCGGCCGAGCGCGGGTCGTCGAGCAGCGTCAGCACCGCGCGGGCGGCGGCCTCCAGGGCGTCGGTACGCCCCGGCGGCGTGGCCCGCTCGATGCGGACGACGATCGGCAGGACCCGCTTGTCCCCTTGTGTCTCATCCTGCGACTGGTTCACTCTTCAAGGATGCCTGCCGGGAGATCCGGATCGACATGACGGCGGCGATGGCGCAGAGCAGGCCCGCGCCGTACCACGCCGGCGTGTACTCCCCGAGCGCGTCGCGGGTGAGCCCGGCGGCGATGGCCGCGATGCCCGCGCCGACCTGGTGGGAGGCGAAGACCCAGCCGAAGACGACCGCGCCGTCCTGGCCGTAGGCGGCGCGGCACAGGGCGACGGTGGGCGGTACCGTGGCCACCCAGTCCAGCCCGTAGAAGATGATGAAGATCAGCATGCTCGGCTCGGCGGTGGCCGAGAACAGGCTCGGCAGGATGAGCAGCGACACCCCGCGCAGGGCGTAGTAGGCGCACAACAGGACCCGCGGGTCGACGCGGTCGCTGAGCCAGCCGGAGAGCACGGTCCCGACGATGTCGAAGACGCCCACCAGGGCGAGCAGTCCGGCCGCGACCGGCTCGGCCATCCCGTGGTCGTGCGCGGCCGGGATGAAGTGGGTCTGGATCAGCCCGCTGGTGCTCGCGCCGCAGATCGCGAACCCTCCGGCGAGCAGCCAGAACGGCCGGGTGCGCGCCGCCGACGCGAGCACCCGCAGGGCCCGCGCACCGGCCCCGCCCGCAGGCGGAGGGGCGGGCCGCGCGCCGGGCGGCGCGCCCAGCGCCGTGGTGCCGACGTCCGCGGGGTGATCGCGCAGCAGCAGCCACACCATCGGGACGACGGCGAGCGCCGCGGCGGCCACCGTCAGCGAGGCCGTGCGCCAGCCGTGGTCACCGGCCAGGTAGGCGAGCAGCGGCAGGAAGATGAGCTGGCCGGTGGCCCCGCCCGCGGTGAGCAGGCCGGTCACCAGGCCGCGATGCCGGACGAACCACCGGTCGGCGACCGTGGCGGCGAACGCGAGCGCCATCGACCCGGTGCCGAGCCCGACGAGCACCCCCCAGCACAGCACGAGCTGCCAGCTCGCCTTCATGAAGACGGTGAGCCCGCTGCCGGCCGCGACGAGGACGAGCGCGGCCGACACCACCTTGCGCATGCCGAACCGGTCCATCAGCGCGGCGGCGAACGGGGCGGTCATGCCGTACAGGAGCAGGTTGACCGAGACGGCCAGCGAGATCGTGCCGCGGGTCCAGCCGAACTCCTCCTCCAACGGGGTGATCAGCACACCCGGAGTGGCGCGGAACCCGGCCGCGCCGATGATCGCCACGAGCGCGATGAGCGCCACGGACCAGGCACGGTGCAGGCGCGGCCGGACGCGCTTGCGATCAGCGGTAACAGTCACCCGGCCATGCTTCCCGACGGGCCACGCCCCGGCGAGTGGCCGGTTAGCCAATATGTGAAAGAATCCAGCCATGAGCGCGGCGAAGGACGGCACGCACCGGGTCGCGGTCCTCCTGCTCGATCAGGTGGTCGCCTTCGACCTCGGCATCTCCACGCATCTGTTCCGGTCGGCCGAGCAGCCCGGCCAGCCGCCCCGGCGACGACTCTACGAGGTCGAGGTCTGTTCGGCGGACGGCGGGCCGGTGCGATCGACGGGCGGCTTCCAGGTCCTGCCCGACCACGACCTGTCCGCGCTGGGCCGGGCCGACACCGTCGTGATCCCCGGCATCCACGACGGCCCGCCGCTGGTCGAGGGCAGGCTGCCCGAGCCGGTGTACGGCGCGCTCCGCGGGGCGGCGGGCCGGGCCCGGCTGGTGTCGATCTGCACGGGCTCGTTCGTGCTGGCCGCCGCGGGCCTGCTGGACGGCCGGCCGGCGGCCACCCACTGGCGGGAGGCCGACCGCTTCCGGGCGCTGTTCCCCCAGGTGCGACTGGACGCCGACGTGCTGTTCGTGGACGACGGCGACATCCTGACCTCGGCCGGCGTGGGCTCGGGCATCGACCTGTGCCTGCACGTGGTGCGCGGCGACCACGGGAGCCGGGCGGCCAACGCGCTGGCCCGCCGCTGCGTGGTGGCCCCCTGGCGGGAGGGCGGGCAGGCGCAGTTCGTCGAGCGCCCGCTGCCCGCGGCGCGCGAGTCCGGCACCGGGCCGACCCGCACCTGGATGCTGACACGGCTGCACGAACCGCTCGACCTCGCGACACTGGCCTCCCACGCGCGGATGAGCGTGCGGACCTTCACCCGCAGGTTCCGTGAGGAGACCGGGGTCAGCCCGGCGCGGTGGCTGGCCGGGCAGCGGGTCGAGCACGCCAGGCAGTTGCTGGAGCACACCGACCTGCCGGTGGACGAGGTGGCCAGGCGGTCGGGGTTCGCCACCGCGGTCTCGCTGCGCCAGCACCTGCGCGCCGCGGTCGGGGTCGCGCCGCTGGCCTACCGTCACACCTTCCGCACGGCCTCTCCGGAGTCGTCGTCCGACCTGTCCTCTGAAGTGTCGTCCGCGCGGTAGCGCAGGTGCGGCAGCAGGCAGGCGGTGGCCACCAGTGAGGCCCCCGCCATCGCGGCCATGGCCTGGTGTACGGGCAGCACCTCGGCCAGCGAGCCGGACAGCGAGGCGGCCAGCGCCTGCCCGGTGAGCAGGCCGGTCCCGGCCAGGCCGAGTGCCTGACCGCGCCGCCGCTCAGGGATGGCGTCCAGGTGGCGCTCCTGCGCGCCGAGGTGCGCGGCGAACCCGAACGACGCCACCGCGACCAGCACGGCCGCCACCGCCACCGGCGGCCGGGTCAGGAACCCGAGGTAGGGCAGGGCGAGCAGCAACGGCGATCGGGTTTGATGGTAGACCAGGGTGGACAGCGCCAGCATCTGAGTGGTCTTGCCGGCGATGCTCGCGGTCCGCGCGCCGAACAGGGTGCGGAACTCCCCGACGGCGAAGACTTCCCGATAGGTGTTCACCCTCCGATGATCAGGTAGCGGACGCGCCCCGCGCGAGGCCGGACGCCCGGCCGCAGGCGGGCGTGACCGTCGTTCGCCGGTTACCGAGGGACGGACGGACGTTGACCAACACCTGTCATCTTTACGACATGTCGGCAATTGGCCAGCCGAAATCCCTTACCAGCCCTCGCAAGATCCTTCATTGTCATGAGCGGCATTCGCATTCATTCGAAAGATCGGTGCGTTCATGGGCCGGACATATCGAGCGGCCGCCCTCGGGGCGGCGCTGACCATAGCCTTGACCCTACCCCTTCTGCCGACGTCACCGGCGGCCGCTCAGGGTCCCCCTCCGACGTCCAGATCGGACCATCGCGTCACATTGATCACCGGTGACGTGGTGACGGTCCAGCGCTTCCCGGGCGGTAAGCCGGCCGCCACCACCACGCCGGGCAAGGGCCGGGAGCACATCAGGTTCCACACCAGTGAGGTGGACGGGAAGTTCTCCGTCATCCCCTCCGACATGGTGCCGTACCTGGCCAAGAACCTGATCGACAAGCGGCTGTTCGCGGTCGGGGACCTGATCGAGCAGGGCTACGACGACGCGCGATCGGCGGAGTTACCGCTGATCCTCTCCTACGGCGAGGGCGTCAAGGCGGCGAACACCGGTGAGGGTGTGCCGCTGAGCAGCGTCAACGCCCGCGCCGTACGGCCCAAGAAGAACGCGCTGCCGGTGCTGTGGGACACCGCCCCCGGCGTGCGGTCCGCCGCCGAGCCGAGGCTGCGCGACGGGCTGGCCAAAATCTGGCTGGACGGCAAGGTCCGCGCGTCCCTCGAACACAGCGTGCCGCAGGTCGGCGCGCCCGAGGCGTGGAAGTCCGGGTTCGACGGCAAGGGCGTCAAGGTCGCCGTGCTGGACACCGGCATCGACCGCGACCACCCCGACCTGCGCGGCAAGGTCACCGACGCGCGAAACTTCACCGCCGCGCAGTCGGCCACCGACCGGCTGGGGCACGGCACCCATGTCGCGTCGACCATCGCCGGACAGGGCACGGGCACCCCCGCCCGCAAGGGCGTCGCGCCCGGGGCCGAGCTGGTCAACGGCAAGGTGCTCGACGACAGCGGTCAGGGCAGCGAGTCGGAAGTCCTCGCCGGGATGGAGTGGGCGGCCCGCGAGGCCAAGGCCGATGTGATCAACATGAGCCTGGGCGGCAGCGCCACCGACGGCACCGACCCGCTCAGCGTCGCCGTCGACACACTCACCGCCGAGACCGGCACGCTGTTCGTGATCGCGGCGGGCAACGAGGGCACGGACTACTCGGTCGGCTCACCGGGAACGGCCACCTCGGCGCTCACCGTCGGCGCGGTGGACCGCAACGACGCGCTCGCCGAGTTCTCCAGCCGCGGCCCGCGGCTGGACTACGCCCCCAAGCCGGACATCACCGCGCCCGGCGTGGACATCGCGGCGGCCCGCGCGGAGGGCACCACGATGGGCACGCCCATCGACGAGCTTTACACGCGGGCGTCGGGGACCTCGATGGCCACCCCGCACGTGGCGGGCGCGGCGGCGATCCTCGCCCAGCGCCACCCCGAGTGGACCGGCGGGCAGCTCAAGAACGGACTGATGTCCACCACCAGGACCATCGACGGCCAGACCGCCCACGAGCAGGGCAGCGGCCGTCTCGACGTGGCGCGGGCCGCGGCCCAGAGCGTGACCGCGACCGGCGTCGTGCACTTCGGGGTGCGCCAGAGCGACGAGACGGCTCCCGCGGAGGAGACCGTCACCTACACCAATACCGGCCAGGCCCCCGTCACCCTGAAGCTCACCGCCACCCTGGACAACCTGGACGGCGACGCCCCACCGCCCGGCGCGGTGACGACCAGCGCCCCCGAGGTCACCGTGGCGGCCGGAGCGAGCGCCGAGGTCAAGGTCTCGATCGACTACGCGAAGCTGAAGGACGGCAGGCACACCGGGCACCTCACCGCCACCACGGCGGACGGCGCGGAAGCCGCGCACACCACGCTGTCCCTGGTCAGGATGCCGCCGATGGCCTCGGTGCACTTCAAGGGCATCGGGCCGGACGGCAGGCCGGCCCGCGTCCCGGTGATCGCCCTGCACGGCAAGGACCCCAACTTCGACGTGCTGGACTACATCCTCAACGAGGACGAGGGCAAGACCAGGCAGGTGCCGGAGGGCACCTACTTCGCCCTGGCCTTCATGGGCGACATCCCCGCCGAGTCGCCGGTGTACGACTTCCTGATGATCCCCGAGTTCGAGGTGACCGGCGACACCGAGCTGGTCTTCGACGCGCGCAAGGCCGTGCCGATCCAGATCAAGACCCCGCGGCCCGTGGTCGGGGACGGCATCACCACCTTCTTCGCGCATCGCACCTTCGACAAGCGCACGATCTCGTGGGGCGGGATGTACTTCCCCTCGACCGAGGGGCTGGCCGTGATGCCCACCAAGCCGGTGGCCAACGGCACCTTCGAGTTCGCCTCCCGCTGGCAGCTCGCCGCGCCCAAGCTGACCGGCAGGCTCAGCGGCTCCCGGGAGACGCTGGTCTTCCGGCCCGGCGGCGGTTCGCCGGAGTACTACGGCCGCAAGCGGTGGCAACTCGTGGACGGCGGCCCAGCGGGCGGCACCGGGGTCGGCAAGATCGACGTACGCGGCAAGGCGGTCGTGCTGACCAGCACCGAGTTCGGTGACTGGGACGCCAGGCTGGAGGAGTTCGCCCAGGCAGGGGCCGCGGCCGTGGTCGTGGCCGGGCCGAAGGACGAGCCGATGTGGCAGGGCTGGCACCCCAAGGGATACCGCGACCCGCTGCCGGTGCTGCTGGCCAAGCACACCCCCGGGCAGGCGCTGGTCGCCCAGGCCCGCAGGGGAGGTGTGCTCGACCTCCAGGCCGACTTCGTCTCGCCGTACCTGTACGACATCATGCAGGTGTCGCCGGGCCGCATCCCCGACCGGATCGTCCATGTGGTGAACGACCGCAACACCGCGCGGGTGGAGACGAAGTACCAGGAGTCCGGCGGCTTCGGGTGGGGCAAGGAGCAGCGGTTCGGCTGGCGGCCCTGGCAGGTCTACGACCTCGGCGGGCAGATGGAGACCCAGCGGGACGTCAAGACCGGGGTTCGCCGCGCCGAGTACGTCAGCACGGGCGACACGCAGTGGCAGCACCTGGTCCAGCACATGTACACCTGGGAGTCGATGAACCGGCTGCGCGGCGGGGTCACCGCGGCCCCGCGGTCCTACCGGCACGGGGAGAAGGTCGCGGAGACGTGGTTCGGGCCGGTGGTGCGGCCGGCGATCCCGGCGGACGTGAAGGAGCTGGCGCCGACCCGCACCGGTGACGAGCTGTCGGTCCACGTGCCGGAGTTCGTGGACGCCGACGGTCACTTCGGCTACGCCGGGGGCAGCGGCGACGAGGACACCACCGCGGCCAGGTTCTTCCGGAACGGCGAGCTCGTGGAGGAGCGGGCGGACCTTTGGGGCCGGTTCCCGGCGACGCCGGAGGCGGCGGAGTACCGCATGGAGCTGTCCACCACGCGGACCTCGGAGGAGTGGCGCTGGGCCACCGCCACCGAGACCGCCTGGACGTTCAGGTCCGCCAGGGCCGAGGGCACCCGGCCGCTGCCGCTGCCCGGCGTCGACTACGAGGTGCCCGCCGACCTCAACGGCGAGGTCCCCCGCTGGTGGCCGGTCCGGATCGGGTTCACCACGCGCGGCGCGAACCGGCTGACCGCCGAGCTGTCCTACGACGACGGCAAGAGCTGGCGGCGGCTGCCGCTGATC
The DNA here is from genome assembly GCF_003236385.1 of Spongiactinospora gelatinilytica. GTDB lineage: Bacteria > Actinomycetota > Actinomycetes > Streptosporangiales > Streptosporangiaceae > Spongiactinospora > Spongiactinospora gelatinilytica. Next base: position 11,439 of record NZ_POUA01000021.1, read on the forward strand.
CCCGGCGGCCACGGCAGGCACGTCGCGCTGGTGGCGCACCGGCCCACCGGTACGGGCGTGTCGCTGCGGGTCACCGCGACCGGGCCGGACGGCGCGAAGTTCGAGCAGACGATCAAGCGGGCCTACGGGGTCGAGTGACCCGTAGCCCCTGAGCCGGAAAGGTCAGAGCCAGTGCTCGCGGGCCGCATGCCAGGCAAGCTGCATCCTGGTCTGCGCGCCCGCGAGCCCCAGCAGGTGGTTGATCCGCCGCTGTACGGTCCGCTGGCTCAGGCCGAGCTGGCTGGCGATCGACTTGTCGGCGACGCCGGCGACCAGCAGCGAGAGCAGGTACAGCTCGTCGGCGTCGAGCGGGCACGAGGGCACGGACTCCGGCGCCAGCTCGTCGCCGGCGATCCTGATCGGCGTGGCCCGTTCCCACTGCCCCTCGAACAGCGCGATCAGCGCCTCCAGCAGCGTGCCGCCGCGCACCACGGCGGCGGTCGGCTCCGTCATCCCGGACGCGTGCTGCACCAGTGGCAGCACGGCCACGCCGCGGTCCACGATCGCCATCCGGACCGGCAGGTACGGCGCCGAGCGGGCCAGCTCGCCGCGTTCGATGCCGTAGGCGACGTTGGGCACCATCCCGGGCTCTTCGAGCAGCTCCCGCTCGTAGATCACCCGGTAGCGGACGCCGCGCCCCAGGGCGTCCATCTCCTCGGTGTTCTCCTCCGAGGACATGGCCACGTGACCGGCCCGGCAGAAGCTCACGACCTCGTCGCGCGCGTTGTCCTGGAGGTGGCGCATGCGCTCGCGGATCGCGGCCCGGCCGACCACCACGTCGATCATCCGGTCCGCGTCCCTGCGCAGCATGTTGCCCCGGTATTCCTCGGCGAGCTGGTCGACCATCAGCCGCGCCCGGTCGATCGCCTCCTGCTGGCGCGCGAGCCACGGCCCGAGTGAGACGTCGGGGGCCACCGGCGTGTACCGGCGCCCCGCCGTGCCGCCGACCTCCCGCACCAGCCCCATGTCCAGCATCGCGGCGAGCGCCTGGTCCACCGCGTCGCGGCCGACCCCCAGCTCACCGGCCAGCTCGCCCGCTCCGGCCTCGGCCGCCCGCACCAGCAGCCGGTACGCCCGCTCCGCCACTTCGCCAAGCCCGGCCATTTCCAGCATGGAAACCATAGTGACACCAGAAAACCCCGGCCATGTAGTGACGGCCGGGGCTTGTGAGGCGGTGCCCTGTGACCCTGAGAGGACCCAACTTGAACCCTGCCCTTGTGCGGTACATCCGTAAACAGGCTGGTCAGGGCTAGAGCCAGGCCCGAACTACGGCCAGCAGACCAACCTCAGGTATGGGACTCACGGCCCGACCACGCCCCCGCGTCCCTTACCGGGGAGGTCGGGGCACACCACTCAACACTCAAGCAAGAGACCCCGACTATGACCCACACCCTCCAAGGAGGTGATCTTCAAAGCGGCCCGCGATCAGCGGACGCAGCGACGCTCCCCCGCAACACCATCCTCATCGGCGACGTCCGTGAGCGCCTGGCCGAACTACCGGCCGCCTCCGTGGACACCATCGTTACTAGCCCGCCCTACTTCGGCGTCCGTGACTACGGCCATGAGCAGCAGCTCGGGGCCGAACCAGACGTAGAAGGCTGGGTCGATGGACTCCGTGACATCGCCCGCGACCTGGCCCGTGTCCTGCGGCCGACCGGATCGCTCCGGCTCAACCTGGGCGACAGCTACTCCCGCCGTCCGGCTGAGGGCGCCGCTCCCAAGAGCCTGTTGCTTGGCCCCTCGCGGGTGGCGTTAGCCCTCCCGTCCAAGATGGCTGGCTACTGCGTAACGAGGTCATCTGGGCCAAGACCAACCCAATGCCGTCCTCCGTTGCCGACCGGCTGACCACGACGCACGAGCTGATGTACTTCCTCACTCGTTCGCCGCGCTACCACTTCGACCTCGACCCCATCCGACAGCCACTTTTCACCGGTAAGCGCCAGAACTCCAACGACGCGCCGCGCACCTACCCGCCAGCAGGCATCGGGGCCGCAAATCGCAAGGGCTGGACCCTCAACGACAACCGCGGGCTGTCCCGCTTGAAGGCCTCCGGCCTGTCTGGGCACCCACTCGGCAAGAATCCCGGCGACGTCTGGACGCTGCCGACTGCCGACTGCCGGATTCCGGGGCGGCCACTTCGCCGCCTTCCCGCTGAGTCTGGCCGAACGTCCGCTCCTGGCGACCACCCCGGAACGGGTCTGCGCCGACTGTGGCGAGCCGTGGCACCGCGCCTTGGAGCGCCGAGACGGCCGCCTGCTGGCTGTGGGCGATCTGGAACCAACCTGCATGTGTGGTGCTGACGGCGTGCCTGGTGTCGTGCTCGACCCCTTCATGGACACCGGCACGACTGCACTGGCCGCCGAGAAGCACGGCCGCGACTGGATCGGCATCGAGCTGAACCCTAAGTACGCCGCGATGGCCGAGGAGCGGCTTCGTGCTGAGCGCGCCAAGCGTCAACCGTGGCAAGCAGCCTGACACCTCCCCGGTGTCATGCGGCCGTTGTCGTCATCCCAAGGGGATGGCCGGTCGCACCAACACCGAGGAGGCATTCGCCATGTCGGAACCCCGTAACGGCGGCGTGAAGACTCTGGGCATCAAGGTGCCCGACTCCCTGCACGCTCAGTTAGCGCGGTGAGCAGCGCGATACCGATGGACACCCACTCGTCCGGGGTGATGACCAGGTCGCCCACGACCGTATTCGCGGCGACCACGACCGCGCCGAGCACCGCCAGGACGGCCTTTTAATACGCTGCGATCCTCATGTGCCCCTCCTTCAGGGGACCGGCCACCCTCAAATCGGGGCGAAAACCATAAATGGCAAGATCGATGGCGCGCACTCCGCGCTGGCCTACATGGCGCCGCTGGCACCGAGCCCGCGCCGCTCACTACCGGCGGCAGGCCGCCCGAAAATATCTGAACGGGTCTTGCAAGAGTCGCCAACTCGGGTGGAAACTGGCCAGGTGCGCCGAGCATTCGTTCACGACGCTGTTGTGATCATGGAGACGGGCGGCGATGTGCGAGCCCCGGGGGCAGCCATCACCGTTGCGCTCTGCGGGCACTGGGAACACGAGCCACCGTGCCCGCTCGCGTCCCACCACACCGCCGCAGAGCGATCTGGCGATGAGGTGCGACTACGGGTGCTCTTCGCTACCGAACGTGCGGCTGAGGCCGAAGTCCGCAGCAGGATCGAAGCAGCCCTGTCCCGGGCCGGCTTCGACGGCCCGGACGGCACAACCACCCGCTGGCGGTTCCGCGACGCAAGGCCCGGCCTCATCCGCGAGGACGAGGCCGGGCACGCCGAGCGACTCATCCAGACCTGAACCCTCGATCGTCCGGGCACCACGGTCGCTGGGATCATGATCTACGGCTGAAGTGTTGAGGCCTGACCTTCAGGTGCCGAGCTCGGCGACCATGCGGACATCAACAGTCCGGACGAAGTTCTGGATCAACATCATCCGCAACGCCTGCACTGCGGGCAGTTCTCGCAGCCAGACAGGGGAGAATGGCGCGTAGATCGCCACGCACAGCGCGTAACCGTCAGCGCGTAGGCCCACGCGAGCTGCTCCTGCTTGGTCTTGGAGGCGGGCAGCCGCCAGGAGTCGACTCGTGCCCGATACTGATCCGCCCAGTCCGGCACCTCCAAAACCTGTTCCGCCCAGCCGGGTGCGGCAGCTGCGAGGGCTTCCAGAGCGGCCCGCATGCCTTCGCCGGCCAGCTCCACCCGGTTCAGGTCAACCACTGCCGAGGTCACGGAGTGGTATCGGTGCGCTGTTTCCCACCCGCTTTCACCAGTCCCTTGGCTTTCAGCGTCTCCAGCAGCAGGTCCCGGGCCTCTCCTCCAGGCGGTGGGCGATCACCCGGGACCCATCGGTGCAGAGAACCACCGCCCGTTCGGGCGGGTCGTGGTAGAGGCCGACGATGTCGACAACCTTCTCCACCAGTAGCGGGTCGGTTGACAGCTTTAACGTCTGGCTGCGGTGCGGCTTGAGGTCGAAGGCCCGCCAGATCCGGCCGATCGTCGACTCCGACAACCCGCTGCGCCGGGCCATCGAGGCGCGAGTCCAGTGCGTGGCACCGGCCGGTGTCTCCTCCAGCGTGGTCACCACCACCTTCTCAACCTGGTCCAAAGTGATCGACGGCGGGCGGCCAGGTCGCCGCTCGTCGATCAGCCCGTCCAGCCGCAGGCGCAGGAACCGATGCCGCCACTTGGACACCGTGTCCGGATGCACCCGCAACCGCTCGGCGATCCGCTTGTTGTCCTCATCGTCCGCACACGCCAGCACGATCTTCGCGCGCATCGCCAGGACCTGCGCGGATTTGGCCCGTCGTGCCCACCGTTGCAGCACCGCCCGCTCGTCCTGCGACACCGTCAACTCCGCTTTGGGCCGGCCCGTGCGCACTTCGTCGGCCGGCGCCTGCAGCCCGCCCCGGGCGAAAGCCGCACGCCACTTGCGCACCGTACTCTCCGCCAGGCCCAGATCCTGTGCCACCCGCGCCGTGCTGATCCCCGGCACGGCACACGCCGGCACGATCCTCGCCCGTACCGCCGCCCGCGACGACTCCGCTGACATGCCGACCAGCCGAGCACGCTCACTGTCCGATAAGTGGATCTCCACTGCGGACGGTCCTGGATGCGCCACAGCCAATACCATACGGACTTACCTGGCGAATTTCAGGGCGGATGACACTAGTACGGCAGCCGCACTTGCTGGTTGGGTTATGTTTGCTGGTCACGGTGTAGTCGGGTGCGGTGGTGGGCTGGGGGTTGGTGTCGGCGAGTGCTCAGGGTGAAGGGCCGTTTGATCTCGGCGACGGTGGACGCGATCAGGCCGGGATCGTCCGGAGTCGCGTACGGGCGGTACACCGTGTTCACCCCGTTGGCCACCCGCCCGTGGCCACCCGCCCGGCGCAGCTCATGTACTGCCGCTTGCCCCTGGCCGTCGGTCAGTTGATGTCGAACTCGTTCCCTTCGGGGTCCTTCATTCCGACCGCGTAGTGGTCGATTCCTTCCTGGTACATCACGCAGGTGATGGTGGCGCCCAGGCCCACCAGGCGTTCGGCTTCGGTGTCCACTCGCTTCTTCCGCGTCTGGATCGGGTCTGTCCGGTCGCCGCTGGCGTGGATGTCGATGTGCAGCCGGTTCTTCACGGCCTTCGCGTCCTGGACCACCTGGAACCAGATGGCCGGTCCACCGCCCAGCGGGTCGCTGATCCGGTCCGCGCCGCCGGTCAATGCTTCGTCCGGCAGCCCCAGGTCGCGGTAGTAGCCGTCCCATGTGGCGAAACCGGTTGGGGGCGGCGCGAATTCATAGCCCAGCGCGGCAGCCCAGAAGTGGGCCTGGCGGTCGGGATCGGCGCAGTCGATCACCAACTGGTAGCGGACGGACATCGAGATTTCCTTTCCAGCCGCGTAACTTTGTGCGCCATCTTGCCAGTTTGTGAGTCACACCACCACTGGTGCCCTTGGGCCGCCGGAAATGGCTGCCTTGCGCCACTCAGACACCACGTTGATCTAGTACCGCAGTCACACGTGCCGGTTGGGTTATGTTTGCTGGTCACGGCGTAGTCGGGTGCGGTGGTGGAACCAGCGTGCGCGGGCCTGATGGCGTCGGCGCCACCAACTCCAGTGCAGGTGGTGGGCTTGGGGTTGGTGTCAACGGGTGATCAGCGTGAAGAGGCGTTTGATCTCCGCGACGGTGAACGCGATCAGGCCAGTGTCTTCGGGTGGTTGTTGGTCGGCTGTGGTGGGCAGGATCGGTGCTGGGGCACGGGTTGTGGCTTGGGCGGCGGTGACCGCACAGACCGCGAGTGCGGCCATGGCCAGCACGATGTGCCGCAGCAGGGCGGTGTGCAGACGGGCCTGGGAGTAGTCGAGTCCGAAGTGGTCTTTGCCGAACTCGAAGTCTTCCTCGACCGGCCACCGTAAACACGCGACTCGGACCAGGGCCATCAGCGTGACCGGCTGCCCAGACGGGACGTGGCAGTAGTGGTAGGCCAACTCGCCGGTCTGTAAGTGTTTGCGGATCAGCAGGAAGTGTCGGGGACTGATGGTCGCGGTCCAGGCCCACGCGTAGGCGCGTTCGCCTTTCGACCCGGTCACCGAGCAGATCTGCCACCGCCGGGCCGCCGTGAGATGTCGAGTCGCCACGGCGTCGGCACGCATCGTGCGGCCCGTGCCCGGTTCGACGCCGAAGGCGCGGCCGACACGCATCACGTACCCGGTCCTGTTGTCTTCCAAGAAGGTCCGCAGCTCACCGGATCGGCCGTAGACCTCGTCACCAGCCGCCCACGGCGGCGTCTGATCGGCGATCATCTCGGCGAGAATGTCGCACGCCAGATGAGGTTTGGTCTGGAAGGCCACGTTCTGCGGAATCCCAAGCGCGGCACGCCGCTTCGGGTCGGCGAGTTGTTCAGCGGGCAGGTACATCCGGGCGCCGACCAGCGCGTGCCCATCCGCAGTCGCGTACGAGCAGTACACCGTGTTCACCCCGTTGGCGACCCGGCCGGCGCAGCCCATGTACTGCCGCTTGACCCCGGCCGTGGCCTCGCCGTGTTTCTCCTGCCCGGACTCGTCCAGCGCCGCCACCCGCAACCGCTGATCACCCAACTGTCGACCACGAACCGCCGGACCACGCCCTGCGCCCGGTCCTGGTCCCACACCGCATGATTGAGCAACCGCTCCGCTCGGGGCCTGGCTCGTCTTCGAAGACGAGGCCGGGTTCGCGATGACGCCGCCCATCTGCCGGACCTGGGCCCGCAAGGGCCGTACGCCGATCGTGCGGGTACGGGGCCGCTCCCGCCGCCGCCTGTCGGTGGCCGCGCTGTCTGTTACAGGCCTGGGGAGCGGTCCCGGCTGATCTACCGGCCGTGCACCGATCCCCGCAGCGACGGACGCAAGAGCTTCGCCTGGACGGACTACCGCGACCTGATCGCCGCCGCCCATCGGCAGCTCGGCGGGCCGATCGTGCTGGTGTGGGGCAACCTGAACACCCATCTGGCCGCCGGGATGCGCCGCTACATCGCCGAGCGGGACTGGCTGACCGTCTACCGGTTGCCCTCCTACGCCCCGGACCTCAACCCGGCCGAGGGGATCTGGTCGATCCTGCGGCGTACCACGATGGCCAACCGCGACTTCGCCGGCCCGCAGGAGGTGATCGCCGCTGTGCGGCGGGGCCTACGACGGCTTCAGTACCGGCACGACGTGCTGGATGGCTGCCTTGTCGGCACTGGACTCGTCCCCGCCCCGTTATGACGACACCACGCATTTAACCTCAGTAAGTGCGGCTGCCGTACTAGGCAATAAGCGAGACGCACTGGAGAAGGTAGAGAATCACTTGTTCGCACGGCGACCAACCTCGTAGCCGTCAAACCCTGCCGTCAACAAAGAAAAAACTCCACCTAAACGGTGAAGTTCTCTCTGGTGGCGCCTCCCGGACTCGAACTGGGGACACGCGGCTCTTCAGGCCGACCCAAGACACCGTACGCGAACGCGTTACCTCTATAAATCAAGCCATGCGCGTCCACGGCCGAACATGGAAGCTCGGCTGTATAGCCGTCAGCGTTGCCGTCAGAGATTCTGACTTGGAGCCTGCCGCATGACGCGCCAACACAAGCGCCGTGGACGCGGCCCTCCAACCCACCGGATGCGCTCCCTCCCTATTTCGACAACCCGAAAGGAGCCGGTCTTGAACCCGCTCACCGTCCAGTCATCGACCATCGAGAGGCGACGCTATGCGCATACTCACCGACGCTCTGCAAGGCATCGACCTTGGACAACCACTGCCAGACGGCGTAAAGCTGGCCGTTAGCTACCTTCGTGTGTCCACCAGAGCCCAGGCTGAGACCGACTACAACGAAGACGGTCCGTCCATTGCGGCCCAACGCGAAGCCAATCAACGGAAAGCTGACCAGCTCGGCGCAGTCATCGTAGCCGAGTTCATGGACAAGGCCGAATCCGCCAAGGCTGCTGACCGCCCCGAACTGCAAGCCATGCTCAAGTTCATCAGTGAACTGGGCAGCATCTCCTACGTCATTGTCGCCAAGGTAGATCGGCTTGCCCGTGACCGAGAAGACGACGTGCTCATCAACATTGCTGTCCGGCAAGCCGGAGCGCAACTCGTCTCCTCGAAGGAGAACATTGACCGGAGCGCAACTCGTCTCCTCGAAGGAGAACATTGATGAGACGCCTTCGGGCAAGCTCCTGCACGGAATCATGGCGACTATCGCCGAGTTCTATTCCGCCAACCTCGCAATGGAGGCCAAGAGGGAATGCGCCAAAAGGCCAAGGTCGGCGGTACGCCCGGACTCGCTCCGCTCGGCTACCGCAACGTCCGCGAACACATCGACGGACGCGAAATCCGCACTGTGGCCATCGACCCAGACCGGGCGCCGCTCATCCAGTGGATGTTCAGCGCCTACGCAACCGGCGACTGGACGATGTCCCAGCTCTGTGACGAGCGGGAGCGTCGAGGGCTCCGCACCCCGGCAACCCGGAAGCGGCCGGCCCGACCGGTCAGCATCCAGCACATCGACAAGATGCTGATGAACCGCGCGGCCCACTTCCCGCCGAAACGACGAACCCCGGACCCAACCGGGACCGGAGTTCGAACGTTCTTACTCTGGTGGAGCTATGGGGATTCGAACCCCAGACCTCCTCCATGCCATGGAGGCGCGCTACCAACTGCGCCATAGCCCCTTGGTGTGCCCGCCCTCGGACGTCGCTGCGAGGCGGCACGTCGTTAAGTGTATAGGACATCGGGCGTGTGGTCGTAATCGTCGCGCGGCGGGGGTACCGATGGAAGCGAAGCGTGTTCGCTTGGTGACCGTATCGGCCGGGACTCTGGACAAGCGGCGCTATCCCGACAAGATTGGTGGGATATAGGCCGCACACGAAGGGGGTTACATGCTCGTCCAGCCCGATCCCACCTTCTATCCATCGGCTCGTGAGGCGATGCGCGGGCCGCGCGAACGGCACGCCTACGTCGCCCTGCTCGACGCGCAGGGCGAGGGGCGGCCGGACGCGCTCGCCACCGTCGACCTCGATCCGTCCTCGCCCGGCTACGGCTCGGTCGCCAACGTGACCGACATGCCGGTGGCGGGCGACGAGCTGCACCACTTCGGGTGGAACGTCTGCAGCGCGGCCCTGTGCCCGTACGCGCCGCATCCGCACGTCGAGCGGCGGTACCTGATCGTCCCCGGGCTCCGGTCCTCCCGGGTGTACGTCTTGGACACCAAGCCCGATCCGCTGCGCCCGACGCTGGTCAAGACGATCGAGCCGGCGACCTTGGCGGAGCGGACCGGCTACAGCCGCCCGCACACCGTGCACTGCGGCACCGACGCGATCTACGTGAGCGCGCTCGGCGACACCGCGGGCGACGCGCCCGGCGGCGTCTTCATGCTCGACCACGACACCTTCGAGCCGCTGGGCCGCTGGGAGGTGGAGCGCGGGCCACAGCGGCTGCACTACGACTTCTGGTGGCACCTGGGTCACGACACGATGATCACCAGCGAGTGGGGCACCCCGAACATGATCGAGGCGGGTCCCGACCTCGACCTGCTGGTGAACCGCAAGTACGGCCACCGGCTGCACGTCTGGGACCTGCGCAAGCGCGTCCACCTCCAGGAGATCGACCTCGGCGACCAGCACCAGATGGCGCTGGAGCTGCGCCCCGCGCACGACCCGACCAAGACCTACGGCTTCGTCAACACCGTCATCAGCGTCGAGGACCTTTCCGCGAACATCTTCACCTGGTACCTGGACGACGGCGAGTGGAAGGCCGAGAAGGTCATCACGATCCCCGCCGAGCCCGCCGACCCCGCGCTGCTGCCCGAGCCGCTGAAGGGGTTCGGCGCGGTCCCGCCGCTGGTCACCGACATCTCGCTGACCCTCGATGACCGCATCCTGCTGGTCTCGGCGTGGGGCACCGGCGAACTGCTGGCCTACGACGTCTCCGACCCGTTCAACCCGCGTCAGACCGGCTCGGTGCGGATCGGCGGCATCGTCGGGCGTACCGCGCACCCGGGTTCGCCCGGCACCGCGCGCAACGGCGGGCCGCAGATGGTCGAGACCAGCCGCGACGGGCGGCGGGTCTACTTCACCAACTCCCTCTACCGCACCTGGGACGACGTCTTCTACCCCGACGGCGTGACGAGCTGGCTGGCCAAGGCCGACCTCGCCGGGGACGGCTCGCTGTCCCTGGACGCCGGCTTCCTGGCCGACTTCGCCGGCGACGGCCGCCGCGCCCACCAGGTGCGGCTACAGGGCGGCGACGCCTCCTCCGACTCCTACTGCTTCCCGTAAACCGGCCGTCGCACCCGATGGACCTCACGAGCTGGTTGATCACGGCCGGGCTCGGCGCCTTCCACGGCCTGAACCCGGCCATGGGCTGGCTCTTCGCCGTCGCGCTCGGCCTGCAGGAACGTTCCCGGGCGGCGGTGCTGCGCGCGCTGCCGCCGATCGTGCTCGGCCACGCGGGCCTGGTGCTGCTCACGCTCACCCTGGTCGCCGCGGCCAGGACGGCCACGCCGCCGAAGTTCGTGTCGTACGGCGTGGCCGGCCTGGTCTGCTGCTTCGGCCTGTGGCGGCTGCTGCGGCGGCGCCATCCCCGCTGGGTCGGCATGCGGGTGACCCGCTGGCAGCTCGCCGGATGGTCGTTCCTGATGGCCGGCGCGCACGGGGCCGGGCTCATGCTGCTGCCGGTCACCCTGCGCGGCGAGGACACCGCCGTGCTCGCGCTGACCGGCCAGGCGCTCGCCTCGACCGCGGCGCACACGCTGGCCATGCTGGCGGTCACCACCGGGCTCGCGCTGCTGGTCTACGACCGGCTGGGCGTCGCGGTGCTGCGCAAGGCGTGGTTCAACCTGGATCTGGCCTGGGGGGTGGCGCTCGTCGGCGCGGGGATCTCGGCCGTACTCGTGTGACGTGGCTTGAACCACCCGCGTCTGGGATACGTCATAGGTCGTGTGCGTCCCTTTATTACGACTACGATCACTGCCGTCGCGCTCGCCGCCGCCGTCGCCGGCTGCGGCGCAGCGCAGAAACCGACTTCCGCGGGTCCGGCCACGTCCAGCCCGTCCGGGCCCGCAGACTCGGTCGGCTCGGCCGCGCCGACCGGTGAGGAGGGCCCCGTCGTGAAGGTGGGTGAGTCCGGCGTGCTGACAGCCGAAGGGGTCAGCCGGGAGGTGGCGCCCGCGGACGCCCCGGTCCCGCAGGTGGTGCAGGGCATGACGGCCTTCGGCCACGCCCTGCACGCCAAGGTCGCGAGGCCCGGCGAGAACACCGTGATCTCGCCGTTGAGCATCGCCTACGCCTACGGGCTGGCCAGAGCGGGAGCGGCCGGCGAGACCGGCGCCCGGATCGACCAGGTGTTCGGCTTCCCCGGCCAGGGCCCGCACACCGCGTTCAACTCGCTGACCGCGGACATCATCACCGTGGACGGCGTGCCGCCCAAGCCGGACCGCAGCGAGCGCGACGCCGCGCAGGACGGCGAGCCCGCCGACCCGATCGTGGGCATCGCCAACGGGCTGTTCGCCCAACACGGGCTGCCCGTCAAGCCGGGCTTCCTGAAGACCGCCAAGTCGCAGTACGACGCGGGCCTGCACGCGGTGGACTTCGCCGGCGAGGCCACCAAGACCATCGACAAGTGGGTCACCGAGCAGACCGCCGGGCGGATCAACAAGCTGTTCGACAGCCTCGACCCCGCCACCAAGCTGGTCCTGGCGAACGCCGTCTACCTCAAGGCCGACTGGGAGAAGCCGTTCACCGCCGAGCCCGCGCAGAAGGCGCCGTTCACGCTGGCCGACGGTTCGCGCAAGACCGTCGAGCTGATGAAGCAGTCCGGCAACTTCCGCTACGCCAAGGGCTCGGGCTGGCAGGCGGTGGAACTCCCCTACGCCAAGAGCGACCTGGCCATGTGGGTGCTCGTGCCGGACGCGGGCGGCGCCCCCGGCGACCTGCTCAAGGCCGAGACACTGCAGCAGGTCGGCCCGAACCTGGCCGACACCAGGGTCGGCGTCTTCCTGCCCCGCTGGGACTTCGGCACCGACCTGGACCTGATGCCGCCAATGTCCGCGCTCGGGCTGGGCGCCGGCGGCGACTTCTCCGGCATCTCCGACGGGCTGACCCTCAAGCAGGCGGTCCACCGGGCCAACATCACCGTGGACGAGCACGGCACGGAGGCCGCCGCGGTCACCGGGCTGGCCTTCCCGGTGTCGGCGGCGCCGGAGGCGGAGACCACGGTCCGCGCCGACCACCCGTTCGCCTTCGCGATCGTGCATAAGAAGACCGGGGCCCCGCTGTTCATGGGCCAGGTCTCGGACCCGGCCAAGAAGTGACCTCAGGGGTGTAGGACGAACACGCCCCGGCGATAAGGCGCGACCGAATCAGGTGAACTCGGTCGCGCCTTTTCGTGCCCTTTTTCCGACATCCCGGATGCGATCGGATCAACGTCGCCTGTTATCGTTTTGAACCTGTTCAACTGAGCGCAGGAGGCGGGTCGTGCGCCCTGTGGTCGACGTGATCGTGGTGACCGGAATGCTGGTCGTGGTCCCGGTGGGCCTGCGACTGGCCGGGTTCTCCCGCCTGGCGGCCGGTCTGTGGTGGGCGGGCGCGGTCCCGGGGGCGGTGTCGCTCTGGCTGCCCAGGGGCGCGGTGGCGGCGACGCTCGCGGGGAATCTACCTGTGCGCGGCGCTCGTCCTGGCCGCCCGGATCCCGGCTCGGCTGTGGGCCCGCCGTACGGCGAGCGAGCCGGCCTTCGCGACGGCGCTGATCACCCCGGCCATCGCGGGCGTCGCCCTGCCGGCCGAGCGGGCCGGACATCCCCTGTGGGGCTTCGACTCGGCATCCTGGCCCTCACCACCGCCCACTTCCACTACGCGGGGTTCGCCGCCGCGCTGGTGGCCGGGCTGCTGTGCCGTTCGTTCGCCGAGTCGGCGACCGGGCGGGCGGCGGCGCTGACCGTGCCCGCGGGCACCCTGCTGGTCCTCGGCGGCTACTTCGTCGGCGACCTGGCCGAGCTGGCCGGGGCGGTGGTCCTGACCGCGGGCATGTGGGCGGTCGCCTGGCTCACGCTGGTACGGTCCCGGGAGGCCGACCCTCTGACGCGCGCGCTGTTCCGCGTCTCGGCGGCCCCGCTGGCGGTGTCCATGATCCTCGCCCTGGCCTGGGCCCTGGGCGAGGCGACCGGGCCTGCCGCATCCCACCATCCCCTGGATGATCGCCACCCACGGCGTGGCGAACGCCGCCGGCTTCGCGCTGTGCGGCCTCGCCGCCTGGATACGGCTACGTCCACGACAGCCATGAGAGGTCCGATGCAGGAGTTCACCTACCCCGAAGTCGGCGCGACCCGCGAGGGACGGCTGCCCGACGGCTACCACCACATCCGCCACCGGGCCTGCCTCGGTCCCGGCATCACCCTGCGGGCCGCCGCCGACGCCCTGTTCGACTGGCGGGTACACCGCAGGCTGCTGCTGCACCCGATGGCGACCGCGCCGCGGGCCGCGCCCGGCGTCACGGTGATCTGCCTGCTGGGCCCGGTGCGCGTGCCGTGCCGGGTGGTGTGGACGGTGGAGGAGGAGGGCCGGGCCGGTTTCGGGTACGGCACGCTGCCCGGCCATCCCGAGATCGGCGAGGAGTCCTTCGTGCTCGAACGGGACGAAGACGGCCTGGTGTGGTTCACCGTCACCGCGTTCGCCCGGCCGGGCGCGTGGTACACCCGCCTGGGCGCTCCGGCGCTGCCCCTGCTCATGGGGATCTTCACCCGCCTCTACACCATGGCATTGCGCTGGGAATCCCGCCGTTCACCTGGTGTGCACGAGTAATCGAGCTTTTTCCATGGAATGTCACTAATACGGAATTCCATCGGACCCAGAAGGCCGGGAGAAACAAAAAGGTCTTGATCTTCGCCCCGTGATGGCAGATGATCGGCGCCATCGGGATTCACCCGTACCGAACGGGGTGATAATCAAATGTTAAATCGTAAAAAGGCGGCATTCGCCGCGCTTGCGGTCATCGCCTGCGCGGCCACCGCCACCGCGGGGCTGGTGTGGGGCGGGGGTCGGACGACGGGCGCAGGCCCGGCGGTGGCGGCCGACCGCGCCGCGGCCGGGCGGGCGGCGGCCAGGCTCGCGCCCGGCCAGAACGACCCGCTCAGCGCCGACGAACGCCGGCGCGCCATCGAGATCGCCGGCGACGCCGACGCCCGCCGCCGCGGCGGCCGCACCGAGCTGCTCTACGTCCAGCGCGACGACGACAAGGCGGTGACCGGCCGGCGGGCCGAGGCGTTCAGCTACGACTACGACTCCGACCGGCTCACCCTGCGGACGATCGACCTGGGCAGCGGCCGGATCGTCTCGACCGAGACCGCCACCGGCGTGCAGCCGCCGCCTTCCGACGACGAGGAGCGCGCGGCGGCCGAGCTGCTACTCGCCGACGCCGGGCTGGGCAAGGGAGTGCGCGAGCAGTTCGAGCAGCGGGCGGGCCGCCCGCTGCGCTCGCCGGACGACCTCCACCTGCGGGGCGTGATCTTCAAGCCGGACCACGTCCACGGCGTGTCCAACGCCCGCGCGGTCGCCGCCTGCGCCGAGCACCGCTGCCTGCGGCTGTTCGTCCGGCTGCCGAAGGGCAAGTGGCTGGACACCAGCCGGATCGTGATCGACCTGTCGGCCCGCGAGATCTACACGATGGAGTGGTGACGATGCGGTCGTTCCGAGCGGCCGTGATCGCCGCATGCCTGCTGATCGCCCTTCCGCCGGCGGCGGTGCCCGCGCTCGCGGTCGCCGAGCCCCCGTCGTGCGCCGACCCCTACCTCGTGGAGCGCACGTTCGCCAACGGCGCGCGCTGGCAGCTCTGCTGGGAGATGCGCGAGACCGAGGGCCTGACCCTCACCGACGCCGTCTACACCCCGAACGGCCACGCGCCGGTGAGCGTGCTGACCAGCGCGCACCTCGCGCAGATCCACGTCCCCTACGACAGCGGCGAGCCGCGTTTCCACGACATGGCGGGCGGGCTCGGGTTCTCCGCGGTGCCGTTGCAAGACCAGGACTGCCCGGAGGGCGAGCGGCGGGAGCAGGACGAGGTCCCCGTGCTGTGCGTGCTGCCCGACCAGCCGCGCGGCATCGCCTACCTGAATCCCTCGCTCGGCGAGGACTCACTGCGCAGGTCGGCGCAGGGCAAGGCGCTGGTGCTGTTCTCCGCCTTCGAGCTCGGCTGGTACACCTATCTGGTCGAGTGGCGGTTCGCCGACGACGGCTCGATCAACCCCAGGGTCGGCGCGACCGGCTCGCTGCGCGGCAGCGACGGCGTCGTGGTCAGCCCCGAGCACGGCTGGCCGATCGGCGTCGGGGCGAGCGACTTCGAGGAAAGCCACCAGCACAACATCTTCTGGCGGCTCGACTTCGACGTCCAGGGTCCCGCGGACGACGTGGTCGAGCAGTACGACTTCGCCGGCTCCGGCACGGCCAGCCTGGAGATGAAGCGGAAGGCGCTCACCAAGGAGGCCGGGGTGACGAACAATCGCACCCGGTGGTGGCGGGTCGTCGACAAGACGGTGAAGAACTCCGACGGCCATGCGGCGTCCTGGGAGATCACCAACTCCGACAGCAGCCAGTACCGCGGCCCGGACACCGAGCCGTACAGCCACTCCGACGTCTACGTCACCCAGTACAACGCGTGCGAGCGACTGACCGCGGAGAACGCCGAACCGCCGTGCGACGAGTCGGTCGATCGGTTCGTCAACGGCCAGACGATCACCGATCCGGTCGTGTGGGTGAGCGTCGACTACCACCATGTCGCCAGGGACGAGGACCACGACCCGATGCCGACGCACTGGCAGGGGTTCTTCATCCAGCCCCGCGACATAACGGCGAGCAACCCGCATTAGCGAAGGACCCAGGTTCGCCCCGTATCGTCGGCATGGTGATGATGTGGCCGATACGGGGCGGCCTGGTGGCCGTGGCGACGATCCTCGCGGTCGCCGTGCTCGTCGTCGGCCTGGCCTGGGTGTTCCAGCGAAAACTGATCTATCTGCCGGACCCCTCCCCCGTCCCCCCGGCGGCCACGGTGCTGCCGGGCGGGCGTGACGTCACGCTGACCACCGCCGACGGCCTGGAGCTCGGCGCGTGGTCGTTCCCGCCCACCGGCGAGCCCCGCGGGGTGGCGGTGCTCGTCGCGGGCGGGAACGGCGGCAACCGCGCCTACCGCGCCCCACTGGCCCGGGCGCTCACGGCGCGCGGCATGTCGGTGCTGCTGATGGACTACCGGGGCTACGGCGGCAACCCGGGCACGCCGACCGAGGAAGGGCTCGCGCTCGACGTACAGGCGGCCAGGCGGCACCTGGCCGGGTCGGGCGAGCGGCTGATCTACTTCGGGGAGAGCCTGGGGGCCGCCGTGGTGACCCGGCTGGCCGCCGCGCACCCGCCCGCCGGGCTGGTGCTGCGCTCGCCGTTCACCGACCTGGCCGCGGCGGGCCGGATCGCCTACCCGTTCCTGCCGGTGGAGTCGCTGCTGGAGGACCGTTTCCCGGTCGCGGCGACGCTCCCCGCCGTACGCGCCCCCACGGTCGTCCTGTACGGCACGCGCGACACGATCGTCCCCGCCGAGCTGAGCCAGCGGGTCACCGCCGCCGCCCCCGGCCTGGTCGCCCAGGTCGAGGTCGCCGGGGCCGGGCACAACGACGCCGTGCTGCTGGACGGGCCGCAGGTCATCAAGGCCGTTACCGTGCTCGCCGACCGGGCGGACCCGCGGACGCACTGACGGTTCCTGTCCCACCTCGCCCCTATATTGAGCCTCATGTTGGAAACGTCCGCGCGGTTGCTCCGGCTGCTCTCGCTCTTGCAGGCCAGGCGCGAGTGGCCGGGCGCCGAGCTGGCCGAACGGCTCGGCGTGAGCACGCGGACGATCCGCCGCGACGTCGATCGGCTGCGTGAGCTGGGCTACCCGGTGCACACCACGATGGGCATCGCGGGCGGCTACCGGCTCGGCGCGGGGGCGGCGCTGCCGCCGCTGCTGCTGGACGACGACGAGGCGGTGGCGGTGGCCGTCGGGCTGCGCACGGCCGCGGGCGGCACGGTCTCCGGCATCGAAGAGAACTCCCTGCGCGCCCTGGCCAAGCTGGAACAGGTGCTGCCGTCCCGGCTGCGGCACCGGATCAACGCGGTCCACTCGGCCACCGTGCCGATGCCCGGCACGGGCCCGACCGTCGATTCCGCGGTGCTCAGCACGATCGCCGCGGCCTGCCGCGATCATGAGCGGCTGCGGTTCGACTACCTCGACCACGAGGGCGCGGCGAGCGTGCGGGTGACCGAGCCGCATCGCATGGTGAGCTGGGGACGCCGCTGGTACCTGGTGGCCTGGGACGTCGAGCGGGACGACTGGCGCACCTTCCGGGTGGACCGGATCAGGCCGCGGGTGCCCAGCGGGCCCCGGTTCGAGCCGCGCGACCCGCCGGAGGGCGACGTCGCCGCATACGTCTCCCGGCGGCTGTCGGCCGACATGTGGCCCTACCGCGCGCGGCTCGTCATGCACGCCCCGGCCGCGCGGCTGGCCCCCTGGATCTCCCCGGGCGACGGCCGGCTGCGGCCGATCGACGAGCAGACCTGCGAACTGGAGATCGGCAGCGAGTCACTGGCCATGCTCGCCGGGTTCCTGGTCATGCTCGACGTCGACTTCGACGTACAAGACCCCCCTGAACTGCGTGAACACCTGCGCGCAATTGCGGTGCGCTGCGCCGCCGCGGCCGTCGGGCCCGCGCGCGACACTAAGGAGTGAACCCCGTTTGATCGTCGTTCCCGACGCCCTGGCCGCCATGCACGAAAAACTCTTCGGCGACGAGGGCCGCGCGTGGGTCGCGGACCTGCCCCGGCTCGGCGAGGAGTACCTACGGCGCTGGGACCTCACCCCCGACGGCCCGTCCCGGCACGGCTGGGTGGGCCTGGTCATCCCGGTACGGCGGGGCGACGGCACGCCCGCCGCCCTGAAGCTCCAGCCGCTGGACGAGGAGACCGAGACCGAGCCGGTCGGGCTGCGCCTGTGGAACGGGCGCGGCGCCGTACACCTGCTGGACCACGACCCGGCCACCGGCACGATGCTGCTGGAACGCCTCGACGCGGGGCGGTCGCTGGCCGACGTGCCCGACGAGACCGAGGCCCTGACCATCCTTTCCGGGCTGCTCGCCCGGCTGACCGCGACGCCCGCCCCCGCCGGGCTGCGCACGCTGGCCGACATCGCCGGGCGCATGGTCGCGGACGTGCCAGGGGCGCTGACCCGTCTGTCCGACCCCGACGACCGCGACCTGCTGCAACACTGCGCGGGCGTGGTCCGTGACCTGCTGCCCGAACCCGGTGACCGCATGCTGCACTGGGACCTGCACTACGAGAACGTCCTGGCCGGGGAGCGCGAGCCGTGGCTGGCCATCGACCCCAAGCCGCTGGCCGGCGACCCGTGTTTCGACCTGATGCCCGCGCTGGACAACCGGTGGGAGGAGATCGTCGCCACCGGCGACGTGGCCAGGGCCGTGCGGCGCAGGTTCGATCTGATGACCGAGGTGGTGGGGCTGCCCAGGCAACGCGCCGCGGGCTGGACGCTCGGCCGGGTGCTCCAGAACGCGCTGTGGGACATCGAGGACGGCGAACCCGAGATCTCCGCGACGCAGTTCGCGATCGGCGACGCGCTGCGCGGGCTAACGTGATGAGCGTGTCAACCAGGTTGGTCAACCTCGTCATCGACGCCGCCGACCCGCGGCGGCTCGCCGCGTTCTGGGCGGGCGTGCTCGGCTGGCGGATCGCGCTCACCGGCCCCGGCGTGGTCGTCGTACGGGCCCCCGCGGGCGACGGCTGGGACCTCGACGTCTGTTTCGTACCGGTGCGAGAGCCGAAGACCGGGCGAAACCGCATCCATCTCGACCTGGCCAGTGCCACCGATCGGGCCCAGGCCGAGCGGGTGGCCGCGGCGCGCGAGCTGGGCGGGCCGTTGGACATCGGCCAGGGCGACGTGCCCTGGGAGGTGCTGGCCGACCCGGAGGGCAACGAGTTCTGCGTGCTCGGCCCGCGCGACCACCCCCCGCGTTAGCATGCCGCTGCTGCTGATCGCCGCCGTGTTCGCGCTCACCTGGTGGCTGGGCCTGTACGTGCTCGGCGGGGAGCCCGGCGAGCGCGGCGCCCGCCGGGCCGGGCTCGGCCTGCTCGCCTACGCCGCCGCCCTGGCCACCGGGCAGGTCCGCGCGCTGCTGCTGCCCTCCCCCGCGCCGCTGGACGCGCTGGAGACGGCGCTGACCTTCCTGCCCGCGCTGCTGTGGACCGGCGCGGTGCTCACGCTCGTCCCGGGCACCGGGCGGCTGGACCGGATCTGGTCGCGCGGGCTGGTCCCGGTCACGCTGGCCGCGATCGGCTGGGCCGCGGTCGCGGGCGGCACGGCCCGGGCGGTGCTCGGCGCGCTGCTGCTGGTGCCGCTGGCCGGGGCGCTGGTGCTGCTGGTGCGCGCGGGGCCGGAGCGGGTCGGCTGGCTGGCGGCGGTGGCCACGCTCTTCTTCGGCCTCGGCACCGCGCTGTTGCTGACCTCTCTCTCCGGCCCGCCCGGCCTGCTCGCCGCGATAGCGATCGACCTGGACATGGCCCTGCTGGGCGTGGCGATCGCGATGGCCGGCGCGTTCCGGGCGGGCGAGGCGCTCTGGCGGGACATGGCGCGTTCGGCGCTGGGCGCGATCGTCGTGGCCGCCGCCACCGGAGGGCAGGTCGCCATCGCGGTCGCGCTGGGCGGGGCCACCCCGGCGCTGGCCGTACTGCTGTACGGCGTGCTCGCGGTGGCGGTGACCGCGCAGACGATGGCCGGTCCGCTGCACCGTGCGCTCGACCGGGTCGCCTTCCCCGGCGATCCCGCCATCCGCCGCGAACGCGCCCAGCTTCGCGACTCCGCCGAGGCGCTGCCGCGCCGCGAGGAGGGCCCGCCGCCGCTGGACGACGCGGAGTTCGTCCGGCTCACCCGCCGGGCCCTGGCCAACTACGGCGACCTCGGCAAGCTGGCCAGCAGCCCGCTGGCGGGCCTGCCGCTGATCGACGAGCGGGTGTCCGGTGACATCCCGCTGGAGCGGGCCGCCGAGCTGAAGCACCTGCTGCTGGAGAGCATCCGGCGGCTCAAGCCGCGCGACGGGGAGTTCGGCACCAGCGAGGAGTGGCGTTTCTACAACGTGCTGTACTTCCCGTACGTACGCGGGCTGCGCCCCTACCGGCGCGGCGCAGGACGGCACGGGCTGGACGCGCTGGACCGGCAGGCGTTCGACTGGTTCGTCCGGGAGGTTCCCGAACGTACGTGCTACAACTGGCAGAACGCGGCGGCCAAACTCGTGGCGGACGATCTCCGCAGTGCCGATCGGCAGTGAATGGCAGTGGAATGTCTGCAGGTGGCAGTGCCTGACGCGGTGTGCTGAGGGCATCGCATCCATCTCATGACAGGAGACATCCGATGGCCGCCATCACCGCTCCCGGTACCCGCGCTCCCCTGCTGCGCCGCGTGCTGCGGGCCGACGCCGTGCTCACCGGAGGCTTCGCGGTCCTGCTCGCCGTGGCCGCCGCCCTGCTCGCCGGGCTGACCGGCCTGCCGGAGCCGCTGCTGCGCTGGGCCGGCATCGGGCTGCTGCCGGTCACCGCGTTCATCACCTTCCTGGCGATCCGGCCCACCCCGCCGCGCGCGGCCGTGTGGACGCTGATCGCGGTCAACGCGCTGTGGACGGTGGACAGCGTCGCGCTGCTGTTCACCGGCTGGATCGACCCCAACCCGCTCGGCGTGGCCTTCGTGGTGGCGCAGGCGGTGCTCGTGGGGATCTTCGCCGAGCTTCAGTACCTGGGGCTGCGCCGGAGCTGAGTTCCGTCACCGTGGGGCGGTCCGCCGGGGGAATCTCCCGGCGGACTACCCTGTCGAGATGAAGATCGACGTCGCCCTGCCCGTCCGCGCCGCGCTCGGCGAGGGGCCCACCTGGTACCACGACCGGCTCATCTGGGTGGACATCCCGGCCTGCGAGGTGCATGAGTACATCCCGGCGAGCGGTACGGACTCGGTGCGCGAGGTGCCCCAGCACGTCGGCGCGGCCAAGCCGCGCGCGGGCGGCGGCCTCGTCGTCAACCTGCGCGACGGCGCCGGGCTGCTCGCGGCCGGCGGCGGCTTTCGCTGGCTGGCCGAGTGGCCGATCGAGGGCAGGCGCGGCAACGACGCGGGCGTGGATCCGCACGGCAACCTGTGGGCGGGCACGCTCAGCTACGGCGGGGGCGGCGGTTCGCTGTACCGGGTGACCCCGGACGGGGAGGTCGTGACCTTCCTCGACCGGGTGGGCACCAGCAACGGCATCGCCTGGAGCCCCGACGGCGCGCTGATGTACTACGTGGACACCGACACCGGCCGCGTCGACGTCTTCGACACCGACCCGGAAGGCGGCCTGCCGCGCGGCCGCCGCACCTTCGCCGAGATCGACCGGGGACTGCCCGACGGCATCACGGTGGACGCCGACGGGTGCGTCTGGGTGGCGCTCTGGGACGGCGCCGCCGTCCGCCGGTACACGCCGGGCGGCGACCTGGACCGGGAGGTCGAGGTCCCGGTCAGCAGGCCCACCGCGTGCGCCTTCGGCGGCCCCGGCCTCGCCGACCTCTACATCACCAGCGCCACCGAGGGCCTGCCGGAGGCCACGCTCGCGGCCGAGCCGCTGTCCGGGGCGCTGCTGGTGGTGCCCTCGGCGGGGCTCGGCCTGCCCGGCACGCCGTTCGCGGGCTGAGTCACCCGCCTGGGCCGCCCGCCCGAGTCAGCCGCTCACGGTCGTGCGCATGGTCAGCTCGGCGCCGTCGGTGGACAGGTCGAGCGTCACATCGACGGCCTTGAGCAGGCCGGTGCCGGTCAGGTGGGTGCCGCCGCAGGGGATCGCGGCCTCGCCCTCGGGGAGCGCGCAGCGCCAGGTACGGCGGGCCACGAGGTCGGGGCCGGGCGCGTCGATCCGCACCGGGGCGTCCGCGGCGATCCACTCGGTGAGCCGCTCGCCCACCTGCTTGGCGATGCCGGGCAGGTCGTCGGCCAGCCCCTCGGTGGAGAACCCCTTCTTGCGCAGCGACTTGCCCAGCCGGTAGGTGTCCAGGCTGCCGCCGGGCAGGATCCGGGAGGAGCTGATCGCCGCCTGGTCGAAGTCGGGGCTGCCCAGGCCGTCGGCGGGCGCGGGTTTGCGCCAGCGGTCGGCGAGCACGGCGTTGAGGGCGAGCGCGGTCAGGTGGCAGGCGGTGTGCCCGGCGGACAGCGCCCGGCGGGTGTCCGGCTCGACGGCGAGCACGGCGGTCTCGCCCACGTCGCCGACCGGCTCGCCGGTCAGGTGTACGACCAGCCAGTGCCAGCCGGGGTCGCCGCGCCGGACGGGGATCTCATGGCCCAGGTAGAGGGTCGCCGCACCGTGCTCCACCGCCCCGGTGACGCAGTCGGTCACCGGGACGCCGTTGATCGTGCCCGTGTCGGCGGGCTGGTCCGGCCAGGTGTGGTCGAGGGGATGGAACGGCGTCTCGGTCACCACGACACCGTGCCCGCCGTTGCGGCGGAGGGTCGCGACGATCGGCGAGCTACCGGCGAGCGCCCCCGAGGGATAGGTCACTCTCGTCGATCCGGCGATGTTCATGGTCTCCATGCTGCCGTACGCGGTCGTGCTCGTCTTCCAGGTAACGGTCGGCTCCGGCATGCCAGCCGGTGGCGACCTGTACCGCGACGACGCCGATCAGGAGCAGGAACGGGAGGGTCCAGCCGCCGGTGGCCGCGTACATGACGCCGACGATCAGGGGTCCGGCCCCCGCGATCAGGTAGCCGGCGCTCTGGCCGAAGGCCGACAGCGCCGCGGTGGCCTCGGCGCTTCGGGTGCGCAGCGCGAGCATGGTCAGCGCGAGCGGGAACGACCCCATGCCCAGGCCCACCGCGATCACCCAGATCCACGCGGTGCCGGACGGCGCGAGCCACAGTCCGGAAAAGCCCACCAGATACAGCACGGCCAGTCCGATGACCAGCGGGCGCTGGCTGGAAAAGCGCGTGGTGACGGCCGGGACGACGATGGCGACCGGGATGCCGAGCGCGGTGAAGGCGGCGAGCATGAACCCCGCCTGCCCGGTCGTGTAGCCCAGGTCGATGAGGATCTGCGGCAGCCACCCGAACATGATGTAGGCCACCATCGACTGGGTGCCGAAGTACGCGGCGACCGCCCAGGCCAGGCGGTTGCGGACGAGCGCGCGGGGGCCGAGGACACCCGCGCCGGTGTCGCGCGCGGGCTCGCTGCGCAGCAGTATCAGCCAGGGCAGCGCGGACACGGCCGCGAGGGCGGCCCACACGCCGAGCGCCAGGTGCCAGTCGCCGTTCGCGGCCTGCTCGATGGGCACGGTCGCGGCGGCGGCCAGCATGGTGCCCACGGCCAGGGCGGTGGTGTAGACGGTCGTCATCGTGCCGGCGCGGCGCGGGAAGTGACGCTTGATCAGGGTCGGGATGAGCACGTTGCCCACGGCCCCGCCGGACAGCGCCACCGCGCTGCCGAACAGGAAGATCACGGCCGAGTCCACCATGGCCCTGGTGAGCAGGCCAACGCCGAGCGCGAGCAGGGCGAGCAGCAGCAGCCGGTGCTCACCGACGCGGCGGGCCAGGGCGGGGGTGATGACGCCGACCGTGGCGAAGCAGAGCACGGGTAGTGTGGTGAGCAGGCCGGTCGTCACACCGGACATCCCAAGAGCGGTGGCGATCTGGTCCAGCAGGGGTCCGACACTGGTGACGGCGGTGCGGAGGTTCAGCGCGGCCAGCACGATCCCGGCGACCAGCAGCCATGCCAGCGGTCCGCTACGTCCTCTGACTTCGGGGGCGAGCACGGTCATGCGGCGTCACATTCTCCTGAAAAGTGGTTGGGGTCATCGAATCATGGGATGAATCAATGACCCCTACGCTAACAGGAGTGATTGCGAGTTCAGTTCCTGTCCGCTGGTGATGTTGGGCACACGCTAGCGCGCGGGCCGCCGTCCACGCAGGATCCAGAACAGCCCGACCAGCGGCAACACCAGCGGGATGAACAGGTAACCGCTCCCGAACCCCGACCACACCGTGGCACGCGGGAACGCCGCCGGATCGGCCAGGCTCAGCGTGCCCACCACCAGCACGCCGGCCAGCTCGATCAGGCACGCCACCAGCGCGGTACGGCGGGCCGACACCGCGAGCGCCACGGTGAGCAGGATGTAGACCGCCGCGGCGAAGGCCGACAGCGAGTAGGCCAGCGGGGCCTGGTCGAACCTGGTGGCGATCTGTACCGCCGCCCGCGCCCCCGCCGCCAGCGCGAAGACCCCGTAGACCGCGACCAGCGCCCGGCCCGGGCCGGTGCCGATCGCCGCAGCCTCCCCGCGCGGGCTCACGCCACGCCCTGCCAGATCTGCAGCATCCGCGCGGTCATCACGGCGATCGCGAACCCGGCCACCACCAGGATGGCCGTGCCCCAGCGGCTGCGCTCGGCCAGCGCCAGCACGACCCCGACCGGCGGGATCACCGCCGTGCCCGCCACGTAGCCGAACAGCGTCACCTTGTCCTGCGGGCCCGCGCCGCCGACGACGGCCGCGATGATCACGCCGGCCTGCACCAGCACGGCCAGTTCGAGCACGGCGAACCCGATCAGCAGGATCATCCCCATCGCCCGGTCGCGAATCGCGCCGACCAGGCTCCCCAGGGTCAGCACCACCGCCCCGATGATCACGGTGGCGGTCAGCGGGCCGTTCACGCCGCCGCTCCGGCGAGCGGCGTGGGGGTGGACAGAGCCGATGACATGGTCATCAGCGTATCGCCGCAAGGGCCCGGTCCGGCTCTCGGCACCGCCTTCCGCCGCGCACGTACGATGAGTCCGTGGAACGGATTCTGGTCAGCGCGTGCCTGCTCGGACGGCGGGTCCGCTTCGACGGCGGCGCGAAGACCAGCGGTGACGCGCTGCTGGCCGAGTGGCGGGCGCAGGGCCGGCTGGTACCGGTGTGTCCGGAAGTGGACGGCGGGCTGCCGGTGCCACGCCCGCCCGCCGAGATCGAGGACGGCGCGGGCGGCCCCGCCGTACTGTCCGGGACCGCCCGCGTGCTGACCCCGCAGGGGGCCGACGTCACCGCCGCCTACCTGGCCGGCGCGGAGCGGGCCCTGGCCACGGCCGAGCGGTACGGCGTGCGTATCGCGATCCTGAAGGAGGGGAGCCCGTCCTGCGGGGCGCTCGCCGTCCACGACGGCACCTTCCGCGGCCGGAAGATCCCCGGCCAGGGCGTGACAACGGCCCTCCTCACCGGCCACGGCATCCGCGTCTTCACCGAAGCCCAGATCCCCGAGGCCGCCACCTACCTCACCAGCCTGGAGCCTCCCTCCGCCCCCACCAGCCCATGAGCCCCGGGTACGGGTATTTTGACGCCGTGGTCGCGATTTCTGCTGCCGGCAGACCCGCTGGAGGGCGCGTCGCGG
This sequence comes from Spongiactinospora gelatinilytica, assembly GCF_003236385.1. Classification (GTDB taxonomy): domain Bacteria; phylum Actinomycetota; class Actinomycetes; order Streptosporangiales; family Streptosporangiaceae; genus Spongiactinospora; species Spongiactinospora gelatinilytica. Next base: position 36,937 of record NZ_POUA01000021.1, read on the forward strand.
CCTTGTCAGGATGGCCACATGGGGAAGAACACGGCGGTTCGGCGACTCGATCTCGGCTACTTCATCCGGCCGGCTTCAGAGACAGGTGGGCCGCAACCGCGAGTCGAACCCGTGCTCGCGTATCTGGTGCGACACGACCAGGGATTGATCCTCTTCGACACCGGCATCGGCAGCGCCGACCCCGATACCGAGGCGCATTACCGACCCCGGCGCCGCGCACTGCGACAGGCACTGCGGACGGCTGGAGTCACCCTCGGCGATGTCTCTCTGGTCGTGAACTGCCACCTTCACTTCGACCACTGCGGCGGGAATCCCCTGCTGGGCGGCAAGCCGATCCTGGTCCAGGAAGTCGAGCTGGCCACCGCCCGCCGGGGCGACTACACCATCGACGAGCTGGTCGACTTCCCCGGGGCGTCCTACGAGGAACTTGCCGGTGAGGCCGAGGTCTGGCCGGGCGTCTGGATCATCCCGACACCCGGGCATACCCAAGGACATCAGTCTCTGGTCATCCGGCAGGGCGACGGCACCGTGATCCTCGCCGGTCAGGCACACGACTTCGCATCCCAGTTCGCGTCGGACCAACTGGCCCGCCAGGCCGCACTTCAGGGCGTCGAACAGCCGCTTCCTGACTATGCGCAGTGGTTGGAGCGATTTGCCGACTTCGACCCGCGACGCGTGCTCTTCGCCCACGACTGCTCGATCTGGGAACCCTCACACGGCGTCTTCTAGAAGCTGATCGGCGATGCTCGGTTTCGGTGTACGCGGGGAACAGGTCGGCCGTCGCCGCCTCCAGCCCTGCGACGTCGGCAGGGGAGAGCCGCGCGGGGCGGCGTAAGACCCAGCCCGAGACCATCGACGCGCGCAGCATCCGCAGACCGTCCACGCTCACGCCGCGCAGCGGCACTTGCTGGCCGTGTACCGCAGGCACCGGCGTGACCTCCACCGGCACGTGCAGCCGGCCACTGAGCGTGGCGGCCGACGTTGACGTATCGGCCGCGGCGGGTGATGCGCCGGGCGCGGCACCGCCTTGGGGTGCCGCGCCCGGCCGGGGTGTGTCACCACTTCATGAAGACGCGCTCCTGTACGACCGGGTAGCCCGCCTTGCGGAAGGCCGCGGCCATCGGGGTGTTGCCGAAGTCGGTCTCGCCGACGACCTCCTCGGCGCCCTCCTCGGCCAGCATGTGGGTGGCCTCGGCCAGCAGGTCGTAGCCGTAGCCGTGGCCGCGCAGCTCCGGTACCACCCCGATCAGGCCGATCACCGGGACCGCGTAGTTACGGCTCGGCACGGTCAGCCCCGCGAGTTCGCCCGCCGGGGTGTACGCGAGCCGCCACCATTCGCGGGGCCCGGGGAACCACTTGAGGATCTCCAGTTCCTCCCTCGCCGCCGCCTCAGCGCCCTCGCGGGCCGTATGGTCGCGAACATGCGCGTCCAGCGTGCCCATGTGGATGCGTCTGATGGCGTCGAGCACGGCGTCGTCGTCGCAGGGACGGTATTCGAGGCGGGTGGGCCGGACCGGCAGGCCGTCGGCGGGAGCCCAGCGGAAGCGGATCCGTTCGACGAGCGGGCGCATGCCCGCCTCCCGCGCGGCGCCGAGTCGCGCCTCGGCCTCCGCCGCCACCGCCTGATGATCGCGCCAGCCCGGCGGCAGGACGAGGCAGTACTCCGCGGTGAACGGCGCGCCGCGCAGCAGCGCGACGGCCGCCTCGCGGTCGCCGTCGAAGTCGTACCAGTCGAGGTTGATCGGGTCGGCGTCGTCCGGCCCGCCCCACCAGGCGGCCCTGGCCACGACGCGCTCATCGCGCAGCGCCACCCAGGTCCATTCGGGCCGGTACTCGTGCCTGGACAGCAGTTCCCGATAGTCACGGCCGGTCCACGCCACCCCGACGAGCGCGGGATCGGCCAGCTCAAAGAAACGATCTTCCTCGCCCGCACGCAGCGGGCGGATGACCAGGTCGGTCATGTGAAATCCTCCGGAAAGGCGATGCGCCTCCCGGTCAGATGATCGCCCGGTTGAAGGGGAGGCGCGCGGTCTGAATGGTGAACATCGCGATTCGCCTCCTTCCCTTGGCTCCGTGGGCGTGGAAATACCCAACCACACCCGCACCATCGGCGTCCATTGAATTCCGCTGTACGCGATCATGAGGTATGCGCACACACATCGCCATCGTGGGTAGCGGAATCGTCGGATCCGCCGCGGCCTACCGGCTGTGCCGGATGGGCGTCGCGGTCACCGTGATCGACCGGCCCGCGGGCGACGGCCAGGCGACGGCGGCCGGGGCGGGCATCGTCTGCCCGTGGGTGGACCACGAGGGCGACGACGCCTGGTACCGCCTCGCGCGCGAGAGCGCCCGCGGCTACCCGGACCTGGTGGCGGAGCTGGCCGAGGACGGCGAGGACGACTGCGGACACGCCTCCACCGGGGCGCTGGTGACCGCGGGCGACGCCGCCGAACTGGAGAGTGTGACGGCGCTGCTGCGCCGCAGGCGGCAGGACGCGCCGGAAATGGGCGACATCTCCCCCGTGGACGACCCGGGTGCCGCCTTCCCGCCGCTGGCCGGTGGGCTGGCCGCGGTACGCGTCGGCGGGGCGGCCCGGGTGGACGGGCGCGCTCTCAGGGACGCCCTGCTGCGCGCCGCGGCCCGGCGGGGCGCGGTACTCCGCACCGGTACGGCGCACCTCGGCGGCCTGGAGAGGGTCGCGCTGGACGTCAACGGCGAGCCGATCGGCGCGGACGCGGTGATCGTCGCCGCCGGGGCCTGGACGGCGGATCTGTGCGAGCCGCTGGGGCACCGGCTCGCGGTGTACCCGCAGCGCGGCCAGATCGCCCACGCCCGCCTGCCCGGCGTGGACACCTCCGGCTGGCCCATCGTGCTCCCCCGGTCCGGTCCGTATCTGCTGGGCTTCCCCGGTTCGCGGATCGTCTTCGGCGCGACCCGCGAAGACGTCGGGTTCGACGGACGGGCGACGGTCGGCGGGCTGGCCGGGCTGCTCTCCGCCGGACTGGCGGTGGCCCCCGGCCTCGCCGACGCCACGGTCCTGGAGACCCGCGTCGGCTTCCGTCCGGTGACGGGCGACGGACGACCGATGATCGGGCTGCTCACACCCGGCGTCGTGGTGGCCACCGGCCTCGGCGCCTACGGCCTCACCGCCGGCCCCCTCACCGGCACCGCCGCGGCCCACCTCGCCCTCGGCCGATCCCCCGGCACAGACCTCTCCGCCTTCTCCCCACTCCGTCCGGGCCCCCCATAAAGCCCCCTCATCACCAGGGGAAAGGGGTTCACTGATCGGGTTCGGTCCCGGAGGATGGCCAGGGGTGGTCCTGCAGAACGCGATGACCGGAGGTCGAGGCCGTGGGTGACGCCGTCGAGATGGAACGCCGGACGCGGGAGCGCGACGCGTTCATGCGTGAGCCCTACCCGGTCTATGCGCGGGCCCGCCAGGCGTCCGGGCTGACCTATCTCCCCGAGATGGACGCCTGGCTGGTCAGCCGGTACGCGGACGTGCGCGAGGTGCTGCGGCGGCCGGAGGACTTCTCCTCTGTGCAGGCGCTGCGCGCCGACGTGCCGCCGTCGCCGGCCGTACAGGCCGAGCTGGCCAAGGGCATCAGGGGCGGGCGGGTGGTCCTCACCACGGACGGCGCGGCGCACCAGCGGTTGCGGGCGCCGCTGGTACGGGGCCTGGCGGCGGCCAAGGTGGCCGCGCTCGCGCCGTACATCGCCGAGCGGGCCGAGGCCCTGGTCGCGTCCTTCGCGGCGGACGGCCGGGCCGAGCTGATGGACGACTACGCCCGGCGGCTGCCCGGCGAGGTGCTCGGCCGGCTGCTCGGCTTCGACCCCGCCGACGTACCGGCCGTGATCCACGGCGGTTACCGCGCCGAGGCGCTGCTGTTCCGGCCGATGCCGGCCGAGGAGCAGCTCGCCGCCGCTCGTGACATGGTCGCGTTGCAGCACCTCCTGGACGGCCACATCCGCCGCGCCCACGCCGAGCGGCGCGACGACCTGTGCGGCGAACTCGTGCGCGGCCTCGCCCCCGGTACGTGGGAGCCGACCGCCGAGCAACGCGCCGAGCTGGTGTCCAATCTGCAGAACCTGCTGGTCGCCGGGCACCTCACCACCACCGCGCTGATCGGCACCACACTGCTCCACCTGCTCACCGACCGCTCCCACTGGGAGACGCTGTGCGCCCACCCGGAGGCGATCCCGGCCGCGATCGAGGAGGCCGCCCGGTACGACCCGCCGATCCAGGCGTTCCGGCGGATCACCACCCGGCCGCTGACGCTCGCCGGGACCGAACTTCCCGAGGGCACCGCCGTACTCGTCGCCTACGGCTCGGCCAACCGCGACGAGTCCCGCCACGAGCGCCCGGACGACTTCGACATCACCCGCCCACCGGTCCGCACCATGGCCTTCGGCCACGGCCCGCACAGTTGCCCCGGCTCTCAGCTCGCCCGCGAGCAGTTACGCGTCACCCTGCGCACGCTGACCACCCGCCTGCCCGGCCTCCGCCTGGCCCCCGGCC
>NZ_POUA01000220.1 GCF_003236385.1 Spongiactinospora gelatinilytica
GAGTACGGGCGGGTGGTGGTGGGGTACGACGGGTCGGAGCACTCGCGGGCGGCCATGGAGTACGCCGTCGAGCAGGCCCGGGCCCGCGGCGCGCAGGTGCACGTCGTGTCGGCCTGCCAGATCCCGGTCTATCCGCCCTACGCCGTCGCCTATCAGGGGCTGCTGGAGGACGTCGTCGGCGACGAGGTCCGGGCGGCGGGCGAGCGCGTCGCCGAATGGCGGCGGCGTGATCCCGACGTGATCATCACCGACGAGCAGCCCCGGGAACACCCGTCGGCCGCCCTGGTCAAGGCGGCAGAGTCGGCGGACCTGGTCGTGGTGGGCTCGCGGGGACGCGGCGCGCTGGCGTCGGCGGTGCTCGGCTCGGTCAGCCACGCCGTACTGCACCATGTGAAGTGCCCGGTCGCCGTCGTACGCCCTCGGTAGGCGCGGCCCGCCCGGCTCAGAGCCCGTACGCCTCCAGCAGCCGCAGCCACACCTCGTTCATCGAGGGGAAGACCGGTACGGCATGCCACAACCGCGCCAGCGGGACCTCCCCGACGATGGCGATCGTCGCGGCGTGTACCATCTCCGCGACGTCCTGACCCACGAAGGTCGCGCCGACGAGCACATCGCGCTCGGTGTCCACGACGATCCTGACCCGCCCGCGATAGCCGTCCGCGTGCAACGTGGAACCCGCGACGGCCAGATCGATCTCCACCTCGCGGTGCGCGGGCTCCCGCGCGCCGGTGAGGCCGACGGAGGCCACCTCCGGGTCGGTGAACACCACCTGCGGCACGGCATGGTGGTCGGCGGTGGCGGCGAACCGCGTCCAGGGCCGCTCCGGCACGTCGGTCCCCGCGGCGCGGGCGGCGATCACGTCGCCGACCACGCGCCCGGCGTATTTGCCCTGGTGGGTGAGCGGCGCGCGCCCGGTGACGTCGCCGGCCGCGTACAGCCAGCCGCCGGGTACGGCCTTGACCAGCCCGGAATCGTCGACCTCAAGCGGGCCGCCGGGGGTCAGGCCGATCGTGTCGAGCCCGAGGTCGCCGGTGGCGGGCCTGCGCCCGGTGGCCACCAGCAGCTCGTCGGCGGTCACCAGCCGCCCGTCCGCGAGCTCGACGTGCACCTCGCCGTCGCTCCGCGACACGCTCCTGGCCTCGGTCCGCTGGTGAATGGTCACCCCGTCGGCCCGCAGGCCGTCGGCCACCGCGTCACCCGCGAAACCGGCGAAACCGGGCAACGGCCGCTCGCCGCGGATGATCAGCTCGACCCGGGAGCCCAGCCGCGCCCACGCCTGCGCCATCTCCACGCCGACCACGCCACCGCCGAGCACGGCCAACCGGCCGGGCACCGCACCGGCCGACGTGGCCTCCCGCGATGTCCAGGGCCGGGCGTCCGCGAGCCCCGGCAGGTCCGGCGTCCTAGGCACGCTGCCGCTGCACACCACGACGGCGTGCTCGGCCTTCAGCACCCGATCGCCCACCGTGACCTCGCGTTCGCCGGTGATCTTCGCGAAGCCGCGGACCGGCGTCATCCCGGTGTCCCGGACCCACTGCTCCTGCCCGCCGTCGTCCCAGTTCGCGGCGACGGAGTCACGCGTCTTGAAGATCGGCCCGGGCTCCAGGCGGTCACCCACCGGGACGCCGGGCACCCTGCGGGCCGCGGCGAGCGCGTTGCCCGGCCGCAGCAGGGCCTTGCTCGGCATGCACGCCCAGTACGAGCACTCACCGCCATAGCGCTCATGCTCCACCAGGGCCACGCTCAGCCCGCCCCGGGCCGCGCGCGCCGCCGCGTTCTCCCCGACCGGGCCGCCCCCGATCACCACGACATCGAACATCTCATGTGTCACACCCTCTACCGCACACCATGGAACCGCCGGACGCAACTTCCGGTCTTTGTACGGTGGGGTGGTACGAAAGCCGCAGTACGTCAGGGGGGTGATCGCGGGTGGCCGATCTCACGGCGGCGACGCGACACGAACAGCGCGGGCCGGCCGAAGGGGAGTCGTGGCTGGAACGGTACCGGGCCGAGCTGATCGGCTACTGCTACCGGATGCTGGGCTCGGCCGCCGAGGCCGAGGACGCGGTGCAGGAGACGCTGACGCGGGCCTGGCAGGGCTTCGACGCGTTCGAGGGCCGGTCCGCGCTGCGCTCCTGGCTGTACCGGATCGCCACCAACGTCTGCCTCAACATGCGGAAGAGCGGGCAGCGGCGGGCCCGCCCGATGGATCTCGCCTCCCCGGCCGTGGCGGGGGCCCCGCCGCGGGCGGCGCTGCCCGAGGCCGTCTGGATCGAGCCGATCCCGGACCTGCCGCTCGCGGCCGGGGGCGACCCGGCGGAGCTGGTGGTGTCCAGGGAGCGGATCAGTCTGGCGTTCGTGGCGGCGCTGCAGTACCTGACGCCGCGCCAGCGCGCGGTCCTCATCATGCGCGACGTGCTGTCCCTGCGGGCGGACGAGGTCGCCGAGTCCCTTGACACCACGGTGGCGGCGGTCAAGAGCACGCTCCAGCGCGCGCGGGCCGCCCTCGCCGGCCGCGAGGTCATCGAACCGGAGCCGTACCGGCCCGCGGACGCGGCGCAGCGGGCACTGCTGGCACGGTACGTGGACGCCTTCCAGCGCCACGACTTCGACGCGCTGGTCGCCCTGCTGCACGAGGACGCCACCATGTCGATGCCGCCGTTCCCGTGGTGGCTGCGCGGCCGGGAGGAGATCCGCCGGGTGCTCCTCGGCGGCGGGGGCGGCGCGTGCCGCGGCGCGCGGCTTATGCCCACCGTCGCGAACGGCTCGCCGGCGTTCGGGCAGTACCGCCCGAGCGGGGAGGGCGGCCACGAGCCGTTCGCGCTGGTGGTCACGGAGGTGTCGGGCGGGCGGATCATCGGCGTGACCACGTTCCTGGAGGCCACCGGGCTGTTCCCGTCGTTCGCGCTGCCGCCCCGGCTGCCGTGACTTTCCGCGCCTCCGATTCCTTTGGCTCCTCCGGATTGTCCTACCGACGAAAGACCGACTTCGGAGGTGGCGATGAACCCGCAGGACGCTCAGACGGTGACCCACGTGAACGGGGCCGACCTGTGCCTGGAGACCTTTGGCGACCGTGACGATCCGGCGGTCCTCCTCATCGGCTCGTCGATGCTCACCTGGCCCGACGGCCTCTGCCGGCGCCTCGCCGAGGACCGCTTCGTGATCAGGTACGACATGCGCGACACCGGCCGGTCCGTCTCCTACGGCCACCGCGCCGCGCCGTACACCCTGCGGGATCTCGTCACGGACGCGATGGGCCTGCTCGACGTGCTGCGCCTGCCCGCAGCGCACGTCGCCGGGTTCTCCGTGGGCGGCTGGATCGCGCAACTCGCCGCGCTCGACCACCCCGCGAAGGTGGCGTCCCTGACCCTGATCGGCACCCGGCCCACCGCCCCAGGCCCGGCGGACGCGGACCTGCCCGAGCATGACGCCGAGCTGATGCAGCGGATGATGAGCACTCCGGAGCCGGACTGGAACGACCGGGAGAGCGTGATCGAGCACCTGGTGGAGTCCGACCGGCTCTTCGCGGGCACCGCACCGATCGACGAGGCCGAGCGGCGCGCGGTGGCCGAGCGCACCTTCGACCGCACCCCCGATGTCGCGGCGAGCCTGACCAACATCGCCTTCATCGACCACGGCGCCCGCTGGCGCGAACGCCTCGCCGAGATCAAGGCGCCCACGCTGGTGCTGCACGGCACCCACGACCGGTTCTTCCCGTACGGCAACGGCGCGGCCCTCGCCCGCGAGATCCCCGGCGCCCGGCTGGTGCCGCTGGAGGGCGTCGGCCACGAACTACCGCGCCACGCCTGGGACACCCTGCTCTCCGAACTCATCGCGCACACCACCGGCTGACGCCGGCCCATCACCGGTCGTGCGGTTCTCCCGGTCCCAGCGGTCGAGGAGACCGGGGAACTCACGGCCCATGAAGGCGTACATGTCACGCATCCGTTCCAGCCTGGCCCGGCTCGTGGCATCGTCGCCGACGACGGCCAGGCCCTGCTCGGCGAGCCGGGCGAACGCGGCGAACTCCGCCATCTTCGCCCGGAACGCGCGTCCGAAGACGTCGTCGGTCAGCCGGTAGCGGTCGCGGCGACCGCGGGGCGGGCGGAAGCGTTCGACGAGCCCGGAGCGTTCGAGCCGTCCCAGGGCGACGCTCATGCTGCTCTTGGCCACCCCCAGCCGCTCGCACAACCCGGGGGCGTCGGCGGAATCGTCCGGATCGACCAGGAGCAGCCCGATGACCCGGCCTGCCGTACGGCTGAGCCCCAGGCGCTCGAAGTACAGTCCGGCGCTCTCCACGAACTCCTCGACGCTTGGCATACCCTGATTCTAGTTTGTTCGGATCGTTCCGAACAAACTAGAATCACGCCATGCTCACCATCGCCATCACCGGCGCCAACTCCGGGATCGGCCTGCGCGCCGCCCGCATCCTCGCCTCCGCGGGCCACCGCGTGCTCGCCCTGTGCCGCGACCCCGGCCGGGGCCGCGCGGCGCTGGCCGACATCAACGCCCACGCCGTACACCCCGCCGACCTCATCCAGGCCGACCTGTCGATCCCCGGCTCCATCCACGCCGCCGCCGACCGCGTCGCACAGACCACCGGCCACCTCGACGTGCTCATCAACAACTCCGCCGTCTTCGACCAGACGCTCCGCGAGCCCCATTTCACCCCGGAAGGCCACGAACTGTTCTGGGCCACCAACCACCTCGGCCCCTTCCTGCTCACCGCCCGCCTCAGCCCGCTGCTCGCCGCCGCCCCAAGCCCCCGGGTGATCAATATCGCCAGCAAGGGGCTGCTCTCCATGCCGCGCATTCGCATCCGCTTCGGCGAACTCGACGACCCGAGCTGGTTCAGCCCGACCCGGGCCTACTACCACGCCAAGCTCGCCCAGATCATGACCACCCTCACCCTGGCCGACAGGGCCAAGGGCCACCTTGGGGCGACCTGCGTGCGCGTGCCCGCCGTGCGCCTGGACCCCGGCCGGGTGGCGGCCATGCCCTGGCTGCTGCGCATCCTGTACGCCCCCAAGAACCGGATGGCCGCCCCCGCCGAACACCTCGGCCGGACGTACGCCCGCCTGGCCACGACGCCGGAGGGTCCCCCCGCGCCGTACGTGGACGAAGACCTCCGCCCGGTCCGCGCCCCGGCCTTCGCCTATGACGACGCGGCCCGCGAGCGGTTGTGGGAGGCGTCCCAGGCCGCCACCGGGGATCCCGCCTGGGCCTGGTAGCCGGCGATGGACACCGGCCGGCGCACCGTCTATTTTATTTACGGGACGGTATCGTTAATTGATGAGGAGGGCTCATGGACACCGACGTTCTGGTGGCCGGGGCCGGGCCGGTGGGCCTGGCGCTGGCCTGTGCGCTGCTCCAGCACGGCGTCTCGGTACGGGTGGTGGACAAGGCCCAGGGGCCCGCCACCACGTCGAGGGCCAACTTCGTGCACGCGCGCGGCTCGGAGGTCCTGGATCGGCTCGACGCCCTCGGCGGCCTGGCCGAGGAGTCGCTGCGGGCGATGACGATCACCACGTACGCCGGGGACCGGCCGATGGCGCGCGTCCGGTTCGGCGACCCTGGGTTGCGCACCGCCGCGCCTCCGATGGTGATCTCCCAGGCCCGGGTGGAGGCGTCCCTGCGCGACCGCCTGGCCCGGCTCGGCGGGCGGCCCGAGTGGAACGCCGGGCTGGTGGCGGCCGAGCAGGACGCCTCTGGCGTGTCCGCGACGCTGGCCGACGGCCGGGTGATCCGCGCAGGCTGGCTCGTGGGCTGCGACGGTACCGGCAGCACCGTGCGCGGGCTGGCCGGCATCGGCTTCCCCGGCGTCAAGGTCAGCGAGCGCTTCCTGCTGGTGGACGCCCGCCTGGACACGACCCTGGAGCGCTCGGGGACCAGCGGCTGGGTACACCCGGACGGCATGCTGGGCGCGATGCCCATGCCCGGCGACCAGTGGCGGCTGCTCGCCTACGACCCCGCCTTCCGCGAGAGCAGGCCGAGCGAGGAACAGATCGTCGAGCGCATGCGGCGCGTCCTGCCCGAGCGCACCGGCCGGATCCGCATCCGGCTGCTGGAGGCCACCTGGGCGTCGCTGTTCCAGGTACACCGCCGGTTGGCCGACACCTACCGGCGTGGACGCGTCCTGCTGGCCGGGGACGCAGCGCACGCGCACGCGCCGTTCGGCGGGCAGGGCATGCTCACCGGGCTCGGTGACGCGGAGAACCTCGCCTGGAAGCTGGCCCTGGTGGTCCAGGGCCGGGCCGGTGAGCCTCTGCTGGACACCTACGAGGCCGAGCGGCGTCCGCTGGCCACCAAGGTCCTGAGCGGCAGCACCGCGCAAACCAAGATCAACATCGCCGCCGGGCCGGTCGGCCGGTTCCTGCGCGACCGGGTACTGCTGCCGATCTCCAACTACGGAGGGCTCCAGCGGTGGGTGACCTACGGGACCTCGCAGCTTTGGGTCAGCTACCGTCGCGGCCCGCTGGGCGGCCGCGGCGCCCGGCCCCGGCCCGGCGACCGCATCCCCGACCTGCCCTGCGAACGGCTCGACGGCGCCCCCACCCGGCTGCACGCCGAACTCCGCGGTCGCTGGGCGGTACTCGGCGGCCCGGACGCCCTCGACGCGGCCCGCGACCGGCTCGGCGACCAGGTCGTACTCCTCCGGCCGGCCGGCCGTTCGCTGCCCGCTCTGCTCGTACGCCCGGACGCCCACCTGGCCTGCAAGGGCGGCCCTGCCGAGCTGGCACGATGGCTGGACGGAGCACTCCATTGACCGCTGCCCGAGGACGCGGACGGCCCCGCGATCCGCAGACCGACACCGCGATCCTGCGGGCCGCCCTGGAGCTGTTCATCGAACGCGGCGTGGAGGGCGCCAGCATCGAGCAGATCGCCAAGCGCGCGGGCGTGGGCAAGCTCACCGTCTACCGCCGCTGGAGCGGCAAGGAGGAGCTGATCGCCCAGGCCGTCGAGCAGACGATCCCCCGCGACCTCGTCCCCTCCCCGGAGGACGTCGAGGCCATGGCACCTCAGGAGATCATCGAGCGCATGCTTCCCGCGGCGGCGGAGACGGTCGCCAGTCCGGAGTTTCGCGCGCTGACCGCCCGGATGATGGGCTCGGCGGTCAGCCATCCGGCGTTGATGGCCGCCTACTGGAAACACCACATCCTGCCCCGCCGCGAACTCGCGGCCGCGATGCTCCGGCACGCCCAGAAGGACGGCGCGGTGTCCGCGGACGCCGATCCCGACGTACTGATCGACATGATGGTGGGCGCGGTGACGTGGCGCGTACTCCAGCCGGACCCACCGGACGCCGCGGAAATGCTGCGCTATATCAAGGCCGTCTACCAGCAGATCGGGCTCTACCGGCCTTCCCCGGAATCCTGACCACCGCAGCACCAAAGGCCGGCGGCAAGGGCGCGGCCGGATTCCCGCACTGACGGCGACCACCGAGGCGGCCATGCCGATCACGCGGGTTCTCGCGGCCGGGGCGCTGCTCGCTTACGGATGCTGCGTGCCCATGAGGGCACCGGAAGCGGCCGGGGAAGTGCCACCCGATCGGGGGCGTAACGCCTGGGCGATGTCACCGGCCATCGGTCTCGGCCGCCGCCCGCCTCCGGGCACCGTGGCGGAGCAAGGTGAGCGCGGCTGTCGCCGCCGTGGCCCCGCCCAGTAGCACGGCCAGCCCGGTGGCCTGGTGGTGGTGGCCGATCAGACCCGCGCTCCACAGGCGGTAGGGCACCATCACCGCGTAGTACTCGGCGAACCCGGTGACGATGACGACGCCCCACGCCGGCAGCCGGACCCGGCGGAGCGCGCGGATCGTCGCGGCCCAAATCAGACCGCCCGCCAGCAGGAGCAGGCCGAAGAGCACGGCCGCGGGGTTGAACAGGATCGGTGTGTTCAATCCCGCCAGGCAGTAGTAGCCTCCGGCCAGCATGGTCAGCGCGGCCGGCGGAAAGGTGGACCGCCCCGCCGCGCAGCCCAGCGCCGCCAGGGCCGCGGCGAGCGCCGCGAGCAGCGCGATGCCGGGAACGAGCTTGTGGTACCTGCCCGGCGCGGTCAGCGCGACCGCCTTCGCGGCGGCGAACCCCGCCGGGCCCGCCCACCCCAGCCGGTGCCATCCGCCGCCGGTGTCGCGCAGGACGATCCCGTCCACGCCGTTGGCCACCACCACGGTATGGCCGCCGGGCGCCTCCTGCACGGCGATGCCCAGCGACGCGACCTTCCCGGCACGATCCGGGGCTCGCGGTTCGTGCGCCCTGGCCAGCCTGTCCTGGTCGCCGGGGGAGACCTCCCAGGCGGTCGTCCACAGGCCGCCCGCCGACTGCTCGACCTTGAGCAGGCCGGGGACGATCCGATAGCAGTGGTCCGGTTCGCCGGGCACACAGGCCGAGGTCCGTACGTCGGGCGGGCGCAGGCCGCTGCTCGCGGCCCACGACCATCCGCCGTCGCGGGAGGCGAAGATCGTCGTCGTGGGGTGGTACGCCTCGCCGCCGCTGACCGCCACGACGATCGCCCCGTCGTACGTGCCCGCGGCGTACGCGCTGTCGGGCAGCATGACGGGCACGGCGCTCGTCGCCGCCACGGCCAGTACGGCGAAGGGGATCACGATCACGGCTCGGGCCTGCCGTACGGCACGGGGGTGCGGGCGGCCCCGCGCCCACCAGGCCACGGCCAGGGCGGGCAGCGCGAGCAGGTCGGTCGGGTCGGCGATGACCTGCGCGGGCCCCCAGAGCACCGACCACGCGTACGACGCCAGGGCGGCGCCGCCGGCGGTGGTCTTGGCCAGGATGAAGCCCGCGCCGGTGAGCGCGATGGACACCAGGGGGCGGCGGATGAGCAGGTCGAGCAGGGGCGGGGCGATGATCAGCCCGGCCACGTCGCTGAGTTTTCCGGTCACCGGTCCCGGCCACCACGCCTTGAACAGGTGATCGTTGAGCGGCAGCAGGACCACGGCGAGGACGGTCACAGGGTGACCGATCCAGGCCAGGCTCGGTGTCCTCACATCAAGGACATCGGCCAGGAGATCCGGCGCGATACCCGGCGATAGGGGATTGTGATCATGCGCCGAAACCGGAGGGTGGGGGGTGCGAGGGCTGTGGAGGCTCGTCGGGGCTAGTGGGAGGTCGCCTTCACCGCTCGGTCTTCGTCGATCTCGGCGGCCAGGTCGGGCTCATCGGCGTGCTCGTGGTCGGCCGCGTGCTCGGCGCGGGCCGGGAGGAGCAGGGCGGTGATGACCACGGCCACCGACAGCACGGCGCCGACGATGAAGGCCAGCCGCATGCCGTCGAGGGTGGCGGCCACCTGGGTGACCCCCGTGGCCTTCAGGGCCTCGGCACGGGCGCTCATGATGGTGATCACCAGGGCGGTGCCGAAGGCGGCGGCGACCTGCTGGAGGGTGCTCAGGATCGAGCTGCCGTGGGAGTAGAGGTGCGGGGGAACCGCGCCGAGCCCGAGGGTGAACACCGGCGTGAAGGTCGCGGCCAGGCTGATCATCAGCAGCGCGTGCACCGCGAGCAGCAGCCAGAACGGCGTGGTCATCGTGACCTGGGTGAAGGCGGCCAGAGCGATCATGATCCCGAACGCGCCGGGGATGACCAGGACCCGCCCGCCGAAGCGGTCGAACAGCCGGCCGACGGTCGGGCCGAGCAGACCCATCGCGAGGCCGCCGGGCATCACCAGCAGCCCGGTCTGGAGCGGGCTCAGCGCGCGGACGTTCTGGAGATACAGCGGCAGCAGGATCATCGAGCCGAGCATCGCCATGAAGGCGATCGCCATCATGATCAGCGCGATCGTGTAGGTGCGGTGGCGCAGCGTGCGCAGGTCCATCAGCGGCGTGCCGCGCTTTTGCAGGAAGAGCTGCCTGGCGACGAAGACGCCGATACTGAGCAGCCCCGCCGCCACGATGCCGATGGCAAGGCCGGCGTCGCCGCCCTCGAACTTGCTGAGCCCGTAGACCAGGCCGCCGAAGCCGGCCGCGGCGGTCACCACGCTGAACCAGTCGACGGTGCTGAAATGGGACTCGTCGATGTTCTTGAGCTTCCTGAGGCCGCCCCAGGTGATCAGAGCGGCGATGGGGAGCACCACGGCGAACAGCAGCCGCCAGGACCCGAGCTGCAGGATCAACCCCGAGATCGTCGGGCCCATCGCGGGCGCCACCGAGATGGCCAGGGTGACATTGCCCATCACCCGGCCCCGGTCGGACTCCGGCACGACCTGCATCAGGGTGGTCATCAACAAGGGCATCATCACCGCGGTGCCGGAAGCCTGGATGATCCGCGCGCCGAGCAACACCTCGAACGTCGGCGCGACGGCGGCCAGCGCGGTGCCGAGCAGGAACAGGGCCATCGCCGTGGTGTACGCCTGGCGGGTGGACACCCGCTGCAGGAACCACCCGGTGATGGGGATCACCGCGGCCATGGTCAGCATGAAGGCGGTCGAAAGCCACTGAGCCGTCTGCTCCGGGATGTGCAGCGCCTCCATGAGCTGCGGAATCGCATTGATCATGATCGTCTCATTGAGGATGACCACGAACGTCGCGAGCACCAGCAGCCGGATCACGGCCGGCGTGCGACCTCGAGCGGCAGGGGCGGACGTGACAGGTGAGTCGAGCTGAGGGGAGGACAAGGGAAACCTCGATCAGAGTTGCGGGCATAACGTCTTGTGGCTGGTGGCCCAGCCGT
The DNA here is from genome assembly GCF_003236385.1 of Spongiactinospora gelatinilytica. Lineage (GTDB taxonomy): Bacteria > Actinomycetota > Actinomycetes > Streptosporangiales > Streptosporangiaceae > Spongiactinospora > Spongiactinospora gelatinilytica. Next base: position 10,677 of record NZ_POUA01000220.1, read on the forward strand.
CGGTCTCAAGCGGTTGCGGTCGTACAAAAGCCTGCCGGACGCCACCGACAAAACTCATCGACCGTGCTCAACATTCCGGCATGTGATGGGAGATGTCATCTGGATTCAACCGGCGGCAGACAATGATCTTCAGGTCGTCCGAGGGGCCGTTCCGCGCCATGGCCCCAGGTGAGCGGTACGTGCCGCCCCGCCCGCCGGAGGGGATCTCCATGCTAGCGAGAACCGTCCGGCGGCGCGTCGAGGGGTTGCGGGCGTCGTGCCCGCCGGGAAAGCCCCTGCAACCACCGCCCGCTCGGGCGATGCCCGGCGTCGGCCCGGCCGATCGGCGAACGGAGCGACCGCGATGAGAGAAGAATCACGTTCGCGGGGCGCCCCTGACCGAGGGCCCGCGAGATCGGCCCCGGACATCACGACGGGCACGGCGGAGGCGGTCAAAAGGACGGCATTTCCAGTGCGCCGAATAATCGGATGTGGCGCGGCACGCGCGCCGCTAATATGAGAAGTGGTTCGTGAGACCTGAGAGGCGCGGGTCGAATGGGCATCGGTCATCTTTCTGAAACAAAGACACACCCGGTGCCCGCTTTCCATATCCGCGTTCTCTCATGGCCTCGCGAGCAGATCAGGTCCGGCGCCGGCACGGGTCGAAGCGCGTCGGTCATCCATTCCAATTGGGGCGGTCGCGGGTTCGAGTCCCGCCCTGGGCTCCGGCCCAGGTAGCTCGGCTGGTCAGAGCACCTTGCACCGGTGTGCGCCGCCATATCCGTGCCGGTTCCAGACCTGATCGTTCGCCGCTTCCGCCAGGGGCACGGGTCGAATTCGAGGTCATTGATTACGGATCCGGAGGTCGCGGGGATCGATTCCTCGCCACGAGGTCCACACCCTCGTGTGTGCTCAACATGGCGGGGATCGACGCGTCGCTGCCGCTGGTCGTGACCGGTCTCGTCGGCTGACCGGGCCGGTCGCACCGGCATACGCGCCATGCCGCGAGGTGTGACCGGCACACATGGACTCCGTGACGCCTTTGTGACACTGAGCCGATGACATCTCACTGACGGTCGGCGACCGTGTCGGGCATGCTTCTCGGAAGCTAGCAGGAGGCTCGCCATGAAGGCATCGCCGGGCAGATTCCCACTCGATCGCTCCAGTCTGTTCATGACCCGCCGGGACCTGCTGACCCGCGGTACGGCGCTGGCCGGGGGACTGGCCGCCGCCACGCTGGTCAGCGGGTGCGGCGGCGGTTCCGGTTCCTCGGGAAGCGGGGGAAGCGGCCGCGTGGTCGTGGCCGACTGGGGCGGCGCGCTGGTAGAGGCGGAGAAGAAGCACATCTTCGATCCGTTCAGCAAGGAGACCGGCATCGAGGTGGTGGTGGCCGGTCCTCCGACGGGCGCGCGGATCAAGGCCATGGTCGAGACCGGCACCATCGAGTGGGACGTGATCGCCGGCGGGCCGGGGACCGTGCTGCCGATCGGCCGGGACTACTTCGAGGAGCTGCCCGACCGGCTGCTCGACATCCCCGGGGTCGATCCCTCCTACGTCGACCGCAACTGGCTCACCTACTACCTGTTCTCCGTGGTGCTGGCCTGGAGCACCAAGGCGCCCTGGGCGAAGCGGGGCATGCGAGGCTGGCAGGACTTCTGGGACGTACGGGCCTTCCCCGGCCGGCGGACCCTGCGCGGCGCCGACAACGGGGTGCCCCCGGACATGGAGTTCGCCCTCCTGAGCGACGGGGTGGCCGCCGACCGGCTCTATCCGCTGGACGTCGAACGCGCCTTCGGCAGCCTGGACCGGCTCAAGCCGCACGTGCCGCAGTGGTGGGTCTCGGGCGCGCAGCCGGGGCAGATGCTGGTCAGTGAGCAGGTGGCGGCGTCGAGCATCTTCTCCGGGCGCGTCGGCGCGCTGAAGAACCAGGGCGCGCCGGTCGACTTCACCTGGAACGGCGGCATGTTCGAGCTGGCGAGCTGGTCGGTGATCAAGGGCGCGCCGCACAAGGACGCCGCGTTCAAGCTGATGGAGTACTCCCTGCGGCCCGAGGTGCAGGCCGCGGTGTGGAGCAACTACCCCAACGGGCCGGCCAACAGCAAGGCCCTTGACCTGATGGACAAGGACTTCGCCAAGACC
>NZ_POUA01000221.1 GCF_003236385.1 Spongiactinospora gelatinilytica
GTGCGCGCCTGGTAAGCGGGCATGAACGGGTCCATCAGCCACGCTCCAGCGGGCCGTAGGCGTTCAGATCGGCGATGCCGCCGAGAAAGATGGCGTTGCCGACGTCTTCGGCCGGGATGTCCGGGTCGGGCTTCCACTCCGACACCGGGACCAGGCCCGGGGGTTCCATGGTGCAGGTGGTCAGTATGACGGCGATGTCCTCGCTTCGGCGGAAGGCCGCCGGGCTGGAGGACCGCGCGTAGATGGCGTGTCCTTCGGCGATCTGCTCGTCGCTCGCCTCGTCGGTGCAGGCGTGGCTGACCACCAGACGGCTGCCGGGGGCGAGCCGGGCGCGCAGCCGGGCGATGATCCCTGCGGGGTCCTCGCGGTCGCTGACGAAGTGGAGGACGGCGACGGCGACGACCACGACCGGGCGTCGCAGGTCGATCAGCTCGGTAAGGGCCGGGGCGTTGAGGATCTCGTCGGGGCGGCGGATGTCGCCTTGGAGCATGGTCACGCCCGGCGCGTTCAGCAGCGCGCGACCATGGGTGACGGCCATCAAGTCGTTGTCCGCGTACACCACGCGGGCGTCGGGGTTGACGGCCTGGACGACCTGGTGGACGTTCTGCTGGGTCGGCAGGCCGGAGCCGAGGTCGATGAACTGGTCGTAGTCGCGTCGGGCGCATTCTCTGACCGCGCGCTCCAGGAAATTCCGGTTCGCCCGCACGCCGGCCCGGATGTGAGACGACCGCTCAAGCAGCTCCGCGGCGGCTTCCCGGTCGGCGGGGAAGTGGTTCTTCCCGCCGAGCAGGTAGTCGTAAATCCGGGCAGCATTCGGCACAGTCGCATCAAATCGAGACATGTTGGGAGGACCGCCGTGATCGGCGCTTCTCGGGGGCACTGCGTGTCCGTCCATCGGTTGCACACTCCGTGCGGTAACGCGTCGCATCTACTCGTGCGAGTCAGGTCTTTTCGTGAGGCAACGTTTATGCTGTTCTAAGCCAATGACTCAGTGCGTGTTTGAGAAGATCGTTTAGAGCTCAAGGGCAGATGTAGCGGGGTTGGCGTCGTGCGGGTCCTCCCCGGGTGAGGCGGCGTGCCATACCCGCGATGGCGGCCCAGCGGATCAGCGCCTCGGAGACGGCCGGGTCGCGTTCGTAGTCGCGGGCCAGGCGGCGGCAGGCGGTCAGCCAGGCCAAGGTCCGTTCCACCACCCAGCGCCGGGCGATGACGTTGAAGCCGGGCTTGTCCGCGGGCTTGCGCACGATCTCCAGGGTGGTGCGCAGCCGGTCGCGGGTCCAGTCCACCAGCCGCCCGGCGAACCCCTGGTCGGCGAACACATGCCGGATCGGGGTGGTCAGGTACGCCGACAGCAACGCGGTCTTGGCCCCGTCGCGGTCCTGCCAACTCGCGGCCAGCACCGTCACCGTCACCAGCAGGCCGGTGGTGTCGGTGACGATGAATCGCTTACGCCCGTTGATCTTCTTCCCGGCGTCGTATCCACGGCTGTCACCTCCGACGGTGTCGGCGCCTTTGACGCTTTGGGAGTCGATGATCCCGGCCGTGGGTTCATCGGCGCGGCCGTCGGCGCGGCGGGCCTTGATCCGCAGCTCACGCAGGAGGGTCTCGGTGACGCCGGCGGCCTCCCATTGCTGGAAGTACCAGTACACGGTCTGCCAGGGCGGCAGGTCGGTGGGCAGGTACCGCCACGGGCATCCCGATCGGACCACGTACAGGATGGCGTTGACGATCTCCCGGCGCGGGTGCTTTTCCGGGCGCCCGCCGGCGTTCGGCCCGGGCAGCACAGGTTCGATCAGTTCCCACTGGGCGTCGGTCAGGTCGGAGGGGTAGCGAGCGGGGGGCATTGAGCCACTTTGGCGGTATCGGCATGTCTCGTCACGCCGCCACGCCGGACATGAACGATCTTCTCAAACACGCTCTCAGGGCAAGGGCCGACTGCCAGGGGTCCTCACTGGCCTTCACTAGCATTCGTGAGGCAGGGGCAGATGCCGAGACCGCGTAAGCAGTTCGACCGATATGAGTCGATGGCGGCCTATTTCGGAGCCCGGATAAGGGAGTTGCGAGACTCCTACGAAGCCCGTGTCGGCGAAAGCCTGGATTTAGGCGATTTGTCCGCCAAGGTGGGATATGCCCTCCATGTTGACGGCGATCGAGCGCGGAGAAGTACTTCCTGACCGGCATGGGAAGGTGCAAGCCCTCGACGATGCGCTGGGGGCGGAGAGAGAGTTGCTGAGGCTGTGGCCTTTGGTACAACGACTCGGACGTATACCGTTCGCCGATGTGGTGATGCCGCAGAGGCCCGCCGAGGGTTACCGTGGAAGTACAGGAAAAGCCGCAGATCAGGAAGACGATGTGGAACGCCGCCTTTTGCTCAAGCTGGCGGGCCTTGGGGTGCTCTCGCAGGTCGCCGTAGACGAGCCCGCCCGGCAGATGCTCGAACAAGTGCTCAACCAGGCCGTGAACGTGGCCGAGACTTACACCGCGCAGGATTGGGAGATGGCCTGCGCCGATCACATGCACGCACTTCAGACTCAGCCGCCGGCCATGGTGCGGTCGGGAATCACGGGTGATGTGATTGCGCTTCAGCAGGCGCTGGCGGCCCCTGGCGTCCGTGAGCCTGCCGAGCTACAGCGCGCGGCCTCCTGGATGGCTCTCATTCAGGCTAACGTGCTGACCCGGCTGGGTGAATATGATGCCGCTCGCCGCTGGTGGATCACCGCTCGGCACGCAGCAGACGCCTCCGGCGACCTCAACATGCGGGTCTGGGCCCTGGGGTATGAGGCTGTCTTCGCGTTGTACTCTCCGCGCTCACTGCGCACGGCGGTCGCGCTCGCCCAGAAGGCGGCGGCGCTGGCCGGAAGGACGCCGAGTCCCGGCCTGCTGCATGCGGTGAGTGCCGAGGCCCAAGGGCTGGCGGTACTGGGGCGAACCGAGGAGGCGTTGGAGGCGCTTTGCCATCTCCATGACCTCTGCGAGCAAGTGACGTTCGACGAGGGGTTCGCCTGGAGAGCGGATTCAGCGTTGTTCACGACGTCGTGGGTGCATTCGTTCGTGGGGTCCGACCAGGCCGCCGACGAGGCGTGCGACAAGGCCCTATCTGGCGAACGCGGATCACCTACCTATCAAAACCGGGTCAATATACAGCTTCATCGGGCGATACGCGCCAGCCGGAGCGGCGACTATGAGCGCGGAATCAAGGAGGCGACGGAGCTGATCGACGGCTTGCCGGTCCCGTACCGCAGCCTCATGATTTTGAATACGGCGCATCGCGTGATCGAGGCAGTACCCGTCGAGAGGCGCGGGCAGCTCCGCGGCTTCGCCGACTATCGGGCGGCCATCAAGCCCCCGAGCTTCGGAGTGACCTGAGCAGGAAAATATCGAAGAACGGCTGTGGCGCGGTTGGGGTATTCGCCGCTACTCGGCCGACCTTCTCCCACCCCCACCGCTCGTACATCCGCTGCACATCGGGCACATGCGGATTGGACGCCAGGGTGGCCCGCTCCTCGGTACGAGGTCTCAGCAGTTCGGTAAGCATGGCCTTACCGAGCCCCTGCCGCTGGCAGTCGGGATGGACCGCCAGTTCGACGACGAAGAACGTCCTGGTGCCGGTCTCCATTGCGAAGGCGGGATCGAGCGGAGGGTCGAAGCGCTGCCACCAGGATGAGCCGGAAGGCAGTGTGTGCCCGTACGAAAAACCGGTGAGCGCCCCGTCCTTCCGTGCCGCCACGAGGTCGAATCCGTTCTGCTGAAACTGGGTGTGCGCTCGGTCGTCGAAGTTCCGGAAGTCCTCTTCGGCCTGCGAATGAGGAGGACGGCCGAATGCCGCCCTGTAGACCTCGTAGATATCCGGCCACATCTCGGCCGCTTGAGTCCCGTTGTGGTGTGTCAGCACGACTTCGGTCATGTCCACAGTCTCGCCGACTCGATCAGGTCACCGGAAGTGAAGCCAGAAATCATCCGGCGACCGACAATGGCGACTTCACCCGCTGCGACGCAACCGCCCCTTGGCGTCGCGGTGGACGTTCTGCGGCACGCCGAGCTTGTGAAGGTACAGGTTAAGCAGGGTGGTCATGGTGCTCTGAACTCCCTGCCCGGTCATCACGCAGCAGTGCCACATGCGGGCGCGGGTGATCGGCCGCACCCGCACCGACAGCATCAGTAGGTCCGGGTCTGTGCCTTCGCCATCTGGGCGGCGGTTCTTGCGGTTGGAGTAGTCATGCGGCATGGCCTCGGTGAAGCCGTCATCGTCTTGGGGCAGCTCGGCCGGGACGCCGAGAGCGTCGGCGTAGTTGTGAATCGCCTCCTCGACGATGCCCTTCGGCCCATGACCGGTGCGCTCGCATGCCACGGTCAGTCGGTCGTCGAGATGAGCGTGGAGGCGGGCCGACAAGGTCATGGTGTCCGCCCGGCCCTTGGTGCGCAGTGGCCGCCCCGAACGCGGTGTCTCATGACGTGGCGTCAGCGTGCGCCTGCTCCGCTTGGTGCTGGCGTCGCCCTCGGCGGGGAACAGTTCGGCCGCACCAGTCGTGCCGGCCGACGTGCGTTGCTTGCGAGCCACAGAGCGATCTCCGATGCGAAGCGTGAGGGGATTACCCATCCAGTCAACCGGTCCCGCTGTTTTTGCGCAAGCTGACATGCTTACCTCAGGACATGGCCCGACCCGATCATCGCTGCGTCCCCGCCCGAATGCCGCATCATGAGATCAGAGCCATGACGTAAGCACACATGCTTACCTGACCCGGCCTGCGCGAAGGGAACTGCTCTGTATGCGAGATGCGCCACTGTGCATCGGCCCCTGTTGTATCCGGCCGCACCGACGATCTGCCACCCCGACAGGCCGAGCCCGGCTTGCTGATCTGCCGCTGGGGGCTCGCGCGGCTGCGGCGCGACGTCCAGGCGGCACCGGTTCTGCTGGAGTGGCTGCGCCATCACATCGCACCGGCCGGTGGAACGGGGGAGCGGGTGTCCGGCTCGCGTGAGGCTCCGGTACCCCTGCGGCTGGACGTGCTGTGTATGATCTATGACGGTGCCGTGCCGATCCACGGCGAAGATGACGACCAGGTGGGCCCGCCGTCGATTCCCTCGACGCTCAAGGCGTGGACGTGGCTCATCTGTGAGCACCGCGGGCTGACCTACCCCGTAACGGCGAGCGTCGCCGAGCTGGCGGATCTGCTGCTGCGCCACGCCGAGTGGGCGGCGGCTCGGGAGTGGATCGCCGACATGATGCACGAGGTCGGCCGGCTGCGCCGCTGCGCCGCTGCGCCTACAGGCTCGCGCCGTGGGGGGTCCACGTGCAGCGGCTCGGCCTACCATGCTGGGGCTGCGGCGCAAAGGAAACCATGACGCGTACAGCCGGAGAGAAATGGGTGGAGTGTCAAGCGTCCGCAGGAGGCTGCGGGCGGCTGTGGTCATTGGACGAACACGAGGCACTTATCGCAGCAACCTCGTCGCGGTTGCCGATTGCGTGCCCGGCCTGTCAGGCCAATGGCCTTGTGCGAGTGAACAAGAAGAACATTTCGTGCGACATCCGGTTGGACGGGTGCGGCACTCGGTGGACTCAGGCGGAGCTGACCCGTGAGATCGCAGCGCTGGCGCGGGTCTGATGTCCGTCAGGCCGATTTGCGGATGATGTCGAGCATCTCCTGCTTTTGCGCCATGGCCAGCCCGTAGGCGAGCAGGGCCGTTGCGACGGTCGTGCGCCACCCCAGGTAGATGGCGGCGCCCACGATGGTGGCGACGGTGTTGCCCGCCATCACCAGCACGAGCGTGTTCGCGCCGATGGCGCCATGGTCGCCCTCGGGCATGGAGAGGGCCGCGAAGGTGATGACGGCGGCGACCGCCCAGCCGAGCGCGGTCACGATGATCGCGGTCGTCCGGGCGTGGTGATCTCGGACAGGTTTGCTCTGAGCACGGTTGTCTGCCATGCAGATCTCCTGATACTGAAGCTTTGGCGTCGCTGGATCGTTCCGATCCACCCCGAGACACCGGTCAACTAATGCAGAAGCAAGTACTGTACTCATTCCGGACGTACCGGTAAAGGGTTTCCGGCAGTATCGTGCGCTGAACGCCCAGTCTGCACGGATTCTGCAAGTTCTCCATATATCTTATTACCCGCAAGTTCTTAACGGACGCCGCTAATTGGAAATCCGGACCGCATTGCACATGCTCACGCTTTCACCGCTTACCCAGGACCCGCATCTGCGTCACATGCATCTCATACATCGCGATGGTCTGAGCCGTCAGGGCGGCAGCCATCTCTTCATGGTCACGGCGATCTCCCGGGAGGCGGCGAAGTTCCGCGATCGCCCCTTCGAGCCACGCGCGCAGGTCCTTGGGAAGATCCTCCACGCCCAGCGGTTCGCGGCCAAGGCTGACCGGAACGGTCACATCCTCGTCCGCAGAGACGTGCCTGCGGAAGATTTCAGCGGCCTCGCGTGCGCCTACGCGCTCCAGATGTTCGCAGGTGATGTTGTCCAGCGTCCCCGCCTCCGACAACACCAGGGCCATCGTCGCCACTCTCGAAGCTTTGGTCAGCACGGCCCGATCGCCCCGTTCCGCCGCCCGCCAGGTGTTGGCCGAGAATCGGCCGCCGGACAGGTGCGCGGCGCGCCTGGCGGCTTCATTCACGCTGATGCCGTCCAGCCGGGCCTGGCGGGCGCGCACCAACAGTTCGGCCAGCGCCGTCAGGTCGATGTCGTGGTCGGCGGTCATGTCGTCTCCCTTGAGCCGAGAGCGGGGCACTCCACCCGTAGATCTTCTGCTTTTGCGCGCCGTTCAAACGGTATCAGCCGCGCGCATTCCCGTGCGGGATGCCAGTCATGTCGCGCCACACCGTTCAAGTGCGGCACGCATATGAACTAGCGTGCAAATTATTGACTTGCGCGCAAAGTGCGCTAGACTGCTTCTTGTGACCCCCACTGTGACCTATCAAGATCACCAACTGGGTGATATTGGTGTGATGCTCGACCTCATCACCACGACCGACTTCGCCCGGTTGCTCGGCGTCAGCGCGACCGTGGCGCGCACCATCGTGCGGGAGGGAGAGGTCGCGCACTACCGGCTCGGCAGGCAGAGCGTGCGCATTCCCCGGGCCGAGGCGGAACGCTACAGTGCCAGCTTCCAGGGGCGGCGCCATGCGGCTGCCGCCGCCGAGCGCGCCCTGTCGTCCCCGAGGGGGTGGCTGACCATTCCCCAAGCCGCCCAGTTGATGACCGTCTCGGAGCGCACGATCATCACGCTTCTCGCAGACGGCCTCCTGAGAGCCGAGGTCATCGACGGCGTGCGGCACATCGCCCTGAACGAGATCGGCGAGTACCTCACCGCCACGTACGTCCCCGCGAAAGCGGCCTGAACCCACCCGGCCTGGCATGAGCCAGAACGCCTGCCCTACTTCTGCCCTGACGGAGGAGACATGACCGACCCGTACATCAATTACGCACAGGCGTACCGCGCCTACGGTGCGCGCAAGCTGCACCGGCTTGCCTGCGCCGGAATCGTCCCCGCGCACCGGCAGGGCCGGTTGCTGTACCTCGCCGTGGCGGCGCTCAGGGGCGGTGCCCGGTGAGGCTGCTGCCGGATGAATCCACTGTGATCCCGGACAGGTTCTACAGGCGCTGGGAGGTGGCGGCCATGTTCGGCGTCGCCGACGTGACGGTCTCCCGGTGGTCCCGTGAGGGGTACCTGGCCCGCATCTCCGTGCCAGGCAGCCGCCCGCGCATCCCCGGCAGCGCGATCATCGCCCTGATCCGCTGGTGCATCGGCGAGACCTACGAACTCCCCGGCGGTGGCCAGTGAATCCGGAGACCCCGGCGCACCACGCCGGCGCTTCCACGCCTGACGGCTACGACACCCGTGCGGAGATGGCGTTGGCCGAGCACCTGGAAGCAAGGGAAAGCGAGCACCAGGCGGCTGTGCGCCACGCGATCGAGACTCCGTCCACCAGCGAGGCCGAGGGGAACCGGTAGTGGGATACGACATGTCATGGCGGCGCGTGGACGACAGTGAGCAGGAAGCGGTCGCCGAAGCGCGGAACGCCTGGAACGCCGCCGTAACTGCCCGCGACACGCTGCCGCGTGAGGAGGCGGGCAAGTTCAACCCGGCCAAGGCCGACGAGATCGGCGACCGGGAGGCCCACGACGCCTACGACGGCCGCACCGCGCGCTACCGTGAGGCCCAGGACGCGGTCATGGCCGCATCGGAGGCGATGGGCGCAGTCCGGAAGTCCTACTTCCGGCTGAACATCTGGGGTATGGCCCGCTACCGCGAGGTGATGCACCAGATCGGCATGGCCTTCCAGGACGATCCCTACCCCGCCTGGCCTAAGGCCGAGGATTACGGCATCACCCACGAGCAGGTGTGGGCAGCCGAAAACCCGAAGGAGCATCCGGCCGAATTCGCCGCCATCACGCCCGAGATCATGGACCAGGTCCTCGCCTATCAGGCGGAGCAGGACCGGGTGCTCTCCTGGCACGGCAAGGAGATGCCGGGCCTGCCGCTGCACAAGTTCGGCAGCAACGACGGCTGGCTCGTGCTGCCGGTCGAGTGCGAGGCGGCGGTGCGCATCTGGCGTAAGCAGAAAGGCTTGCGTGGCGAGGTGCTGGTGCGAGACAAGCTCGGCAGCGATGACGCGTTCGCGTACTGGCTCGAATGGATCGAGTTTCTCCAGGGTGCCGTCACGCACGACGGATTCGAGGTGTGGTGATGGGCGAGACCACGCGCGAACGGGCTGAGCGGGTCATGGACGAGCGGCGCGCCGAGCTTGGCCTGAACTGGGAGGAGGTCATCGAACTCACCGGCCTCACCAAGGAAGGGCTGCGGACGATCCGGCGCGGTGAGGCGCTGAACCCTCGGACACGATCACGTCGCGGCATCGAATCCGCTCTCCAATGGACGGTCGGCTCGTTCGATCGGCTGCTTCAGGGCGGTGACCCCATCCCGCTGCCGCCGGGCGCGAACACCTGGCAGGAGGAGTTTCTGCGCCGGGTGACCGCGCTGCTATCACCACGGCATTACGCCCACGGGCTGCATGCGGACCGGTTCGAGGCTCACGGCGCAGACGGACTCGGCGGCGACCCCGCCTATCTTCTGGTCACGATCGTAGGCACGTGCCCTTGCGGTAGCCGTATCTACGCGGAGGCTCGGGAGCTGGAAGCGGTCGCCGACCTCCTGGAGAAGCTCGCGGCCCTCGACTTCGACGCGTCCAGGGAGCGGCCGTGACCGCCCCCCGCTATGCCGTGGACACCCCGAACGGCCGGTACTACCGCGACCCGAAGGACGGCCCGGACGGGCCACCGCGCTACCCCTCCGTCACCAACATCATCAACGAGTGGGACAAGGACGCGCTCGCGCCTGGCGCGGCCAAGGCGACCGTCGCCCACATGATGGAGCACCTCCCGGCCGCCGTGCGCGCCTCGCGCCACCCCGAGACGCGGGAGGCGTTCGCCAAAGAGGCGCGGGGCGCGTTCCGCAAGATCTGGGATCGCGCGGCGGACTTCGGCACGCTGGTCCACAAGCTCGCCGACGCCTACCTCACCGGCCGACAGCTCACCTGGTTCTCGCCCGAGGAGCAGGAGGAGCTGGCCGAGGCCCGCGAGTTCCTGGACACCTATCTGCGGTGGATGGACGACTTCGGAGTGGACGTCGAAAGCGATGTCCACTCCAGCGAGATCACCGTCTACAACCGCACCTACGGCTATGCCGGAACCGCCGACCTGTGGGTCAACCTGGCCTTCCCCGAGCTGGAGTCGCCGCAGCACCCGCGCTACCGCTCGCGAACCTACCCGCAAATGACCATTCCCACGCCGTCCGGACTGTGGCTGGTGGACGGCAAAACCAGCCGCAACCCCAACAAGCAGCCGTCCGAGGTCTACCGCGACCACCTGGCCCAGCTCGCCGCGCTGCGGTTCGCCGAGACCGCGCTGCTGCCGGACGGCACCGAGATCCCCTTGCCACCGTTCGTCGGCACGGCGATCCTCAACCTCCGGCCGGACGGCAAGTACGCGTTCGTTCCCATGCACGCCGGCGAGGCCGAATTCGCAGTGTTCCTCCACCTGAAGGAGATCGCCGGATACGTGCACGACCATCTCGACATGCGCCGCTACCGGCCCATCGTTCCCCCCGCCCCCACCGCGACCAGGAAGGGTGCCGCCTGATGCCCATCCGCCCGTCCATGATCCAGCGCCGCCTTGCCGAAGCGGGGCGGATCCGGCTCGGACACCGCGTGCCGACCAAGAACAACAAACTCCGCCCGGAGAAGCTGGCCACCTTCCGCTTCACCTCCCCCGACCAGCAGCGCATTGAGGAAATCGCGGCGCTCTACGGCGGTACCGCGCAGCCTTGGGAGGCGCAGTGGGAGGTCATCACCGAGGCCGACAGGATTCCCATCAACGTACCGCCGAACGCCTCCCGCGAGTGGATGGAGCTGTGGTCCGGCGGGGGAGCGGTGCGCCGCTGCGACGGCGACACCGAGATCAAGTCCGGCAAGCCCTGCCTGTGCAGGGCGTCCGGCCAGATGGCCTGCAAGCCGCACACCCGCGTGAGCCTCCTCTTGCCACAGGTGACCGGCCTGGGCACATGGCGGATCGAACCCAAGTCGTGGGATGCCGCCGCCGAGTTGCCCGACATGGTGGAGTTCCTATCCCAGGTCGGGCGTTACGTCGATGCCGACCTGGTCCTCTCCCCTCGCATAAAGGTCAAGGACGGCAAGACCTTCAACTGGTGGGTGCCCCTGCTCGACCCGACCAACTACACCTCCGGCCAGCTCGTCGAAGCCGCCCGCACGGGCGAGCTGGCCACCGGTCGCTCTGGTGCCGGCCCCGCCCTCGCCGGTGCGGCCCGGACGGCCATCTCGGCTCCCGGCGTGGCGCTGGCTGCCGACGACCTGATGATGGCCGCCCGGCTGGCCGAGTCCACCGGCGAGCTGCGCACCATCTGGGAGCACGTCAAGAGCGAGGGGGTGCGGCTCACCCGCGAGCAGCGCGCCGAGTTCGACCAGCTCGTCATCGCGGCCAAGCAGGCAGCGCAGTCGCCACAGGATGCCGGAACCACGCGGCCGGAGCCCGCCGACGAGGTCGAGATCGTGGACGCCGAACCGGTGGACGAGGACGATCTCGGCGTGCTGTGGATGCAGATCGTCGCCGCCTGGCCCGGCACCACCAGCGAGCTGGAGGTGGCGTTCGAGGGGGCGATGGGCGCTCTGCCGGGCGACGCCGGGCCGGACGAGCACAGGGGCTTTCTGGACGCGCTCAAGTCCGGCCGGATCAAGCCGCTGAAGGGGGCGGCGTGATGGTCGCCTGGCACCGCGCCCGCCTGCTGGCACTGGACACCGAGACCACCGGCGTGAACCCTGAGAGCGACCGGATCCTGACCGCCGCCGCAATCGACATCGACCCGGCCGCCCGCCGCAAGGACGTGCGCCACTGGGTGCTCAATCCCGGTGTCGAGGTACCACAGGAGGCCGCCGAGGTTCACGGCTACACCACCGCGCGGATCCGTGCCGAGGGGCGCACGGATGTGGCCGAGGCGGTCGGCGAGATCGCCGACGCCGTGGTGGAGGCCGCGCAGGCAGGGGTGCCGATCATCGCCTACAACGCGCCGTTCGACCTGTCGCTCATCGACCGGGAGACGAGGCGGTACGGGCAGATGCCGCTGGCCGACCGGCTGGCCGCGACACCCCTCGTCGTGATCGACCCCTATGTGATCGACAAGGCCACCGACACCTACCGGCGTGGCTCGCGCAGCCTGACCGCCGTCAGCGCCCACTACGGCGTGCCGGTCGGTGAGGACGCGCACGGCTGTGTGGCCGACGCGCTGGCCGCCGCGCGGGTCGCCTGGAAGATCATGGAGCGCGCCGAGATCGGAGCCGGCAGGCTGGCCGAAGCCGGCGGCTACCGGCCCGACGTGGCGGCCCGCTTCGCGGCACTCGCCTCGATGTCCCTTCCTGACCTGCATCGATTCCAGGTGATCCAGAAGGCCACCCAGGCCGCAAGCTTTATCGCTTACCGCAAGCGCCATGGGGAGCCCATCGAAGGAATCAGCTCCCACTGGCCGATCATCCCCCCGCCCGAACTGGCGGCGGCAGCCGCCTGACCGAAAGGGAAACCTCTCACATGACACCCGACCCGCAACCCCCTCCACCTCGCGAAGAGGGCCAGCCCGAGTTCCGCGAGGACACGATCGCCCACCTGAAGCACTGCATGATTCAGGCGAACCGCCAGGCCGACGAGTACGCGCAGCTCTCCGCCGAGGAGCGCCGCGTCGCCGAAGGCCACCTGCGAAAGGCCGCCACCTATGAAGAGACGGCTGTCCGGTACCGGATGATCGCGGGGGAGTGGCTGGCGCTCATCAACTACGCCCAGTCCCAGCGCGAGGCGCAGCAGCGGGCACAGGGCACGGGGCCGCATCCGGTGATACCGCCTGCCGCGATCGCGTCGCCCAGCAACGGGGACGACGTGGATCGCAGGCAGGCCGACCGCCTCGCCGCGCTGGTGCGCAAAGCCGTGGCGGCACCTGCGGAGCCCGGCCAGGGGGGTCGCTCATGATGCCCGCCGCGACCGAGGACGTCGCCCGGCACGCGCCGCCGCCCGGCCCCGGCCGCGAGCGTGCGCGTAAGCGCAAGCGCTTGCGCAAGTTCACCATGGCACCGCTCGCCTCTCATGCGGACTCCGCCCCGGAGGCGGCCCCGCACAGGCACCGCGCGCCCAAGCTGGCCCCCGCACCGCCCGCCCCGGCGGACGAAGCGCGCACCAGCG
>NZ_POUA01000222.1 GCF_003236385.1 Spongiactinospora gelatinilytica
GTTATAAGCTCTAACAAAACGGTCAGGTGTTCTCCAAGTGCTCCAGGATGTGCCGCAGGGAGGTGGCCAGGTCGCGGCGGCGATTCGCGGCATCTGTGGTAATTCCCCCCGGTTCAAGGTCAACGATTTTCAGCGTACGTCCCCGTCCCGGCGGTCAGGGGACTCCGAGCGCCCCGGCGCGCCCGGAGCTTCGCGGACGCGCCCGCCGAGCGCCTGTGCGCTCTACGATCGGCCAGATGACGACCATCGCGGTCCGGCGTGTCACGGGGCTCGCCGGAGCCTGCCATCCGGGCCCGACCGTCGTGGTGACCGGGCTGGTCACGGCGCTGGCCGCGATCGCCGGGCGCGATCCGGCGGGCTGCGTCCTGGTCGGCGCGGCGGTGCTGACCGGGCAGCTCTCCATCGGGTGGGGCAACGACGCCGTGGACGCCGGCCGGGACGCGGCGGCGGGTCGTACGGACAAACCCGCGGTCCGCGGCGCGGTCGATGGCCGTGTGGTGCGGGCGGCCGCCGTGGCCGCGCTGGCCTGCTGCGTGCCGCTGTCGCTGGCCGCAGGGTCGGCGGCGGGCGCGGCGCACCTGCTCGGCGTCGGCGCGGGGTGGGCCTACAACCTCGGGCTCAAGGCGACCGCGCTGTCCTTCCTGCCGTACGCGGCCGGATTCGCAGCCCTGCCCGCGTTCGTCGCGCTCGGCCAGCCGGGCGCGCCCTGGCCCGCCTGGTGGGCGGTGCTCGCCGCCGCGCTGCTCGGCGTGGGCGCGCACCTGGCCAATGTGCTTCCGGACATCGACGACGATCTGGCCGCGGGCGTGCGCGGCGGGCCGCAGCGACTGGGCCGCGCCCGGACCCGGGCGCTCTTTCCCGTCCCGTTGCTGGCCGCCACCGCGCTGCTCGTGCTCGGCCCGCCCGGCGGCCCCGGCCCGGCCGGCTGGGCGAGCCTGCCCATCGCGGTCGCGGCCACCGCGACCGGCCTCACGGCCGCCCGCCGCCACCCCCGCGGCCCGTTCTGGGCGGCCGTCGCGGTGGCGGCGGTGGACGTGGCGCTGCTGCTGGCCGCGGGCGCCGACATCACCGTCTGACGGTGCCCCCGTGCGCATCGTCAGGGCCGGATCCGCAGGAGGCGGGTCTGGTAGCGGCCCAGTTCCACCATGACCGTGTCGCCGTCCTGCGCTAGCGGCGCGCCGTTCTCCTCAAGCGGCGAGGAGCCCAGGACCGACCCGGCCGGGACGATGATCAGCCCGTCCACCCGGCGGGCCGGCAGGTCCTCCACCAGTCGCCGCTCCCGCGCGGCGTTCTCGTCGGTGTCGCCCACGATCAGCGCGAGGCCGAGCCGCCGCACCGTCTCCTCCACCGCGACCGCGAGCCGGGAGTAGAACGGGTCGGCCAGGGTGGTCACCACGAGCCCGATCAGCCCGGTGGACCGGTTGTGCCGCAGCCCCCTGGCCAGGCTGTTGGGCCGGAGGCGGAGGCGTTCGACGGCGTCGAGCACCCGCTGTCTGGTCTGCGGGTTCACCGGGTCTCCGGCGTTGACCACGCGGGAGACGGTCATCACGCTGACCTGGGCCTCGCGCGCCACATCCCGCATGGTCGGCCGGTGGCGTCCGCCCGTGGCCGGGCTCATGGGCACTCCTGGGTCGCGTCCTTCGTGGATGCGCCCAGCATTTGGGCGCATTCACGGCGCGGGGCGGCCCGGCGTGTCCATGATCGGCGGACGCGCGTCAGGCGCCGCCGCGCGGATGAGGGAGGTCATCACTACCTCCGTCGTTCGCATTTATGTAACGTGCTCTCGTGGAAGAGATCATTACATATGTCGAGATGACCGACGTGGCGGAACTGCGGCCGGGCCGCCCGGTGGCCGAGGTGACGCTGGAGTGGGCGCCGCCCGGCTCGCCGCACATCGTGCCGGCGCATGTGCGGGTCGGTGAGCCGTACGAGTGGCGGAGCGCGCTGCGCTCACCGGAGGAGTGGGCGGGGCAACTGGCCGACCCGCGGCGGCGGTTCTGGCTGGTCAAGCACGGCGACGACATCGCCGGGATCGTCCATCTGCGGGTCGGCGACGGGGGCGACGTGGAGATCGACTCCTTCGGGCTGGTGCCGGAGTACGTAGGCAAGGGGATCGGCGGGCACGCCCTCACCCTGGCGGTACGGCAGGCGTGGGCGGTCACCGGCCCGTACGGCGAGCCCACCCGAAGGGTCTGGCTGCACACCTCCACCCGCGACCACCCCAACGCGCTGGCCAACTACGAGCGCCGCGGCTTCCGGCCCTTCTACTCCCGCACCAGGGAACTGCCCGGCTGAGCGGGCGGCGCGATCGATTTGGCCAGGCTGCGCAGGCAGAGCGCCAGCGCGGTGTGCCGGGGCGCGCCGGAGGCGCGGGCGTGCTCCCAGGCGATGTAGAGCAGGCCCCACAGGAGGTTCTGTACCCACTCGGGCGGCATCTCCGGATCGATCGAACCCTCGGCGTGCCCGCGCTCGACCAGCCGCAGCACCGTGCGGTCGGCCTCGGTCTCCTCCTCCCACTCCGGGCCCTGCATGAGCGTGGGCTCGTTGAACAGCAGCGTGAGGACCTCGCCCAGCTCGAAGTACTCCTGGCACAGGCGGTCGAGCGCCTCGGTGGCGGTGCCCTCGACGAGGCGGGCGCGCAGCGTCGCGGTCTCGATCTTGTCGAGCGAGTCGCGGGAGGCTGATGGAGCCCATCACCGAGCTCAGCCAGAACATCACGGCCCTGTAGTCGGGGATCGCCGCCGCCGGGCGCATCCGCGAGGTCGACGCGCTCGACGTGGAGCCGGACGCGCCCGCCGCGTCGGCCGTACGGCAGGGCCGGCCCGATCCGCGGCCCGCAGGGGACGGGCCCGTCATCGAGTTGCGCGGCGTCACCGCCGCCTACGGCCCCGGCCTCGAACCGGCCCTGCGCGGCGTCGATCTCGTCATCCCCCGGCGCGGCCACATCGCGATCGTCGGCCCCTCCGGCGCGGGCAAGACGACCTTGTTCTCCCTCATCCTGCGCTTCCTGGAACCGCAGGAGGGCGAGCTGCTGATGTACGGCCGGCCGTACCGCGAGCAGGCCCACGACGACCTGCGGGCCCGGCTCGCCTACGTCGAGCAGGACACCCCCGTCGTGCCCGGCACGATCGGCGACAACCTGCTCCACGCCCACCCCGGCGCCACGCCCGAGGAGGTGCGCCGGGTGCTCGCGGAGGTCCGCCTGGCCGACAAGATCGACTCCCTGGACGAGGGCCTGGACACCCCGCTGTCCGGTTCGTCACTGTCCGGCGGGCAGCGCCAGCGGATCGCGCTGGCCCGCGCCCTGCTGCGGACCCCCGACGTGCTGCTCCTGGACGAGGCCACCGCCCAGCTCGACGGCCTCACCGAGGCCGCCGTCCAGGACTGCATCCGCGACCGCGCCAGGTCCGGGGCGGTCGTCACGATCGCCCACCGGCTTTCCACGGTGATCGACGCCGACACCATCATCGTGATGGAGGACGGCCGGATCCGGGCCGCCGGCGGCCACGAGGATCTGCTGGCCTCCGACGCGCTCTACCGCGAGCTCGTCAAGGCCCTGCGCATCGCGGCCCCCGTGACCGCCGATCAGCCCTTGTAGTTGAAGATCTGACGCAGCGTGTGGCGGATCTCGACCAGGTCGCGCTGGTCCTCCATCACCTGGTCGATGGGCTTGTACGCCTCCGGGTGCTCATCGACCAGCGCCGCCGCGCGGTCCGCGTTCCAGGTGCGGCCCGCCATCGCCTGCTTCAGCGAGGGCGCCGTCAGCTCCCGCTTGGCCCGCCCGCGCGACATCCGGCGGCCGGCGCCGTGCGCGCAGGAGTTGTAGGAGTCGGGGTTGCCGCGCCCGCGCACGATGTAGGACCGCGTCCCCATCGAGCCCGGGATCACGCCCTCGTCGCCCACGTCGGCCTTGATCGCGCCCTTGCGGGTGATCCACAGCCGCTTGCCGTGGTGGGTCTCCGCCTGGGTGAAGTTGTGGTGGCAGTTGATCGTGCGCAGCCGGGTGCCCTTGCCCACGACCCGGAACAGCGCGTTGACCAGCACCATGTCCATCCGCGCGCGGGAGGCCATGGCATAGCGCTGGGACCAGAGCATGTCCTTGATGTAGGCGTCGAACTCGGCGGTGCCCTGGGTGAAGTAGGCGAGGTCGGGGTCTTCCAGGCCCAGCGCCTGCTCGCGCATCAGCTTCTTGGCGCCCGTGATGTGCATGGTCGCGAGCTGGTTGCCGATGCCGCGCGAGCCGGAGTGCAGCACCGTCCAGACCCGGTCGCGCTCGTCGAGGCAGACCTCGACGAAGTGGTTGCCCGAGCCGAGCGTCCCGAACTGGTCGGCCACCTTCGCGTGCCGGCGGGAGGTCAGGCCGGTGTGCGGCAGCCCCAGATCGTCCAGCGCGCGGTCCACCGCCGGGTCGCCGTGGCCCTTGCCCACGCCCGCCGGGATGCGCTTTTCCACCAGCGGCATCAGCGCGTCGAGCGAGGCGGGCAGGTCGGCGGCGGTGAGCGAGGTCTCGGTGGCGACCATGCCGCAGCCGATGTCCACCCCGACCGCGGACGGGATGATCGCCCCCTCGGTCGGGATCACCGATCCGACGGTCGCGCCGATGCCGACGTGCGCGTCGGGCATGAGCGCGACATGGCCGGACACGATGGGCAGCCGGGCCGCGCGGGCGGCCTGCGTGATCGCGCCTTCGTCGATTTCGCTGGCCCACGACAGCAGGTTGGGCGCGGGCTGGTTCGGCATCACGGTCTCCTCGGTAGGGCTCCCGTCCAGTCTGCCCAGGGGCGGGTCAAGATCCCACTGGTTTTCCGACGCCCCGCTTTACAGAAGAGGGCTCCGGTGCTCAAGGACGCCCCACCCGGCCCGGCAAGGCAGGAAGAATCGCCGATGCGGGGAAGAAAACCGGCTTCCCGTAATCTTCCAGTTAAGGATGGAGGTGAGGCCCGTGCTGCTGGACTCGTTCGGCCGGGTGGCCACCGATCTGCGGGTGTCGCTCACGGATCGGTGCAATCTTCGGTGCACCTACTGCATGCCTCCGGAGGGGCTCGACTGGCTTCCCAAGCCCGAGCTGCTCACCGCGGAGGAGATCATGCGGCTGGTCGCGATCGGAGTCGAGCGGCTGGGCATCACGGAAGTCCGCTACACCGGCGGTGAGCCGCTGCTCAGACGTGAGCTCACCGAGATCGTGGCCCGTACCACCGGCCTGCGGCCGCGTCCGCAGGTGTCACTGACGACCAACGGCATCGGCCTGGCCCGGCTGGCGGGCGCGCTCGCCGGGGCGGGCCTGGATCGCGTCAACGTCTCCCTCGACACCTTGGACAAAGACGTCTTCGTCCGGCTGGCGCACCGCGACCGGCTACGCGACGTCCTCGCCGGGCTCTCCGGCGCGGCCGAGGCGGGGCTGCTGCCGGTCAAGGTCAACACCGTCCTGATGCGCGGGATCAACGATCACGAGGCGGTCGCGTTGCTGGAGTTCTGCCTGGAGCGGGGCTATGAGCTGCGGTTCATCGAGCAGATGCCGCTGGACGCCCAGCACGGCTGGACCCGCGAGGGCATGGTGACCGCCGATGAGATCCTGGCCGTTCTTTGCGCCCGCTTCGACCTGACCCCCGCCGATCCGGTGGAGCGCGGCAGCGCGCCCGCCGAGCTGTTCCTCGTGGACGGCGGCCCGGCCAGGGTGGGCGTGATCGGATCGGTCACCCGGCCGTTCTGCGGGGCCTGCGACCGGGTCCGGATCACCGCCGACGGCCAGGTCCGCAACTGCCTGTTCGCCACCGAGGAGTCCGACCTGCGGGGGGCGATGCGCGCGGGGGCCTCCGACGCCGAACTCGCCGAACGCTGGAAGGCGGCGGTCAGGGGCAAGCGCGCGGGGCACGGCATCGACGACCCCAGCTTCCTGCAGCCGGCCCGCCCGATGTCGGCAATCGGCGGCTGACCCGCCATGCCCCCGGGCTCACCGGCGAGCCCTGGAGGGGGCGCATCGGGCGGCTCGGCGTCGGGCGCATCGGCCGTGGGCGCGGTTGGCGTCCCTGCGGCGAGCGCATTGGCAGGCTCAGCGGCGGGTACGGGAGCGGGCGTGACGGGTGGCTCGGCGTTGGGCGCATCGGCCGGTACCGGTATGGGAACGGGCGCGAAGGGCGGTCCCGCGAAGGGCTCGGCGTCGGGCGCACTGGGCGGTGAGGGAGTGGGCGTGCCTGGCGGTACAGGGATTGTTCACGACGCCGTGATTCTGGCCGGAGGGGGCGCACGGCGGCTTGGCGGGCGTGACAAGCCCGCGATGGTGGTGGCCGGTCGTACGCTGCTGGAGCGGGTGGCGGACGCCGTGCCCGAGGCCGGTCGGCTCATCGTGGTCGGCCCGTCGCGGCCCCTGCCCGGCGCGGTGTTCGCGCGCGAGCACCCGCCCGGGGGAGGGCCCGTGCCCGCGCTGCGGGCCGGGCTGGCCGAGGTCACCGGGCCCTGGCTGGCGCTGCTCGCGGCCGACCTGCCGTTCCTGACCGGCGCCCACGTCCATGGCCTGCTGGCCGCGGCCCAGGGCCGCGCCGGGGCCGTCCTGCTCGATGCCGGAGGCCGCGAGCAGTGGCTCGTGGGCGTCTGGCGCACGGCGGCGCTGCGCGAGGCCCTGGCCGCGTACGACGGGCGCTCGCTGCACGGCCTGCTGGCCCCCCTCGCCCCGGCCGGCCTGGCGCTCCCGGGCACCCCGTGGTTCGACTGCGACACAATGGACGACCTACGGCAGGCCAGACAAGGAGCAGAGATGAACGTGCTGGCGGAATGGACCGCCCTGGTGTGCGCCGAACTCGGCCTCGACCCCGGCCGCGTGGACCGCGACCTGGTGCTCGACCTGACCAAGGACGTGGCCCACGGCGTGGCCCGCCCGGCCGCGCCGCTCACCGCCTACCTGCTCGGCCTGGCCGAGGGACAGGGCACCGCCCCCGCCGACGCCGCCGAACGGCTCGCCGCGCTCGCCCGCGGGTTCGAGCGGCGGGAGGCGGACAGCACGGCGGAGTGAGCGGGCACCGGGCGGTCGCACCTTGACCAGGGAAACCCAAAGAATTCTTAAAGCGAAGAAAACCCCGGAAAAGGGCGACGCCGGGTGGTTACGGGGGCAAACCACCCGGCGTCGCGTCATCGGCGTTCCGACGGGGGCCCGGAACGCCGGCACCAGCGCCCTGACGGGGGACCAGAGCGCTTGGCTAAAGCGTACACCTACTACCCATAGGATGCGTCAAGAGTTAGTCACGACCCGATCTCGCGACGGTGCCTTGGTATCTCGTTTTGGTTAGGCCCGGCGTCCTCCGGCTCCGGAGTGTCGCCCTTGCCCCGCTCGTTGGCCCCGATCACGGCAACGTACGGCAAAAAGATCGCGCCGGCGATGAAGAGCGCCCTGATCGGCCAAGGCGTGTCCAGCACCACGGCCAGAACGAGGCAGATGGTCCTGATCGCCATCTGAATGAGGTAGCGCTTCTCCCGGCGGCCGATGTCCTGGGTGAGCGAGGGCCGGGCGTCGGTCACGGCGTGCACGATCGGCCTGCGGTGCCACAGCTTCACGTTATCCACGGTAGACCTCCGGTCCGGTGGGTGCGATCGCGGGCATCATGATGGGATGACGGATCGAACGTATCGAGTGACGGAGATAGTCGGCACTTCGGGGGAGAGCGTTGATCAGGCCATCCGAAATGGAATACTGCGCGCTTCCCAAACGCTGCGACATCTCGACTGGTTCGAGGTGACCGAGATCAGGGGCGACATAACGGACGGCCAGGTGGGCCGCTTCCAGGTGGGCCTGAAAGTCGGGTTCCGTCTGGAAGACGCCTGAATATCGATCTTTTCCAGGCCCGCCTGGGTCGTGTGCGTGACCGGTCCCGCCCTGCGCGCGTGCGCGGGGCGGGACCGGCGGAACGGCGTCGGGTCAGCTCGCCTGGCTGACCGTGGACATGTTGAAGTCGGGCACCCGGACCGGCGGCATGATCGTGCGGGTGAAGTAGTCGTTCCACTCGCGCGGCACGGTCTGCCTGCTCGCCCCGACCTCGCTGAGCCGGCCGAGCAGGTCCACCGGGCTCTCGTTGAACCGGAAGTTGTTCACCTCGCCGACCACCTCGCCGTTCTCCACCAGGTAGACCCCGTCCCTGGTGAGCCCTGTGAGGAGCAGCGTCTGCGGATCGACCTCGCGGATGTACCACAGGCAGGTGAGCAGCAGGCCGCGCTCGGTGCCGGCGATCATCTCCTCCAGCGAGCGCCCGCCCTCCGGCCCGGTCATGATCAGGTTGTCGATGGGCGGCGTGGCGGACAGTCCGGTCAGCTCGGCCGAGTGCCGCGTCTGGAGCAGGTTGACGAGCCTGCCCTCGGAGATCCACTCGGTCGGCGAAAGCGGAAGGCCGTTGTCGAAGACCGAGCTCTCCCGGCTGGAGGCGTGCGCGACCACGAACGGCGCGCACCGGATGCCCTCGGCCGCCGGATCGCTGTAGAGGCGCACCGGCACCTGCGACAGCGTCTCGCCGACCCGCGTGCCCCCGCCCGGCGCGGAGAACACCGTGCGGCCGTCCGCGGCGTCGCGGGCCCCAGCCGACCAGTACAGGTAGACCATCAGATCGGCGACCGCGGTCGGCGGGATGATCGTCTCGTACCGCCCGGCGGGCAGGTCGACGCGCACCTTGGCCCAGTCGAGCCGCTGGGCCAGCGAGGCGTCGAGCGCCGCCACGTCGATCCCCGCAAAATCGGGCGTGGCCAGGCCGGTCCACGCCGAGCGCTTCATGTCGGGCGACTTGGCGTTGAGCTCAAGGCGGCCGGTGGGCTGGTCGTGGCGTACTCGAAGACCACTGGAGGATCCCACGAACGTGCTGGTGAGGGTGTGCTCGGCGAAGCCGTACAACCGCCTGCCGCCGGACTCCGCCGTGGCGAACGCCTCGCCCAGCGCGGGCGCCAGCTCGTTGAAGACGCCGATCGAGGTGACCGTGGCCGGTTCGGCCCAGTCGCCCGAGGAGCGGGAGTCCACCAGCGGGCGGGCGTCTTCGGCCGGCTGCGCGTCGCGCGCCGCCGCGTCGGCCGCCGCCACGACATCGGCGAGCCGCTCCTCCGAGCGCACGCCGGCGCGCGAGACCACCCCGACGCCCTGCCCGGACACCGAGATCACCGTCAGCCGGGCGCTGCGCGCGACCCCGTTGGTGGTCAGCGTGTTGCCGGCGAAGCGCAGGTTGGCGGTGGAGCCCTCCTCCACGATCACGACACGGTCGTCTGCGCCGTCTCGCGCGAGCGCCCGCTCGACCATCTCCTGCGGGGTCATCACTTGCCACCCTCCTGCACGGTGTTGAGGATCCGCACGCCGCGGAAGAGCGCCGCCGGGCAACCGTGGCTGACCGGCGCGACCTGCCCCGGCTGCCCCTTGCCGCAGTTGAACGCCCCGCCGAGCACATAGGTCTGCGGCCCGCCGACGGCCTCCATCGAGCGCCAGAAGTCGGTGGTGGTGGCCTGGTAGGCCACGTCGCGGAGCTGGCCGTCCAGCCTGCCGCCGGTGATGCGGTAGAAGCGCTGGCCGGTGAACTGGAAGTTGTACCGCTGCATGTCGATGGACCAGCTCTTGTCGCCCACGACGTAGATGCCCCGCTCGACCCCGGCGATCAGCTCCTCGGTGGAGGGGCCGCCCTCGGCGGGCTTGAGCGAGACGTTGGCCATCCGCTGGATCGGCATGTGCCCGGGGGAGTCGGCGAAGGCGCAGCCGTTGGACCTGCCGAAGCCCTTCATCAGGGCCATCCGCCGGTCCAGTTGGTAGCCGCTCAGCACGCCGCCGCTGATGATGTCGAACTCCCGGGTGGCCACGCCCTCGTCGTCGTAGCCGATGGTGGCCAGGCCGTGCTCGGCCGTACGGTCGCCCGTGACGTTCATCACCGGCGAGCCGTAGACCAGCTCACCGAGCTTGTCGAAGGTGGCGAAGCTGGTGCCCGCGTACGCCGCCTCGTAGCCGAGCGCCCGGTCCAGCTCGGTCGCGTGACCGATGGACTCGTGGATCGTCAGCCACAGGTTGGACGGGGCGATCACCAGGTCGTACTCGCCCGCCTCCACCGAGGGCGCGGCCAGCTTCTCGGCGAGCTGGCCGGGCAGCTCGGCCAGCTCGGCCGCGAAGTCCCAGCCGGTGCCGGTGAGGTACTCATACCCCCGCCCGGCGGGCGGCGCGAGGGTGCGCATCTCCTCGAAGCGGCCCTCGGCGGCCTTCATCGCGGTCAGCGCCGGATGCAGCCGCACTCGCTGCTGGGTGGTGACCGTGCCCGCGCTGTCGGCGTAGAACTTCTGCTCCTTGACCTGCATCAGGGACGCCTGCACGTGGTCGGCGTGCGCGAGCAGCCCGCCCGACCAGTCGGCCAGCAGCGCGACCTTGTCCGCGAGCGGGACCTCGAAGGGATCGACATCGTAGGCCGACACCCACGTCACCTCGCCGTGGACCGGCTCGGGGGCGAGCTCGATCGGCTCCCGGTTGACGGCCGCGGCCACCGTGGCCACCTCGACCGCCTGCTCGGCGACCCGCGCGGCGGCCTCCGGGGTCAGGTCGATGCCGGCGGCGAAGCCCCACGTGCCGTCCTTGACGACACGTACGGCATAGCCCAGATCGTCGGCGTCCATTGCGCCTTCCAACCGGGCGTCGTAGAGACGAAGGGTTTCGGCACGCACGCGTTCGAGCCGGAAGTCGGCGTGCTCGACGCCGAGGTCTCCGGCGCGCTGCAACGCCGCGTCCGCAAGCCGCCGCAGGGGCAGCGCGAGGAAATCTGGATCGATCTGGCGCATGTCAACGATCCTAACCGTGTGATCTTGTCCCTCCCGGACAACCCGGCTACCGGCCGGTAGGCGCTAACGTCGTTTCCATGAGTCGTTCTGTTCTCGTCACCGGCGGCAATCGCGGCATCGGCCTCGCGATCGCCCGTGAACTGGCCGCCGGCGGTGACGCCGTGGCGGTGACCTACCGTTCGGGTGAGCCCCCCGAGGGGCTGTTCGGCGTCAAGTGCGATGTGACGAGTGCGGCCGACGTCGATGCCGCGTTCGGCAAGGTCGAGGCCGAGCAGGGCCCGGTCGAGGTGATCGTGGCCAACGCGGGCATCACCAAGGACACCCTGCTGGCGGTGATGAAGGAGGACACCTTCACCGACGTCATCGACACCAACCTGACCGGCGCCTACCGCGTCGCCAAGCGGGCCACCCGCGGCATGCTCAGGCTCAAGCGGGGCCGCATGATCCTGATCTCCTCCGTGGTCGCCCTGTCGGGCTCGGCCGGGCAGGCCAACTACGCGGCCTCCAAGGCGGGGCTGATCGGCTTCGGCCGCTCGCTCGCCCGCGAGCTGGGCTCGCGCGGGATCACGGTCAACGTGGTGACCCCCGGCTTCGTCGAGTCCGACATGACGGCCCAGTTGGACGAGGCCCGCCAGGAGCAGATCCGCAAGAGCATCCCGCTGGGACGCTACGCCGCCCCGGCCGAGGTCGCCCGGGTGGTCAAGTTCCTGGCAAGTGACGAAGCGGCCTACATCACCGGGGCGGTCATCCCGGTCGACGGCGGCCTGGGAATGGGGCACTGAAGTGGGAATTCTCCAAGGCAAGCGCATCCTGGTCACCGGCGTCCTGACCGACTCCTCCATCGGGTTCGCGGTGGCCAAGGTCGCCCAGGAGCAGGGCGCGAGCGTCGTACTGACCGGGTTCGGCAGGCTCAGCCTGGTCGAGCGGATCGCCAAGCGGCTGCCCGAGCCGCCGCCGGTGCTGGAGCTCGACGTCCAGGACACCGGCCACCTCGACTCCCTGGCCGACCGCGTGGGCGAGCACCTTGACGGCCTGGACGGCATCGTCCACTCCATCGGCTTCGCCCCGCAGTCGGCGATGGGCGGCAACTTCCTCAACACCTCGTGGGAAGACGTGGCCACGGCGGTGCACATCTCGACCTACTCCTTCAAGTCGCTCGCGGTCGCCTGCCTGCCGCTGATGAAGGAGGGCGGGTCGATCGTCGGCCTCGACTTCGACGCCAGCAGGGCCTGGCCGGTCTACGACTGGATGGGCGTGGCCAAGGCGGGCCTTGAGTCGTGCGCCCGGTACCTGGCCCGAGACCTCGGCCCGCAGGGCATCAGGGTCAACCTGGTGGCCGCGGGGCCGCTGCGCACGATGGCCGCCAAGAGCATCCCGGGCGTCGCCGTGTTCGAGGAGTCCTGGCCCTCCCGCGCTCCCCTCGGCTGGGACCTCGCCGACACCACCCCCACCGCACGCGCCTGCGTCGCCCTGCTGTCCGACTGGTTCCCCGCCACCACCGGCGAGATCGTCCACGTCGACGGCGGCGTCCACGCCGTCGGCACCTGACCTTCCCCCTCGGCATCCGGGCCCGGCCTGCGGCAACCGGCGCGCCGCTCTCCCAGATGCCTTGGGAACGTCCTTGCGACGGCGTTTCACGTCGCCCGGAGGTCGTGCGCCATGGCGTGCCCTGACACCGCCTCACGGTGATGCCGGTCCGGTTTCCCGAGTTCCTCAGGCGAGGCGGGGTGGTGGTGCTTCGCGTCGGCCGGAGGTCGTCCGGCCCCCTGGTTGTGGCGTGTCCTGGCATCGGCGGGTGCGGCCGCTCGGTGGCCCACGGCCTTGCGGTGGGCTGTGCGCGTATGCCGATCGCGTACTGCGGAGTGGTGGAACCTTTCGCGGCCGGAGGTGAGTGCGGGG
>NZ_POUA01000223.1 GCF_003236385.1 Spongiactinospora gelatinilytica
CATCAGGGTGGACCAGGGGTCGGTGCCCGCGAGGAGGCCGACGGCGGTGTGGACGGTGAAGTCGGCGGGGGAGACGCGGTCGAGATCGTCCCAGGCGACGGGGAAGGAGACCGGGGTGCCGGGGCGGATTCGCGGGCTGTAGGCGGCGACGATCGTCGCGCCGCCCGCCCTGGTGGAGTCGAGGAAGACCTTGCCCTGGCGGTCCTCCCTGATGAAGGCCGTGGTGGCGAGGGCCGGGTCCAGGCGTTCGGCGCGTACGGCGAGCGCCCGGGTGGCCGCCGCCAGGTCCTCCATGGCGATCCCCGGGACCACCGGCACGAAGATGTGGACGCCCTTGGCCCCGCTGGTCTTCACCGCGCCGGACAGACGCGCGTCCGCCAGTGCCTGCCTGACCAGCAGTGCCGCGGCCACGACCGCCCGGAAGGGCTCGCCCTCGGGCGGGTCCAGGTCGAGCACCATGTGGGTGGCGTGCTCGCCGCGCACCAGCGCCGGGTGGTACTCGACCGCCCGCTGGTTGGCGAACCACAGCAGCGTCCGCCGGTCGTCGCACAGCGCGTAGGACACCTGCCGCTGGGAGGCCGCCGCCCACAGCGAGACCGTCCGGATCCAGTCGGGGGCGTACTTCGGCACGTTCTTCTGCATGAAGGGGGCCTGGCCCGGACGCACCCGCAGCACGGAAAGCGGCCGGTCGCGCAGGGCGGGCAGAAGGCGGTCGCTGATCTGGTCGAGGTAGTCGACCAGGTCGCGTTTGGTGGCGTTCGCGCCGTCGAAGAGCGGCCCGCCGAGGTTGGTCAGCGGCACTCCCTCGCGCGTCTCATCGCCGGTCATCCGCCCCACGATAGCGGGCCCGGGCAGGGCGGCCGGAAGGCCGTGCCCGGCAGGTAGCGGTTCCATTCCGCGCGGGTGACCGGGGGATGGGCCAGGGCGCAGACCTGCCCGGCGACCCGGCCGAGGTGGGTGTCCCACTGCCGGGCGGTGAAGTCCGCGCCGCCGGTGACCAGGGTGGAGCCGTCGGGGCTGAACGCGGCGGACAGCACCCGGGCGGTGTGACCGGCCAGTACGGCCGGCTGGCCGGGCGCGGCGGGGTCGGCGATGTCCCACAGCCGGACGGTGCCGTCGAAGCTGGCGGTGGCGAGCAGTCGCCCGCCGGGGTGGAAGACGACGTCGGAGACGGCGTTCGCGTGGCCGGTCAGCGTGGCGACCGGGCGCGGGGCGGCGGGGGCGGTGATGTCCCACAGCCGGGCGGTGCCGTCGGCGCCCGCGGTGGCGAGCAGCCGTCCGCCGGGGTGGAAGTCGACGTTCATGACCGCGTTGCCGTGCCCGATGATCGTGGCGAGGGGGCGTGGCCGGCCGGGGACGGTGATGTCCCACAGGCGTGCCGTGCCGTCCGCGCTCGCGGTGGCGAGCAGTGTGCCGTCCGGGGCGGTGGCGACGTCGTCCACCGCGTCGGTGTGGCCGGGCAGGACCGCGAGCGGGACCGGGCGGCGGCGGTCTGCGACGTCCCACAGCCGGGCGGTGGTGTCCTGGCTGGAGCTGGCCACGATGTGCCCGCGCGGATGGTAGGCGACGCCCGTGACGTTCAGTGTGTGCCCGATGAGCCTGGCCGGTGGTTCTTCCGGGCGCTCGGCGTCCAACAGCCGCAGCGTGCGGTCCAGGCTGGCGGTGACCAGTGTACGGCCGTCCGGGGCGAACGCCGCGCCGGAGACGTTGTCGGTGTGCCCGCCCGGCCTGGCCCGTACGGCTGGCCGCCCCCGCTCGCCGAGGTCCAGCAACTGCGAGGTCTTGTAGCTCCCGGCCAGCAGCGCCTTGCCGTCCGGGCGGTAGGCCACCGCGTTGACCGTCCCGGTGTGCCCGCCGATGACGGGTGACCGTACGTTCCACAGCCGTACCGTGGTGTCCTTGGAGGCGGTGGCCAGCATGCCGCCGGACGGGTCGAACGCGACCCCGTAGACGACGTCGCCATGGCCGCCCAGCGTGACCGGCGCGCCCGCGAACTTCGGGTCGGAGATGTCCCACAGCCGCGCGGTCAGGTCGTAGCTGCCGGTGGCGATCGTGTGCCCGTCGGCGGCGAACGCGATCGACACGATGCCGCTCTCATGGCCGGGCAGCGCGGCCAGGAACTCGGGCCGGCGCGGGTCGGCCACGTCCCACAGCCGCAGCGCGTTGTCGAAGCCGCCGGTGGCCAGGGTACGGCCGTCCGGGCTGAACGCCGCCGCCAGCACCCGATCGGCGTGCCCGATGAGCGCGGGCAGCGCCACCGGATGGGCGGGGTCGGCGACGTCCCAGCGCCGGACCCGGGCGTCGTTCCCCGCCGCGACCAGGGTGCGCCCGTCGGGGCTGAACGCCGTCTCGTTGAAGACGCCGGGCAGCGTGGCGAGGGTCCTCGGGCGGGCCCGGTCGGTGATGTCCCACAGCCGCGCGGTCTCGTCCTCGCTCACGGTGGCCACCGTGCGGCCGTCCGGGGCGAAGGTGATCTCCGAGATCCGGCCGGCGTGGCCGGTCAGCGTGGCCAGGAGCCTCGGGCGGCGGGGGTCCGCGACGTCCCACACCTTGCCGGTGGCGTCACTGCTGGACGTCGCCAGCAGTTCGCCGTCCCGGCTGAACGTCACGTCGGTGACGTCGTCGGTGTGCACGGTCAGCTCCGCGAGCGGCAGCGGGCGGCCCACGTCGGTGACGTTCCACAGCCGGGCGGTGGCGTCGGCGCTCGCGGTGGCCAGAATCCGCCCGCCGGGGTGGAACGCCACGCCGAACACCGTGGCGCGGTGGCCGGTCACCCGGGTGGCGAAGGGCGCGGACAGGCTGCTGAGCAGGCCGCCCCGGGCCTCGGCGGTGGGGGCCAGCCGGTACGCGGCCAGGGCGAGCTGCGCGGCGAGCGCCGGGTTGGTGGCGCGCAGCGCGGTGGTCTCCGCGGCGACCTTCCGCGACAGTGCCTCGTCGCGCTGCCGGGTCGCCGTGCCCTCCGCGCGGATCGCCGCGAACGACGCGCCGAGCGCGAGCAGCAGCGACAGCAGCAGCGCGCCGATGGTCTGGTACAGCCTGCGGGTACGGCGGCGCGCGTGGCGCACGCTCGCGTCGAAGAACGTGAGGGCCAGCGGCGGCAGCTCGGCCCGGTGGTCGCCGATCCACTCCTGGGCGGCGGCCAGCCGCGCGCCCCGGTAGAGCGCCTCCGGGTCGCGCCCGTCGCGCTGCCAGGACTCCGCGGCGGCCACCAGCCGGCGTCCGGCGATCAGGCCCGCCCGGTCGGCGTCCAGCCAGGACCGCAGCCGGGGCCAGGCGGTCAGCAGCGCCTCGTGGCTGATCTCGACCGTGCCGGTGTCGGCGGTGATCAGGCGCTGCGCGATGAACCGGTCCAGCACGTCCTTGGTCTCGGCCTGGGAGGCGTCGCCGCGGGCGGCGAGGAGTTCGGTGGTGGTGGCCCGGCGGCGGGTGTCTGCGGTGTCGGTGCCCAGGTGGACCAGGTGCAGGAACAGCCGCCTGGCGACCTCCTGCTGCTCGGCGGACAGCGCGTCGTAGACCGCGCCGGCGGTGGCGGCGACCGCGCCGTCGATGCCGCCGACCGCGCGGTAGTCGGCGACGGTCAGCTTCTTGCCGCGTCCGTGCCGCCAGCTCGCGTCCAGGGCGTGCGACAGCAACGGCAACACCCCCGGCTCGTGCGCGCCTACCGTATGCCTGCCGGCTGGGGCGACGTCGCGGAGGAGGAGTTCGACCAGGCCGTCCTCGATCGGGGTCTTCGCCCGGCGGGCGGGTTCGACGATCGCCTCGCGAAGTTCGGCCGCGCTCATCGGCCCGACGGTGACCTGACCGGCCCGTACGGCGTCCACGAGTTGCGGGTGGCGAAGCGCGGGCGCGTAGAAGTCGGCGCGCAGCGCGATCACCACCAGCGCCCCGCCCGCGGCCGCCGCCGACACCCCGGCCACGAACAGGCGGCGCTCGCCCTCGTCGTCGCACGCGGTGAACAACTCCTCGAACTGGTCGATCACCAGCACCGGCCGCCCGCCGCCCGCCTTCCCCGCGTAGTCCGCGCAGCGGCCCGGGTCGGCGCGTACCGCGTCGGCCACCCCGGCGACGGGCGTCCCGGCCAGGGCGGCCAGCCTGGCCGCCAGCTCCTCCACCGGCCGGGGGCCAGGGGTGAACAGCTCGATCGGCCAGTCCGCGGAACCGGGCAGCGCCCCGCCGCGCAGCGCGGCGATCAGCCCGGCGCGCAGCAGCGAGGACTTCCCAGAGCCGGACGCCCCGACCACGACCCGCACCCCCGCCCCGGTCGCGAGCCGGTCGACGAGCAGGCCGGTCAGCGCCCGGCGGCCGAAGAACCACTCGGCGTCCTCCGGCTGGAACCCGGCCAGCCCCCGGTACGGCTCAGGGCCCGCGGGCCGGGGCCCGGGGGCCCGCCGTACCCGCCGCCAGGCCGCCAGCCAGCGTTCGGCCTGCCCCGGGTCGCGCACCCCGCACACGTCGAGCACCCGAAGCAGCAGGTCACGGGAGGCGCTGGCGGGCAGCCCGCGACCGGCGAACCAGTCGCCCACGGTCGTGTGCGCCCCCTGTACGCCGATCTTGGCCGCCACCTGCCGGACGGTCAGTTCGGCCTGCTCGCGAAGCAGCGACAACTCCCTGGCGAAGTCCTCCCTGCGCTGCACCCGGTCCGGGTCGGGCGGGCCGCCGGGCGCTGGCGACGACGTGGGCATCCGGCCTCCTGACGACGGCTGATACCTGATTGTCGCCGGAGAGGCACACATGGTTACAGCTTGATGTGGAATGGGAAGACGCCTTGTCCCCGGGGTGGCGTTAGCCGTACGCGAGCGGGGGCACCCGGAGGGCATGGCAGAGCAATCCAACAGCGAGCGGCCGGAGCAGAGCCAGCCGTACCCGGGGCGGACCGGCGAGATGGCACCGGGGCCCAACGACGAGATGCGCGACTACGCGGGCCGAAACCTGCTGGCCGGCAAACGGGCGCTGATCACCGGCGGCGACTCGGGGATCGGCCGCGCGGTCGCCGTCGCGTTCGCCAAGGAGGGCGCGGACATCGCGATCGCCTACCTGAGCGAGCACGAGGACGCGGCGCACACCAAGAAACTGGTCGAGGCCGCCGGACGGCAGTGCGTGCTCATCCCCGGCGACCTCGCCGACGCGAGCCACTGCCAGGCGGCCGTCCAGCAGGCGGTCAGCGAACTGGGCGGACTGGACATCCTGGTGAACAACGTCGCCTACCAGGCGGGGGTCGAGTCGCTGGAGGAACTGTCCGACCAGCAGTGGGAGCACACGTTCGCGGTCAACATCCACAGCTATTTCCGGGTGACCAAGGCGGCGCTGCCGTACCTGAAGGCGGGCAGCGCGATCATCAACACCTCGTCCATCAACGGGCTGCGCGGCAACAAGTCGCTGATCGACTACGCGGCCACCAAGGGCGCGATCAACGCGTTCACCTACTCGATGGCGCAGAACCTGGTCGATCGCGGCATCCGGATCAACGCGGTGGCCCCCGGCCCGGTCTGGACGCCGCTGATCCCGGCCACCCTGCCGCCGGAGAAGGTCGCGATGTTCGGGCAGCACGTGCCGATGCGGCGGGCGGCCGACCCGGACGAGATCGCCCCGTCGTACGTGTTCTTCGCGTCGGAGAAGCTATCGTCCTACTACACGGGCGAGGTCCTGGCCCCGATCGGCGGGGAGACCCTGCCGGGCTGACCCCGGGGGCGGCCCGGCCCTCATGGGGGTGTGCGACTCCGATCACCGCTCATGGCAGGCGTGTGCCTGATCACCACGGTGCCCGCGGTGGCCGCTCCCGGGTCGGTCCGGGCGGTCCCGGCCGCGCCGATCGCCGGTCGGCTGGGGGCCTGCCGTGTGGATGGGTGCGTGCTATTGTGCGGCCTTGACCATGATCGGGAGGATGCGAGTGGACCTGCGGATTCGCTCCGGCGGCGGCCCCCCGGCGCATCGATGGTGAGTGAGCCCGCCGTGTCGCTGCCGGTCATGTACCAGCGCTGGTCGTGGATGACGTTCGCGCACTGGCGCTATCCGGCCCCGGTCGTTCAGAGGCTGCTGCCCGATGGGCTCACGGTGGAGACGTACCTCGATGACGCCTGGGTGGGGCTGGCCATGTTCATGATGGAGGGGGTACGCCCGCCCGGATTGCCCGCCGTGCCGTGGTTGTCGAGGTTCCCGGAGACGAACGTGCGGACCTACGTCCGTGACCGGCAGGGGCGCAGCGGGATCTGGTTCCTGTCGCTGGACGCGGCACGGCTGCCCGCCGTGCTCGGCGGGCGGGCGGGTTTCGGGCTGCCCTACTACTGGTCGCGCATGTCGGTCGGTACGGCCGGGCCGCGGGTGCGCTACCGGTGCCGCCGTTACTGGCCGGGACCGGGCGGGGCGCGCGGTGACGCCGAGATCGAGATGGGCGAGGCGTGCACCGAAGAGGAGTACGACGAAACATCGCACTTCCTGATCGAACGCTACCGGCTCTTCACCCGCATGGCCGGACGGCTCGCCACGGCCAGGGTCGAGCACCCCCGCTGGCCGCTGCGGCACGCCCGCCTGCGCGGGCTGGACCAGAGCCTGCTTCAGGCGGGCGGCCTCCCCGAGCCGTACGGCCCGCCGCTGCTGCACGCGTCGGTGGGCGTCCCGGTACGGATCGGCATGTTGCACCGGTGACTATTGACCGGGAGTCTCGCCGCGCTTCAGCCGTCGTACCGCGAGCAGCCCGCCGATGCCGGGGATGAGCGCGCGCAGCCGGACCCCGGGCACGATTGGCGCGCGGGCCAGCAGGGTGATCATGATGACCACGAGGTAGGCCGCGCCGTGCAGCGGGCCGACGACGGCGCTGACCGGCCTGGCGTGCAGGGTGACCAGGTTGACCAGCAGGACGACCAGCGAGATCGCCTCCACGGCGGACGCGAACCGCAGCACCGGCAGCCCGCTCATCCGGCCGCTCCCGAGCCGGGCTGGACGACCATCAGCACCACGATGGCGGTCCACAGCAGGTTGTAGACGCCGGCGAGGATGGACAGGGTGCGAAGCCCGGCGCGGTCGCCGGGGGGGGCGAGCGCGTCGCGCTGCCGCGGGTAGATCTGCAGGGCCAGCAGACCGCCCGCGACGGCGGTGAGGATCATCGCGAGGACGACCCAGAGCTGCATGGTACGGCCCTGCATGACGGCCAGGACGAGCCCGGCGGCCGGCACGATGAGGCCGGCGATGCTGTAGCCGCGGGTGATGCGGTGCAGTGCGGTGGCCACGGCGCGGCTGCGTTCCACGGTGGTGACGGCGAGCGGCGCGTAGCGGGGGAACAGGCTGGTGGCGATGGCCGAACCGCCGACGAACAGGATGCTGCCGACGATGTGCACCACGAGCAGGAGGGCTTGCACGGCTTCTCCTCCATAACCTTCAGGGGGCCTGAAGCCTAGCATGCAGCCTTCAGGGTCCCTGAAGGGGTCGTGGGACTCCTGCAGGGTTCGTGGAGGGCTCGTGGGGGGCGTCAGGGCTCCTGGGTGAATGCAGCGCGGATGGTCTCGGCCACCCGCCGCATGATCGGGTCGGCGTCCGGGCCGAACAGCTCCTCGTCCACCTCCCGCAGCGCGGCCTTCGCCGCCCTCAGCAGTCGCGCGCCCTCGGGAGTGATCTCGATCGCCGAGGCCGAGCCGGCGCGGGCCGTGTTGTCGCGTACCAGTCCCGCGCCCACAAGTGCCCGCACGGCCCCGTGCGCGCTCTGCACCGTGATCCCCGCCATCCTGGCCAGGTCGCTGAACGAGATGCCCGGCACCGCGGAGATGTGACCGAGCATGCCGAACCTGCCCACCGTGAGGTCGAGCGGCGCGAGGGCGGCGTTGAGCCGGGTCTCGACCTGCCGGGCCAGGGCGAGCACGATGAGGGAAGGGCTGGTCGGGCTGGTCGGGGGGCTGGGCCGGTCGTCGTCGGTCACCCGCCCAGTCTTGCGTACCCTGCTGCCCTCCCGGCCGCGAGTGGACCATGACTGACCAGTCAGTCATAATGCTGGCATGATGAGCCCCAAACGCGTGGACAAGCCCGCGCGGCGGCAGGAGATTTTGGAGGCGGCGGTGCGGGTGTTCGCCCGCCGCGGGTTCGCCGCCAGCCGGATCGAAGACGTCGCGGCCGAGGCCGAGATCGCCAAGGGCAGCGTCTACCTCTACTTCGACAGTCGCGAGGAGATCCTGCACGCCGCGTTCGAGGCGCTGGCCGCCGGTTCGCGGGAGATCGTCGGCCGGGCCCGTACCACCCAGGCCCCGCCCCTGGAGCGGCTCGCCGGCCTGATCCGCGACGTGATCACCTCGGTCACCGTCAGCCCCGAACTGGCCCGCCTGCTGCTCGACCTGTACGGCTCGGGCGCGCGCGAGGAGGGCCTGCCACTGCACATGGCCGAGATCTACCGCGAATATCGCACGGCCATCGCCGCCCTGCTGGCGGAGGCCGTGGCCGAAGGCTCGGCCCGACAGGGCGTGGGCGTGGCGGAGGCCACCGTGATCGTCGGGGCGATCGAAGGCTGCCTGCTGCAATGGATCATCGATCCGGCCCTCCCGATCAACGAACTCGCCGGGCCCATCGCCGCACTGTGCGTGAGCGGGGTGCGATGAACCGGCTCACCTTCGCCGCCCGCCTGCCGCGCGCCGTCGGCGACATGCTCGTCGCCCCCGACGCCACCAGGGGGGAGACGGTCACCGCCTACGCCACGGCGGTCGCCGGAGCCGCGCTGGTGGCCGTCATCGGCTCCCGGGCCGGGCACGCCTGGCCGGTGGTCGCGTTCCTGGCCCTGGCCGGCTTCGACCTGTTCGGCGGGACGGTCGTCAACGCCACCGCGTCCGCCAAACGCCGCTTCCACCGGCCGGGCCGTACCGCCCGGCACCACTTCCTCTTCGTCGCCGGCCACGTCCATCCCTTCTTGATGGCGCTGCTCGTGCCCGGGTTCGGGTGGGGGGCGGCCGTGGCCGTGTACGGCCTGGTGGTGACGGGGGCGCTGGGCGTGCTCGCGACGTCGGCCGTACTCCGGCGTCCGGTGGCGTTCGCGGTGGCGGCGCTGGCGTCCACGGTGAGCGTGACGCTGCTCGCGATCCCGGTCGAGGTGGCGTGGTTCGCGCCGGTGCTGTTCGGCAAGCTGCTGCTGGGGCACATCCTGCCCGAGCGATCAGCCGGTGAGACCCCGCTTCTGATCAGCCGGTGAGACCCGCTTCGTAGGCGAGTAGGCCCGCCTGGGTCCGGTTGGCGCACTGGGTCTTGGCCAGCACCCGTGAGACGTGCCCCTTCACCGTGGCCTCGCCGACGAACAGCGCCGCGGCGATCTCGGCGTTCGACATGCCCCTGGCCACGCACGCCAGTACCTCCCGCTCCCGTTCGGTCAGCTCCGCGAGCAGCGCCGTACGCCGGTCTCGCTCCTCACGGCGCCGCCCACCGGCCGTGAGCAGGCTGCTCGTGGCCGTCCGGGACATCACCGTGTGCCCGCCCGCCGCCACCCGCACCAGTCCGATCAGCTCGCGCGGCGGCGTGGACTTCAGCAGGAACCCCGACGCGCCCGCGTCCAGCGCGCGCAGCACGTAGTGGTCGGCGTCGAAGGTGGTCAGCACCACGACGTACGGCGGGGCGGCCAACTGCGCGATGCGCTCGATCGCGGTGATCCCGTCCACCTCCGGCATCCGCAGGTCCATCAGCACCACGTCGGGCCGGTGCCGGACCACCGCCTCCACGCCCGCCGCGCCGTCGTGCGCCTCGCCGACCACGGTGATGTCGCCGGAAGAGTCCAGGATTGTCCGCAGGTGGGCGCACACCATCGGCTCATCGTCCACCACGACGACCCGGACCGGCTCCTCGGGTCCGTTCATGTGCCCGCGGGCACCTCCTTCGGCAGCGTCACCTCGACCTCGAACCCGCCCTCGCCGTCCGGGCCCGCCCGCAGCGTGCCGTTGACCAGCGCGACCCGTTGCCGCAGGCCGAGCAGCCCGGTGCCCGGGCCGGTGCCGACGAGGGCGGGGTCGGCGGCCTCTGCGGGCGCGGTGTTGCGCACGCTCAGCCGTACGGCGTCGCCCGCGTACTCGACACTCACCTTGGCGCTGGCCCCGGGGGCGTGCTTGCGCACGTTGGTCAGCGCCTCCTGGACCACCCGCCGCGCCGTACGCCCGACGGCGGGGGAGACCGGCGAGCGCTCCCCGGACTCCACCAGCTCGACGGCCATCCCGACGGACGCCGACTCGGCGACCACGTCGTCCAGGGCGGGCAGTGGCGCGGCCTCGTTCCTGCGGCTCGCGGGACGGTCGCCGGGGTCGCCCCCGCGCAGTACGCCGACCAGCTCGCGCAGCTCGTCGAGGGCCTGGCAGCCGGTCGCGCGCAGCGACTCGGCGGACTCCCGGGTCGCCGCGTCGGCCGAGGACACGTTCAGCGCGCCTGCCTGGAGCACCATCAGGGTCACCCGGTGCGTGACGAGGTCGTGGATCTCGGCGGCCAGCCGTACCCGCTCCTCGCCACGGGCCTGCTCGGCGAGCAGGTGCTGCTCGCGCTCGGCTCGTTCGGCCCGCTCGCGCAGCGTCACGATGAGCTGGCGGCGCGCCGTGACGTACAGGCCGAGCAGCACCGCGCCCGCGGTGAACAGCGCGGTACGCAGGCCCGGCTCGGTGGACGACGCGAGCGGCAACGCGACGAGCGCCACCGCGGCGGTGATGACGGACGGTCCACGGGCGGTGGTGAACGCCGTCAGGGCGTACGCGGCGAAGGGCGCGGCGGGCGGCCACCACAGCGCGTCCTGGCCGGCGGGGAGCGTGCCGGAGAGGGTCAGCACCGCCGTGGCGGCGGCGGTGAGCCAGGCCACCGTCAGCGGCGCGCACCTGCGCAGCGCGGGCAGCAGCGCGACGGCGACCACCACCACTGTGCCTTTGTCGAGATGCTCGGCGCTCAGCACCAGGCAGGCGACCACCACCAGCGCGTCAAAGGCCCTGTCGCGGATCACAGGCATCAGACTAGGCCGGTGACCGTCCGTACGGCCCCCTCCGAAAGTCGGGTTCTCGGGCGTCGAATTGGGTGGATGCGCAGTAGTGTGGCGCGCCATGACCGACTTCATCTCCCTCCCCTTCTATGACCTGCTCCACGAGAACGCGCACGTCCCGGCGGTCCGCGAGAAGCTGCCACCGCTGCTCACCGGCGTACGGCGGAGCATCCTGGAGATCGGGGCGGGGTCCGGTCTGATCACCACCACCCTGGCCGACCGCACCCCCGCCGAGATCTTCGCGCTGGAGCCCTCGGCCGGCATGCGCGGCATCCTGCTCTCCCGCCTGACCGGCCGCCCCGAACTTCTGAAGCGGGTGACCGTGCTGCCGTACGACGCCGTGAGCCTGGACCTGGCCGAGCCGGTCGAGGCCGTCGTCATGATCAACGTCATGTACGCGATGAAGCCGGAGTACCGCAGGCGGCTCTGGCCGGTGCTCGCGGGCGCGCTGGAACCGGGCGGCCTGCTCGTCTTCACCTGGCGCGACGGCGACCCCTCGGCCCCGCACCCCCTCAAGGAGATCGACTCCCGGCAGGTGGGCCGGCACACCTACGCGTCCTTCTCGGAGGTCATCGAGTCGGGGGAGGGGTGGATCAGGTACCGCACGGTCTATCGAGTGATCGCGGACGGCAAGGTCATCGACGAGGAGGACATCGTCGGCAACGCCTACCGTCCGAGCTGGAACGTCCTGGAGCCTGAACTCACCGCCGCCGGTTTCACCCGGACCGACGCCCCCGACGCTCCCGACGGCCTCCTCGCCTGGCGTCTGGCCTAAAGCCTCACCAAAGCGCAGAACCCCATCATTTACGCCATAGCCATCGATTATTCCGGACATTGCGATTTACCGTCCGGGCGAAGAGGTAAATGCCTATCGTGAGCCCCGGAGGCGGCGAATACGGCCGCCCTGGCAGGCAGACCCACCGTCGCTGTTCCCTCGCCGCCTCCATTGGCAGCATGTCAACATCGCGTAAGTACTCCCGGGCTCCCCGTCCAGATCGCGTAGGAACGGGGCCGACGTCGTTCCAACGGGCCTAACGTCACGGTTGCACGCCTTGTCCAAGGAGGAAATCCGATGCCTGCCCAACCGTTTTACGTGCCCATACGCGCCGGACGGGTCGCCGCGGCGCTCCGGTTGTTCCGTACCGTGGCGGGCGAGCGGACCGCGGTGGCCTTCTCCTCGCCCGCCCTGCTGACGAAGGTACTCGGCTCAGAGCAGAGCTGGATCCGGCTCAGCGAGCCCGCCCTGCGCCGTATGCTCGACGGACTCGACATCGCCGGCATCGTCATCGACCCCGCGGGCTGCGAAAGAATGGTGGGATCTGGATGGGTACCTGGGACGTGGGCCCCTTCGACAATGACACGGCCGCCGATTGGCGCGGCGACCTGAACGACGCCGCACCGTCCGAACGGCTCGACATGATCCGCCGAGCCCTGGCCGTTGAAGGACAGCGGCACGGGCTGTGGAGAAGATGTCATCCCTGTTGGGAGGGAGGTTGGAGCGGGTGACGGGAATCGAACCCGCGCTGTCAGCTTGGGAAGCTGAAGTTCTACCATTGAACTACACCCGCGTGCGTTGAGGCGCGAGACCACTCTAGCGGAAAGCGTGGGTGGTCTGAGCCATCGTCCGGGGGCGGGGGAGCGGTGTCCGGAGT
>NZ_POUA01000224.1 GCF_003236385.1 Spongiactinospora gelatinilytica
GCCCGGCCCACCGCCGGAGAACCGAGCCGCCCCGCGCCGTCCGCACCAGAGACGCGAAGGCCGCGCGAACCACGGCAGCCCACGTCCCCGCCGCAGCGGCCCGAGCCCCAGGAGCCCGAGCCGCAGCCTGAGAACCCTCGGCCGCAGCCGCCCGAGCCGCAGGAACCCCGGCCGAGCGTCAGTTCCGAGCCCCGCCCGACGGTGAGCCGGCCGCCCGCGGAGCCGGAGCCGCCGCAGCGCCCGCCGGCCGGGGAGCGGGAGCCGCGCAGGCACCCGAACCTGCGGATCGAGATCTCCGCATCCATCCGCCTGCCGCTGCTCAACGGCAAGAAGAGCCCGCTGCTCGACTCCGACCTGTTCCTGGACCTCACCACCAACCTGCTGGGGGCGTGCGTGATCCCCGGCTCGGTACTGCTGGGCCGCGGGTGGGCCCGCCGCCGGGCCAGGAACCTGCGGCGCACCGGCCGTACCGACTCCGGCGAGTAGGCGCTACCCGGCGAGCAGCGCGGCCACCGCCTCGGCGGTCGCCGGAGAGCGGGCCGCCAGCTCCTGGCCCGGTCTGTCGCCGGTGACCCAGCCGCCCTCACACCCGAGCAGCGCGGCCACCGCGTCGCACGCCGCCGGGTGCCGGACCAGCAGGTCGCCGACCGGCCCGGCCGCCGCGACCAGAGGCGCGGCCGGGGCCGTCCGCGACCAGGGCGGCGTCCAGGTGTCCAGCGCGGCCACGTTCCCCGGGAACGTCCGGTCCGCCTCGCGGACGAGCACCGGGAGCATTTCCGGCGCCTGCCGCCGCAGCGTCGCGATGAGCAGCGGCAGCCACGGCAGCAGCACCCGGTCGGGCAGCTTGGCGAACGCGTCGGACAGCAGTTCCACCACGAACGGCGTCAGCCCGGGAGCCGGGTCCAGCGCCTGCACGAAGCCGCTCATGTACTGCGGGAAGCCGGGGATGACCAGCGGGTTGTCCAGCAGTTCGGCGCAGCGGGCGCGCAGCTCCGCGCGGGACAGCAGGCCGAGCTGCGCCTGCGCGGCCCAGGCCAGCGCCACCTTGGCCGGGGCCTCGGGGTGCGACTGGCGCACGGCCAGTTCGAGCTGGTTGCGGTCGCAGCCGAGGGCCAGCGCGAGGCTTTCCATGCTGAACAGGAAGCCGAGCATCGCGGCCACCTGGCGGACACCGGTCTCCTCGTCCACGAACGCGGTGGGCAGCAGCGTGCAGTAGTGCGCGTATCCGGCGGTGACGAACGCCTCGCACCAGGCGGGCAGTTCGGCTCCGGTGGCCCGGTAGTGCGCGAGCAGCCTGCGGATGCGGCGCAGCACCTCCGGCGCGTCGTCCACCGTGCGCTCGGCGGCCAGCAGGTGGACCGCCCGCTCGCCCAGCTCGTCGGTGAACCGCCGCGCGCCCAGGTAGAGGATCGAGTCCTCGACGGCCGCGAGCGCGACCGCCGCCGTGGCCGAGGGGTCGTGCACGGTACGGCGGAGCCGCTGTTCGACCACCTGCTCGACGGTGACGCCCTCGTAGCCGAGTTCGATGATCGACCGCTGCTGCCGGCCGAGCGCGAGGTCCCAGCTCTCCTGGATCGGCCGCTCCCCCAGCCGCCGCTCGCCCATGATGGGCCGCACGGTGTCGTCCCTGAGCAGGTAGCGCAGCATCCACAGCAGGTGGGAGCAGGGCAGCAGGTGCGGGTCGGCGGTGAAGTCGAGCAGCGCCCGCTGGATGGTCCGCTTGCTCAGATCGAGACCGAGCGGTTCCAGCCGGTCGAACACGTCGCGGGCCAGCGGGGGCATGGCGGCGTAGCCGACCTGGCCGATCCGGTCGCCGCCGAGCAGGATCTCGCACAGCCGGCGCACGTCCCTGCGGCCGGGCACGACGTCCTTCTCGATGCAGGTGACCGCGGCGTCCTGGAAGTCGTACGGCGTGGGCCTGGCCCGGCCGCGCAGCCCGGCGAGCAGGACGGAGGTCTCGAACACGGCGATGGCGTCGGCGGTGCTGGCCTGGTAGCCGTTGCGGCGGGCCAGCCGGACGATGTCCACGCACCAGCCGAGCAGTTCGCTCTCGTCCAGGGCGTCGAGCGCGGGGGCGCTGGACAGGAAGCCGGACAGCCGGTCGGTGACCGGCCGCGGGGCGACGGCGGCCGGGAGCGGGCGCGCGGCCCGGCCCGGGTTCGCCTCGCCGGTCGGCTTGGCCAGCTTGTACGGCTTGACGCCGCCGCGTCGCAGCGCCTTCTCCCAGGTGGCCGCGGCGATCGACACCGAGCCGCCGGCCAGCCCGAACTGCGCCTCGATGGCCGAATGGCTGGAGGGGATCATGCCGTACAGCCAGCGGGTGGCGGTGCGCGGGGTGATGTCGAAGCCGGGGCCCGCGGCTTCCAGCCCGAACTGCTCGACGTGGCTGGCGGCGTGGAAGGCGCCGCAGACGTACAGGCAGTCGGCGGGGTCGGCGCCGGTGGCGGCCAGGTGCTCGCGCATCCTGGTCCACATGTACCGCTCGCGGTCCTCGTCCGAAGCCCTCCGTTCGCCGTCGCCGGGGGCCAGGCGCCGGAACAAACTGCCGATCAGCACCATGACCTGGCGGTAGGTGTCGTAGTCCGCGCCCGAGAGGGGCTGCTCGACGTACTGGTCCCACCACTCCGACCAGTGCCGCACCTTGCCGTGGCGCAGCAGGTGCTCCTCCAGTTCGGCGAACCGGGGCCGCAGGTCGCCGATCTCCACGCCCACCGCGTCGCCGTGCAGCCCGGCCTCCTCGGGAGCGTCCGCAGGGGCCTCGGCCGGCGCGTCCCGCTCCTCGGGGCGCGGCAGCCACTGGAAGACGTGGTCGGCCGACCGGTCCACGGCGATGAGTTCCACGCCGGGCGTGTCCAGCGCGTAGGCGATGGCCTGGTACTCCGCCGAGGACTCGGTGATCGGCGCGATGACGCTGAGCGGCCCCCAGCCGGACGGGAAGCCGTCGAGGTCGGTGGCGAACGCCTGGAGCGCGACCGGCAGCCGGCAGTTGCGCAGTTCAGCGAGCAGCGGGGTCAGGTCCTCGCACATCTCCAGGTAGATGACCTTCGGCTGCTTCTCGCGCAGCCGCCGGGCCATGGCGAGGGCCGAGGCGGGCGAGTGGTGGCAGACCGGGAAGATCTCCAGCTTCTCCCGCAGCGCGCGGTCCACGTCGTCCACCATCCCGGCGAGGATGCCGGAAAGGCCGCCGGGGGCGTCGGCGAAGGCGCCGGCGGCGTCGGCCAGTTGCTCGCGAAGCGGGGCGAACGGGCCGCCCGCCGTGGCTTTCATCACGGTGCGGCCCTCACGACAGGGTGGTGATGGCCTGCCGGCCGCCTTCGAGGAAGCCCGGCCAGTCGCCGCCGTCCTTCTTGCTGCGCGGTTCGACGACGCCGTGCCAGTACTTGTTCAGGATGGCCAGGTCCTCGGGGGTGCGCCGGGCCAGCGAGCCCACCAGGGAACCGCCCAGGGTCTCCGCGCGCAGCGTGCGGTCGCCGAAGAAGTGGCTGTGCAGGATGGCGTCCTCAAGGACGCCGATCTGCTCGGCCGTGGACAGGGCGGACTCCAGCCGCTCGTCGTCGCCGGTGGCCGCGGCGGCCGCGGCGCGCAGGCCGGCGAAGCTCTGGAGCAGGATGTCCAGCAGCGTGGGCGGGAGTTCCAGGTCGATCCGGTGCCTGCGCAGCAGTTCGGTGGTGCGGAAGCGGACGATCTCCGCCTCGCTCTTCTTGCTGGTGACCACCGGGACGCGGACGAAGTTGAAGCGCCGCTTCAGCGCGGAGGACAGGTCGTTGACGCCGCGGTCCCTGCTGTTGGCGGTGGCGATGATGGAGAAGCCGGGCTGGGCGAACACGATGTTGTCGTCGTCGAGTTCGGGGATCGAGACGTACTTCTCCGACAGGATCGAGATCAGCGCGTCCTGGACGTCGCTGGTGGAGCGGGTCAGCTCCTCGAAGCGGCCGATGACGCCGCGCTCCATGGCGGTCATGATCGGCGAAGGGATCATCGACTCGCGGGACTGG
Organism: Spongiactinospora gelatinilytica; assembly: GCF_003236385.1. Lineage (GTDB taxonomy): Bacteria > Actinomycetota > Actinomycetes > Streptosporangiales > Streptosporangiaceae > Spongiactinospora > Spongiactinospora gelatinilytica. The sequence goes on from NZ_POUA01000224.1 coordinate 3,996, forward strand.
CCCTTGGCGATCACCATCGAGACGTTCCAGCTGTACTTGATGTGATCTTCGGTGGTCCCGGCCGTGCCCTGGACGACCAGGGTGGAGTTGCGGCAGATGGCAGCGGCGAGCAGTTCGGCCAGCCAGCTCTTGCCGGTGCCGGGGTCGCCGATGAGCAGCAGGCCGCGGTCGGAGGCCAGCGTGACGATGCTGCGCTCGACGAAGCTGCGGTCGCCGAACCACTTCTGCGGGACCTCCCGGTCCAGCCCGTCGGCGCGCTCGGACCCCAGGACGAACAGCCGGACCATCTTCGGGCTGAGCCGCCAGGAGAACGGCTTGGGGCCGTCGTCCACGGATTCCAGCCAGTCGAGTTCGTCGGCGTACTTGACCTCTGCGGGGGCGCACAGCATGTCGTCGGTCATTGGCGGGGTCTCCTAGGTGAGGAAGCTCTTCAGCTCGGTGACGAGTTTGCTGATGTGGCCGGAGATGACCGGTGTGCCGATGTCCTTGAACCGCTGCCGGAACCACGGGTTCACGCTCTGCTGCCCGGAGCTGTTCACCGAGCCCACGGGGATGAACCGCACCCCGGACCGGTGGACCGCCGAGATGCCCTCGAACAGCGGCGCGGAACGGTCGAACTCATAGAAGTCGGAGATCCACACCATCACGGTGTTGCGCGGGTCGTTGATCTTGGGTCGGGCCATGGCCATCGCCACGGGCCCGTCGTTGCCGCCGCCGAGCTTGGTGCGCAGCAGTACCTCGAACGGGTCGTGGACCCAGGGGGTCAGGTCGATCGCGCGGGTGTCGAAGGCGATCAGATGGACGTCCACCTTGGGCAGCCCCGCGAAGATGGAGGCCAGGATGGTGCAGTTGACCATGGAGTCGACCATGGAGCCGGACTGGTCCACGACGACGATCATGCGGGCGGGCGTGGTCCGCCGAGCGGTGTGCCGGTAGAACAGCCGGTCCACGTAGAGCCGCTGGTCCTCGGGGTTCCAGTTGGGGAGGTTCTTCCAGATCGTCCGGTCGATGTCGAGGTTGCGGAACACCCGTTTGGGCGGTACCGAGCGGTCGATGACTCCCGCGCTGGTCTTCTCCACCTGGGTGCGCAGCACCGCGGCGACCTCGTCCACGAACCTGCGGATCAGCGCCTTGGCGTTGGCCAGCGCGACGCCCGACAGGTTGTGCTTGTCGCGCAGCAACTGCTCGATGAGCGACATGCTGGGGGTGAGCCGCCTGGCCAGCGCCGGGTCGGCGAGCACCTCCCGCAGGTGCATCCGCTTGACCAGGTCGGACTCCAGTTCGGCGAGCACGCCGCCGACCTCGTCGCCGCCCGGTCGCGCGCGCAGTTCGCCCGGTGCGTGGCCGAGCGCGCGTTCCAGCCATCCGGCGTCGTGCTGCCAGGCGGCGAGCTGGGTGGCGGTGCTGGCGCCCGCGCCGGTGGAGAACACGTTGAGCAGCAGCTTGGACACCAGCGCGGCGCGGCGCACCTCGGCCTCGCCGGGGGCGTCCGGGTCGTCGCCGGCCCCGCCGGCACTGCCGGCCTGGCCGGTGAGCAGGCCGTCGAACTCGGCGGCCAGTTCGGGGAAGCGCTGTACCAGGGTGTCCACGGACTCGCCGGGGTCGAGCAGTCCAGGGGGCAGGCCCAGGTCCGTGACGACGCCCATGCTCGCGGTCTCCAGCGCGGGCTGCTCCTCGGCGTCGAACAGCCGGGCGAGCAGCCGCCAGTAGAGGACCTGCCGCCGGTTGGCATGGGCGGGCACCGGTTCGTTCATGGGCTCGCTCATCGCCGCAGCAGCCGTCCGGCCCGCTCGCGCAGCACGGCCACCGCGTCGCCGGACCTGGCCTCGGCCTTCACGACCTTGGGGTCGGTCGGGCCGGTCGCCCACTCGCCGCCGTGCGCCACGACCGGCTTGCGCTTGACCGTGGCCGCCACGGCGAGCGGCTGGAGCAGCCAGCGCCCGGCGTCCCAGCGGACCAGGCCGATGCAGGCGGTGGAGGCGGCCACCAGCTCGGGGGTGAGCGGCCCGCAGGAGGGCAGCCGGTCCAGGTCGAACTCCAGGCGCGCCTCGCCGAGCCGCAGCGCGGGCCGCTCGCCGCGCTCGATCGTGTAGTCCTCGGCGAGCACCGGTTCGGCGATGCGCACCGGGTGCCGGTCGAGGGCCGGTACGGCGGGCGCGAGCGCCCCGGCCAGCCGTATCCGGGCCACCGCGAACGGGTCGAACGGCTCGCCCGCCACGGCCCGGTCGTCGTGCCAGATCAGGTCGCCGGAGGCGAGCAGCGGCAGGCCGGTGACCTCCAGCGCGTGCCGCCCGGCCAGCGCGCCGAGCAGCACCGGGTACCCGCCGAACAGCCGCCACAGCGCCGGGCCGACGATCGTGTCCACCTTGGCCGCGGCGACGCTCGTGCGGACCAGCCGGGGCGGCTCGCCGCCCGCGGGCTCCAGCACGCCGTGGGCCTGCACCTGCACGGCGGTGGCGTGCTCGTGGACATCCACCCCGAGGACGAACAGCCGCCCCGACACGCTCGGGACGTCCTCTCCGATGCCGGGGGCCGCGCCGGGCCGGGCGAACAGCAGGGCGCGGGTCCAAAGGTCGGCCCATCGCCTGACGGGGGGCCGGGGCATCGCCGCGACCGGGCAGCACGCCCGCAGTTCGGCGGCCAGGCCGTCCAGCAGCGCCGCCTGCCTGCGCAGCCGCGGCTCGTCCAGCAGGGCCTCGATGGTCTGGCCCGCGGCGGCGACGAGGTCGTGGTCGACGCCGCGCCACCCGGCGATGGCGAGTTCGCGCAGCCAGGAGCGGGCGCCTGCGAAGGGGTCGGCGGCGGGCGGTGCGGCGGCGGCCGGTTCGAGGGGCGCGCGGGTACGGCCGAGCGCGGTGTCCAGGGAGTCGAGGAGCGCGTCGTGGGCCGCGCCGAGCAGCGCGGCGCGGGCTCCGGCCAGTACGGCGAGGTCGTCGTCGGTGACCGAGCCGGCGGCGGCCTTCGCGGCCGCGTCGGCCGCGCGTTCGCCGAGCGGCGTGGCCGCGACCGCGCCGGCCAGCGCGGACAGCGCCGCCGCCCGCTCCTCACCGAGCCGGGCCAGGCCGTGGACCAGCGCATCGTCGAAACCGCCCACCACGGCGAACGCCTCGGGCAGACCGTCCGGAGCCTGGTCGAGCAGTTCCTTGAGCGGGGTGGCGAGCATCAGCGGGCCGCCCCGGTGGCCGGGAACCAGTGGAGTTCGGGGATCGGCTCGGTGGTGACGGGCAGTTCCAGGTAGGTCAGGTGGCGCAGGAACCGGCTGAACACGATCGCCGCCGGAGCGGGCTCGCGCCCTCCGGACAGCGCGGCGATCAGGTCGGCTCCCGTACTCGCGGCCCCGTCGACGTCGGCGCGCAGGTAGCGGGCGACGCGTTCGATGCCGTACTGCAGCACGGCCTCGTCGGCCAGGGCCCGCAGGTGCTTGCAGGGCGCGCCGCCCAGGCCGCCGCACGGGCGGTTGTTGTTGGTGCTGCAGTTGTAGCCGTGCCCGGCGGCGGCGATCGAGGAGACGTACACCCGGTCGATGTCCGACCCGCTCGACACGACGCCCTGCAACCGCCCCTCCGCCAACTCGACGAAGGGGACCTTCGCCAGCTTGCGCGGCCGGGCGGGGGGCACCACCCGCGCCACGCTGCTCGACTCCCACGCGGTGGTGTCCGCGTCCACGTGTCCGACCTCCAGCCCCGAACGGCCCGCGGACGCCCACCGGGCGCCGGCAACGCGTTTCGGCCGATCCGCGAACCGGTAACTTACCCCATCGCCCGTTTCGCGGCGGCCTGGTCGGTCAACTCGGCGGATCTTGGTCCGGCACGCGACGTGCCCGGCGCTTTCGCGCCGGGCACGCCTGGAAGGTGACGGACGAGCCGGGTCAGCCGACCGTCAGGGTCGCCCCATACGCGCTGAGGATGGGGTTGACCGGCTGGTGGAAGGTGGTGCCGCCGGTGCTGCAGTTGCCCGAGCCGCCGGAGGTGACGCCCTGGGCCTGGTTGCCGGAGATGAACGAGCCGCCGGAGTCACCGGGCTGGGCGCACGCGGAGGTGCGGGTCACGCCGCGGACCGTGCCCTGCGGGTAGGTCACGCTGGTGTTGTGCTGCTGGATGGTGCCGCAGCGCCAGCCGGTGGTGGAGCCGGAGCGGCAGATCGACGCGCCGACCGACGCCTGCGTGGAGCCGCGGACGGTGACGTTCTGGCCGCCGGAGCCGCGCACGTACGGCGTGGGGGTGTTGCCGGGGGCGGAGACGTACGCGTAGTCGCTACCCGGGAAGACCGAACCCACGAAGGTGCCCGTGGGCTGGGTGGTCCGCGCACCGGTCCTGCCGCAGTGCCCGGCGGTCACGAAGCCGGGGGTGCCGCCGCGGGAGGCCGAGAAGCCGATCGAGCAGCGGGTGCCCGAGCCGATGTAGTAGGCGGCGCCGCCGACGATGTTGATGTAGGTCTGCGGGCGCTCGGCCGACACGACCACGCGGACCTGGCTCTTGTCCACGCCCGCTGCCGTGATCAGGGCCTCGGCGTCGGCCTGCTGCTGGGCGGACACGACGACCGAGTTGGTCGCCACGTCCACGTACCACAGCGAGGCACGGGCCCTGGCCTCTGCGGGCGCCGCGTCGAGCCGGCCCTTCAGCGCGTCGAGCTGGGCCAGCGAACGGCCGGCGAGCACCGGCTGGGCGCCCTGGGCCTCGATCGTGGCGGTCTGCGCGGAGTCGGTGGTGGCGACCAGGAGCCTGGAGGCGTCGTGGTTCAGCCAGGCTCCGGCGTAGGACTCACCGAGGGTCGCGGTGAGGCTGGACTCGACCTTGGCGGCGCGTGCCTCGTTGGCCAGCCGCACCCGGACCTGCTGCTCGGTCAGGCCCAGGTCGCGCTCAAGCGCGTCGATCATCGCGGGCGGCGCGGGGTCGGCCGGCGCCGCGGCGATGTCGGCGGCGGCCGGGGCCGCGGTGGCCAGGCACAGAGCGGCGATGGCCGCGCCGATGATTACCGAGCGTTGACTTGACATGTGCACTCCTTGCTGGGGGTGCTGTCAAGTTAACGGCGGAAAACGAAAGCGGGATGTACTGAATTACTCCTATCGCGGTGTTATGAGTAGCCCGACCTCCCGCTATACCTCAATCCGGCCGCGGCGCGGGATTCGCGGTGACCGATCTCAGCAGCGGCCGGGTCAACGCGCCCGCTCCGATCACCCCGGCGAATCCGAGTACCACGCAGCCCACCAGCACCACCGCGCCCGTGACGCTCACCGCACCGGCCATGATCGGCAGCCCGCACACCACTCCGGCCAGCACCGAGCCACCGCCCATCACGGTGAGTGGAATCAGCGTTTCCGCGCGCCGGGCTCGGTCCAGCACGGAGAGCGGGGTGCCGGCCAGGCGCAGCAGCGCGTAGGTCTGCCTGCGGTCCAGGATCGAGGAGGCGGCGGTGATCCCCGCGCTGGCCACGGCGACCAGGAACGACACGGTCAGCACCACGATGGTGCCGGTGCGGACGTCGTTCAGGAGCATTCCGCCCTCACGCCCGTCATCGGCCGGAGAGGTGGCCGAGTGACCGGGCGAGAGGCCCGCGAGCGCGGTGCGGGCACGGTCCACCGTGGCCGGGTCGTCCCGCTCCAGCTTGGCGGTGAGCAGCCGGGCCGCCGCCTTTCCGGTGCCCTTTTCCGATGCCTTTGCCGGGCTCTTTTCCCGGGGGTCGACCTGGTCCTTTCCGGGCCCGGAGACCACCACCGTGGCGGGCACCCCGGCCGTGGCCAGCCGGGCGTCGGCCGCCTTGGCGACCGCCGCGACCTCCCGCGCGGGCACTTCGAGCCGCAACTCCCCGGCCGGCCGCACCCCCATCAGACCGCCGGACGGCGACAACAGGCCCAAAAATCCGGCCACGAATCCGGTGAGCGCGACCCCGCTGACCGTCCGCCACGCCGCGCGCGGGTCGTCCACCAGCCGGCGGCCCGCCAGCAGCCGGGCGGGCCCCCTGGCCGTCGCGGTGGTGATCCGGCCGATCAGCCCCACCACCCACGGCCCGGCCAGGTTGATCGACAGGAACCCGAGGCCGAGCATGATCACGAAAGCTCCGTAGCCGATGCCGCCGACCACAGGCGCGGCGGCCAGTACCGCGAGCGTCACCACGAGCCTGATCGCCCGCATGCCCGGCGGCGTCTGCCGCCGGGCCACCCCCAGCGGGCTCACCACGACCTGCCGCAGCCCGGCCGCCGCGGACAGCCCGACCAGCAGCGGCACGGCCAGCAGCACCCCCGCGACCAGCAGCACGCCCGGCCACAGGTCGCCCGCGAACCAGCCGCCCCCGCCGATCGGGATGTGCGCGAGCAGCGGTACGGCCGCGGCGTACACCACCAGCCCGGCCAGCGCCCCCGCGCCGGCCACCACCACGGCCTCGGCCACCGTCATCGCCACCACCTGGCCCGGCGTCGCGCCGACCAGCCGCAGCGCGGCCAGCCGCTGGTCCCGCCTGGCCACGGTGAGCCGGGCCGCCGCCCCGCCGAACACCAGCAGCGGGACCACCACCAGCACCGTCGCGATCAGCGCGAGAATGCGGTAGCCGGAGGCCAGCTCGCCGTGCTCGCCGGCGAACCCGGCGACCGGGGTCGGCGGGATCATGTTGAGCGGGCGATCCAAACTGGGAGCCGGGGGCACCATCGCGGGATCGTCCGCCGCCCGGCCCACCACCGCGACCAACTCGTCCCGGTGTACCAGCCCCGCGTCCCCGATGATCCGCACCGGCCCGGCGGGGAACCGCCCGGACAGCTCATCGCGCGGCAGTTCGCGGGCCAGCGCGGCCAGCGCCGGCGACATCCACACCTCCCCCGGCGCGGGGACGCGGGCCAGGCCTGGCGGCGGCGCGACCCCCGGCCGCAGCGCGGCGATCTCCACCAGGGAGATGATGCGCTCCCCCACGTACTCCGGCCGCGCCGACTGGACCGCCACCGCCGCCGTCCCCTGCGCGGCGACCGGGTTACGCCACGCCTCACGATCGGCGCGGGCCTCGAAGGCGACGTTCATGCCCACCGCGAACAGCAGCAGGGCCGTGGACACCGCCACCGCCGCCAGGGTCAGCCCCGCGCCGACGAGCCCCCGCGCTCCGCCGCCGCGCAGCAGCCGCCAGCTCAGCCGCAGCGTGTTCACCTCGGCACCCCCGCCGTCGCCGTACCGGAGACGACCAGCCCGTCGCGCACCTCGACTAGGCCGTCACACCAGCGCGCCACCTCGCGGTCGTGCGTCACCAGCACCAGCGACGCGCCGTTGCCCCGGGTGGCCTCCACCAGCAGGTCCATCGTGGCCTGGCCGGTGGCCTGGTCCAGGGCTCCGGTGGGCTCGTCGGCGAACACCACGGCGGGGCCGGTCACCAGCGCACGGGCGATGGCGACCCGCTGCGCCTGTCCCCCGGACAGCTCGCCGGGACGGCGCGACTCCATGCCCGCCAGCCCGAGCGGCCCGAACCAGGCCATCGCCTGGTTCACCGCGACGCCGCGCGGCACGCCGCCCAGCATCAGCGGCAGTGCGACGTTCTCGACCGCGGGCAGTTCGGGCAGCAACTGCCCGAACTGGAACAAGAACCCGAACTTGGTGCGCCGCAGCGCACTGCGCTCCCGCTCGCGCATGGTGTCCACCCGCTGCCCGAGCAGGGTCACCTCTCCCTCGTCCGGCTTCATGATCCCGGCCAGGCAGTGCAGCAGGGTGGACTTGCCCGACCCGGACGGCCCCATGATCGCGACCGACTCCCCACGTTGCACCCGCAAGCCCACCCCGGCCAGGGCCGTGGCCGGCCCGAACCGCTTGACCAGGGCCCGGCCTTCGAGAACGACTCCTTCACTCATGCCGCACGACATTGCCGGACCGGCGGGCCCGGCGGATCGGCCATCAGGCCGCCTCGGCGGCCAGGTGATCGGCCGAAAGTCGTACTTTCACCGCCCCGCCTGACATGCGAGGCGGATCGGGGGGAGGGCCGTACCGGACGCGCGCCGCACGCGCGGTTACCCGGAACCGGCCCCGCCACCAGGCATGATGGTCGCCGGAGCGGTCGAAGGGATGATCATGGACGTCGTTTCTCTGGTCACCGGCGCCAATCGCGGCATCGGCCTGGAGGTCTGCCGGCAGCTAGCCGGCGCCGGGCACACGGTCGTGCTCACCGCCCGGTCGGCGGACAAGGCGGAGGCCGCCGCCCGCGACCTCGCGGGCGAAGGGCTCGGCGTCCACCCGATGCGGCTCGACGTGTCCGGCCAGGGCGAACCGGAGCGGGCGGCCAAGGAGCTGGCCGACCGGTTCGGACGGCTGGACGTGCTGGTCAACAACGCCGCCATCGCCTACGACACCTCACAGCGGGCGTCGGCGGCCGACCTCGGCGTGGTACGGACGGCCATGGAGACCAACCTGTACGGCGCCTGGCAGACCGTGCTCGGCCTGCTGCCGCTGCTGCGGGCCAGCGCCCACCCGAGGATCGTCAACGTCTCCAGCGGGGCGGGGTCGCTCGCCACCATGGGCGGCGGCACCCCCGCCTACCGGGTCTCCAAGGTGGCGCTCAACGGGCTGACCAGGATTCTCGCCGACGAGCTGCGGGTGGAGGGCATGCTGGTCAACGCGGTATGCCCGGGGTGGGTGGCCACCGACATGGGCG
>NZ_POUA01000225.1 GCF_003236385.1 Spongiactinospora gelatinilytica
CCACCACCGCCACCGCCACCGCAGGCGAGCGGCCCCCCGGTCTTCTGGGGAGACCCACCGAGAACAGGCTGACCCAGCGGCCGGAGCTGGGCCGATCCAGAAAGGAAGCTCTTACTTATATAAGCGGACTCTGATATTCTCGCACACATGATCGATGTGACACACCAGATCAACGCCGTCCGGCGCAGCCTCGGTACGCGGGTGCTGGAAGCCGGGGAGGCGCGGGTTCAGACCATCAGTCAGACGTACGACACCACCGTCGAGGATCTGTGGGACGCCTGCACGAATGCCGAGCGGATTCCGCGTTGGTTCATGCCGATCAGCGGGGAGCTGCGGTTGCGCGGGCGTTACCAGCTCGAAGGGAACGCGGGTGGGGTGATCGAGCGGTGTGATCCGCCGAAGGGGTTCGCCGCCACGTGGGAGTTCGGTGGGCAGGTGAGCTGGATCGAGGTGCGGCTGTCGCCCGGGCCCGAGGGTGGGGCGCGGCTGGAGCTGGAGCATGTCGCGCATGTGAGCGATGACCTGTGGGAGCAGTACGGCCCGGGCGCCACCGGCGTCGGCTGGGATCTCGGGCTGCTGGGCCTGGCGATGCACATCTCCACCGGTGCCGGGGTGCCGCCGGAGATGAACACCGAGTGGACGAAGACGGCGGAGTACCGGCGGTTCGTGGAGCTGAGCGGCGATCGGTGGCGTGAGGCGAGCGTCGCCGCCGGTGCCGAGCCCGAGGCGGCCCGGGCCGCGGCCGAGCGCACCGCCGGGTTCTACACGGCCACCGGATGACGGGTCAGCGGACCTTCCCCACGCCGCACAGGAAGTAGGGCTTGGACTTCTCCAGCAACGGGTCGATGACCTGGGCGTCCGACCGCCACTCGTGCAGGTTGACCAGGCCCGGCTCGACGAGGTCCAGGCCCGTGAAGAACGGCTCGACCTCGCTGGACAGCCGCCCGACGAAGGGCGTGGAGGCGTTCTGGTAGATCCGTTCGACCGGCGCGACGGCCTCCGGGCGCTCGTCCACCACGACGTGCGACAGCGCCAGGAAGCTGCCCGGGGCGACGGCCGCGCGCAGCGTGCGGACGATGCCCGCCGGGTCGTCGCCGTCCGGGATGAAGTGCAGGATGGCGAGCAGCAGGACCGCGATCGGCCGGTCGAAGTCCAGGTGCGCGCGCACGGCCGGGTCGCGCAGGATCTCCCCGGGGCGGCGCAGGTCGCCCGCGGCGACGATCACGTTGGGGCTGTCCTGGAGCAGGGCCCTGGCGTGGACGAGCACCTGCGGGTCGTTGTCCACGTAGACCGTCCGGCCCTCCGGCACGACCTCGGCGGCGACCTGGTGTACGTTGTGCTGCGTCGGCAGGCCCGCGCCGATGTCCAGGAACTGATGGACGCCCTGCTCGGCCAGGAAACGCACCGCCCGGCAGAGGAACTCCCGGTTCTCCCTGATGCCGATGGGGATTTCCGGCACGTATTTCAATACCATCTCGGCGGCGGCCCGGTCCACCGGCAGGTTGTTCTTGCCGCCCAGAAAGTAGTCATACATTCGTGCCGAATTGGGAATATTCGGGTTGAATCCTACCCGGAGTAACCTTGGATCCACGCTCTGCCTCCCTAGCCACCCAGATCCCCGGGATCTTACCTTGAAACGCTAAATCCACCTATATGGGAGAATTGGGGACTAGCCTGGGCGCTGCACCAAATGTCATGATCCATCCATGACTGTTCCCCCGCGCGTGCTGGGCGCCCAGCTCGCGGACGGCATTTCCCGGGGCAACATGTGGGCCCTGTTATCCATGGCCACGGCCTCCACTGCGGTCATCTCATTCCTTCCGTCCACCCAGCCGCACATCCTCGGCGCCGTTCTCGGCGTGCCGGAATCGGCGCAGGGCAGGGTGGTCGGCGCGCTCGGTTTCGCCGCCGAACTGGCGATGATCGCCAGCCTGGCCTGGTACGGCGCGCTCGCGGACCGGTTCGGCCGCCGCCCGATCGTGGTGGCCGGATTCGCCCTGACCGCGATCGGCACCGCTCTGTTCCCCTTCGCCGGGAACACCGCCGTGCTGATCGCCCTGCGGGTGGTCTTCGGCCTCGGCGTCGCGGCGCTCAACGCGATGCTCTCCACGGTCGCGATCGACTACGTCCGCAGCCGGTCGCGCGGCAAGTCCTACGGCCTGACCGGGTTCTTCGGCGGGCTCGGCGCGGTGGTCGCGGTGCTGGTCATGGTACGGCTCCCGCAGACCCTGGAGTCCGCGGGCCACGACCCGGTCACCGCCGCCCGGCTGGCCTTCCTGATGATCGCGGCCTGCGTCCTGGTCGTCGCCGCGCTGCTGTGGCGGACCCTCTCCCGGGCCCCCGTCAGCCGCACCGCCGGGCACACCCCGCTGCAGCGCCTGGTCCGTGAGGGCGTCGCGCTCGCCAGAGACCCGGGCGTCGCGCTGTCCTACGCGGCCTCGTTCGTCGCCAGGGCCGACCTCGCCGTGGTCGTCGGCTTCATGACGCTGTGGATCGTGGACCACGCCACCCGCCAGGGCGGCATGTCCAGCGCGGAGGCCCTGGCCAGGGCGGGCGCGGTGGTCGGCGTCTCGCAGACCGTGGCGCTGCTGGGCGCGCCGCTGTTCGGCTGGCTGGGTGACCGGATGCGCCGGGAGAACCTGGTCATCCTCGCGCAGACCGTCGCCGCCCTCGCGTACCTGTCCACTCTGCTCATCGACGACCCGCTCGGTGCCGGGATGATGGTGGTCGCGGTGCTCATCGGCATCGGCGAGATCGCCGGCATCACCACCGCGGGCCCGCTGCTCGCCCAGCAGGCCCCCGCCGACGTGCGCGGCTCGGCGTTCGGCGTGCACACGCTCTGCGGGGCGGTGGGCATCATGATCGTCTCCGCGCTGGGCGGCGTTCTCTACGACGTCTGGCGGCCCGCCGGGCCGTTCGTGCTCTCGGCCGCGTTCGGGCTGGCGGTGGTCGCGTTCGGGCTGGCCGTACGGCGTCGCGTACGCCCCCGCCCCGAGGCCGACCTGGCCAGAGAGGCCGCCCTGACCTCCTGAAACCGCCGAGCGGTATCCGGGGAAACGGCGTGGCGTTCCCCCGGGTCCGCCCGATCTCATCGGCATACTGGGACGGCTGGTCTGATCAATTACCGGTCGGGCACGGGTCACAGCCGCGCACGAAACCCTCCGCGCCGTCATTGCGACGGCAGTTTGCCGAACATCCGGGCTGCCGCCCGGCAGGAGGAGAAAAGAATGCGCTTGACCGCAGGAGCAGGAATTCTGGCGGCCGCCCTCGCCGGGCCCGTCATCATGCCCGGCGCGCTCGCCGAGGCGCTCGCCCTCGACGCTCCGGCGGACGACGGCTGGCGTACCGCCGTGGCCCGGTCCTACCCGATGCCCGACAATGACGACGACGGATCGGGCCAGGGCGAGGATCCTGACGACGACGGCCGGATCGACCCCGTCAGGAACAGCCGGATCACCGCGCTGCGGGTGCGGCCCTGGGCGCCGCGCCGCGACTCCGATCTGCGGGTCGAGGTCCGCTGCCCCAGCCCGTCCACGCACGCCACCGTCGCCTCCGACGCCATCAACGCCGTGGGCTCGCGGCGGGGGAGTCGCGAGCTCGGCATCGGCCTGGACGACGACGGTTACGGTCACGACACCGAGGGCGTGCCGTTCGACGCCAGGCTGGGCGTCAGGGACATCTGGCTGCGCTGCGTGAAAGTCGAGGTCGACGATCACACCCTGGTACGCCGGGTGCGGCTGATCTCCCGCCTGCACACCACGCTCCTCGTCCGCAGGCACATCCTGTCCAAGATGAAGTGCGGCAGCGTGTGGTTCGTCTGCAAGAAGCCCGGCGACCCGGACCGTCCGCGTAAGTGGAAGAACGGTCCGGGCCACGACGGCTGGAAGAACGGGAACGGGAACGGGAACGGCAACGGGCACAAGAACGGCCCGCGCGACTGATCACTTGGGCACCGGTACCACCGCCTCCTCGTCCACGCCGGGCGGCAGTACCACCTCACGCGCCGCCCCTGGAACGAGGCGCGGGTCATGGGTGATGAAGATCGTCGTCCGGCCGGCCATGAGCCGGCCGAGCGGCTCCATGATCCGCGCGGCGGTGGCCGAGTCCAGCCCGGTCATCGGCTCGTCCAGGATGAGCACCGGCGCGTCCCGCAGGATCGCCCTGGCGATGGCGATCCGCTGGCGCTGCCCCCCGGACAGCAGCCGGCCGCGCTCGCCGATCGGCGTGTCGTACTTCTCCGGCAGCGTGCCGATGAAGTCGTGTACGTCCGCCAGGATGGCCGCCTGGACGATCTCGTCCAGCTCGCACCCCGGCCGTCCGAACGCGATGTTGTCCCGCACGGTGCCGGAGAACAGCAGGTTCTCCTGTTGCAGGATGGTGATGTTGTCGCGCACCATCCGGCTCGGCAGCTCGCGGATGTCCCTGCCGTCCAGCGTGATGCGCCCCGTGGTGGCGTCGTAGAACCGCAGCAGCAGCTTGGCGACGGTGGACTTGCCGGCCCCGCTCGGCCCGGTGCACAGGATGAGGTCGCCGGGGCCCGCAGCGAACGACAGGCCGGTCAGCGTGGCCCGCTTCCTGTTCGGATAGGTGAATCCGACGTTCTCGAACGCGATCTCCCCGCGTCCCCTGTTCGGCGACGTGGCCGGTGCGGGCGGTACCGCGGTGATCGGCTCGGCGTGCGCCTCCGGCTCGCCCGGCGCGCCCGGGTCCGCGACGTCCGGACTGGTGCGCAGCACCTCCATCACCCGGTCCGACCCCGCCGCGGCCTCCGAGACCGTGAGCGCCAGCTCGCCCAGGCTCTGCACCGCCGGGTACAGGTACGCGAGGTAGGCGGCGAACGCCAGCAGCCCGCCGATGGTGAGCCGCCCGGCCGCGATCTCCCAGGCCCCCACGCCGATCACGACCAGCACGCACAGCGTCTCGATGATCTGCACGACCGGCCCGTACAGCGCCGACAACCTGGCCTGCGCCAGGTTGGCCAGCATCCACCTGCGGCCCTGCCGGTTCAGCCGGGCCGCCTCGTTCTCCTGACGGTTGTATGCCTGGACCAGTGACTGGTTGGCCAGGCTCTCCTCGATGACGCTGTTCATCTCCCCGTTGGCCCGCCGTTCGCGGGCCGCGGCGACGCGGAACCGGCCCGCGAACAGCTTGGAGACCCCGAGGAAGGCCGGTACCAGCGCGAGCGTCACCAGCGCCAGGTCCCACCGCAGGACCAGGGCCGCCCCGGCGAAGAACACGACGCTCACCGCTGTGGTGAACAGCCGGACCACCCCGGAGGCCAGCAGTTCCTCGATGGCCTCGATGTCGTTGGTCAGCCTGGACATCTGGTCGCCGAGCCGGCGGTTGTCGTAGTAGTCGGGTGTCAACGTCTGCATATGCCGGAACAAACGGTCGCGCAGCCGGTACAGGAAGCGCTCTCCGCCGAACGCGGTCGCGTAGGCCCCGCTGAAGGACAGCACCGCGCCGACCAGCGCGAGAGCGAGCCAGCCGGTCGCGGGCGCCCAGAAAGCGTCCAGGTGACCCCTGGCCAGCACCTGGTCGGTGATGGTGCCGAACAGCGAGATGGCCGCGACCTCGCAGCCCGCGGCCACGGCCGCGCACCCGATCCCTAGCACGATCCACCTGCGCAGACCGCGGGTGTAGGGCCAGAACCTCCTTATCGTCTGCCTGATGGAGACCATCGGGGCCAGCGGCGTCTCTTCCCCCGGCGCGCCGCGCGCCCGCCCCTCGCCGTCGCGGGGCGTGGAAAAAGCCGCCTCGGGCTCCGTGGCGGCCTCGTCGAGTGGGGAGGGGGAAGGCCGACGGGCGAGCCGTCGGCCTCCCCCTGACTTTGTTACCACCAGCCCCGCCAGCCGCGGCCGCAGCAGCGGCGCCGGCGGCGGCAGCAGACGAGGTGGCAGCGCCAGCGGCGCCGATGGCAGCCACCACCACAGCCTCCGCCCCAGCCGCCGCCACAGCCGCCGCCCCAGTGGGTCGGGAAGACCTGAGCAATCATTTGGATTTCCCCCTTCGCCTGTCCTTTTCCTGGACTTGCGAAAGCGACATTACCAGCCGTAGTCGGACAATTACGCAAACGGGCGGCCTTGCTTGATTCGTGGATTTTTTGCAGGTTTGTTCGGATAAATCTAGACGTGCGGTACTTTCAAGGGCTATGAAAGCTTCGTCCGCTCATGTCATAGTGCATTGTCGCCAAACGCTGCCCACGTAAAGACCTGACCGGGCATTACTCATGAGTAGGTGGGGGCGCATTCGCTGCCTCTTCGCGCCGGGCCGGTCACGCCGGGTTGATCGGACCCCCGCTGAGCGGCCGGAAAGCGCGAAGGTCGATCCTCCAAGGGATATTCCCGGGAATGGCATGACCTTCCAACCGCGGTTGGCTATCGTCGCAGCATCCGACTTCCCTTGGGGGCCGCACAATGCAGCGAGCGCCGCGCCGTACGATGCCCGAACCCGCACTCCACGAGGTCGCCGACGGCGTATTCGCCTATGTGCAGCCCGACGGGAGCTGGATGCTCAACAACACCGGCCTGGTGCTGGACGGCGCCGGCGGGCACCTGCTCGTTGACACCACATGTACCGAGGCGCGCGACCGGGCCCTGCTGGCGCGCGTCGCCGAGGTCGCGGGCGAGGGGCCGCCGCGCGCCCTGGTCAACACCCACCACCACGGCGACCACACCTAGCAACTGACTGCTGCCGGCCGCCACCCCGGTCATCGGCCACGTCCACTGCCGTGCGGACATCCTCGCCGCCGGGCTCGTGGCGGCCGAGATCCTCACCGGCCCCGCGTACGGCGAGCTGCGGCTGCGCCCGCCGGAGGTGACGTTCGAGACCCGGATGGCCCTGCACATCGGCGAGCGCCGGATCGACCTGCTGCACGCCGGGCCCGCGCACACCCGCGGCGACGTCATCGCCTGGCTGCCGGAAGAGCGCGTGGCGTTCGCCGGAGACCTGGTGATCAACGGCGGCCAGCCGTTCCTGGTGGAGGGCAGCGTGGCCGGCTACCCGCGCGCCCTGGCCATGCTGCGCGAGCTGGACCCTGGTGCTGGTCCCCGGGCACGGCGCGATCTGCCGGGGCGAGGAGGTCCGCCGGGTGCTCGCCGACCTGGTCGGATACACGGCCCTCGTGGACGGCCTGGCCCGGTACGGGCACAAGACCGGCGCACCGCCGCTGACCATGGCCCGCGCCGCGGCCCGTTCGCCGACTGGACGGAGAGCGAACGGCTGGTCGGCAACCTGCACCGGGCCTACCACGAGCTGGACGGCAACCCCCCGGGCTCGCCCCTCGCGCTACCGGCGTCTGGCCCGACATGGTCACCGTCAACGGCGGCCCGATCGCCTGCCACGCCTGAGGTCCGGGAGAAAGGCCCGAATCCGACGTTGCCGAGTCGCCGCGAGCCGTCAAGACTACGGACTCATGGAGCATTCATTCCCGTTCATCCCTTACGTGCCTGACCGGTACCCCGTGGCGGAGATGCTCGCCCGCGGACGCGAGTTCTTCGAGCTGGTCGACGGACGCAGGAGCGTGCGGGCGTTCAGCCCCGAACCGGTCCCGCGCGAGTGCATCGAGATCGCCGTGCGGGCGGCCAACACCGCGCCCTCCGGGGCGCACCAGCAACCGTGGAAGTTCGTCCTGGTCGGCGACCAGGAGACGAAGAAGCGGATCAAGGAGGCCGCCGAGATCGAGGAGCGCCAGAACTACGAGGGCGGCCGGCTGCCCGCCGAGTGGCGCGAGGCGCTGGCCCCGCTGGAGACCGGCTCCGACAAGGGCTACCTGGAGGTGGCCCCGTGGCTGGTGGTCTGCTTCGCGGAGAAGTACGGCGTGGCCCCGGACGGCTCCAAGCGCAAGCACTACTACGTCAACGAGAGCGTGGGCATCGCCTGCGGCCTTTTCATCACCGCGCTGCACACCATGCACCTGTGCACGCTCACCCACACCCCCAACCCGATGGCGTTCCTGACCGAGATCTGCGGCAGGCCCGCCAACGAGCGGCCCTACATCCTCTTCCCGGTCGGCTACCCGGCGCCGGACGTCGAGGTACCTGACCTCGCCAGGAAGCCGCTCGCGCAGGCCCTGATCCACCTGGACGAACCCACCTGAGCGGCCGGTCGTAGCCTGAGACCATGACGAGCCGGGGCGTGGTCGCGTGACGCGGATCCTTGTCGTGGACGACGAGCCGCAGTTGCTCCGCGCCCTACGCATCAACCTGTCCGCCCGCCGCTACGAGGTCGCGGTGGCCGCCGACGGTGGCGCGGCGCTGCAGAAGGCCGCGGACTGGCACCCCGACCTCGTGGTGCTGGACCTCGGGCTACCCGACATGGACGGCGTGGAGGTCATCCACGGCCTGCGCGGCTGGACCAGCGTGCCGATCGTGGTGCTGTCCGGCCGCGCGGGCAGCGACGACAAGGTCGAGGCCCTGGACGCGGGCGCCGACGACTACGTGACCAAGCCGTTCGCGATCGACGAACTGCTCGCCAGGATCCGCGCGGTGAGCCGGCGTACCGGGCAGCAGGGGGAGGAGCCCGCGCGGGTCCGGATCGGCTCCCACGTGGTGGACCTGGCGAGCAAGACCGTCTCCGGCGGCGTACGGCTCACGCCCACCGAATGGCACCTGCTGGAGGTGCTGGTCCGCAACCCCGGCAAGCTGGTCGGCCAGCGCGCGCTGCTGGCGGAGGTCTGGGGCGAGGTGTACGTCAAGGAGACGAACTACCTGCGGCAGTACATGGCCCAGCTCCGCCGCAAGCTGGAGCCCGATCCGGCGCGTCCCGTTCACCTGATCACCGAGCCGGGGATGGGGTATCGTTTCGTCCCCGGTAATGATGCGATTACATGATTACCTGACTAAGGGTGGGGTTCATGACGATCGAGTACGTGCGGTACCAGGTGCCCGAGGACGGGGCGGAGGAGTTCGAGAAACGGGTCGCCGACCACTTGTCCGGTGCTTCCGGCTGCGCCGACTACGAGCTGGCCCGCGACGGACGGACCTACCTGCTGCGGATCACCTGGGACGAGCCCGGCGAGCCGCCCGCCCCCGAGCTGGCCGCCGAGCGCACCCGCTACGCCCCCACCCGCGTCCGGGGCACCGGCGGCTCGGTGCCCACGATCTACCAGTGGGCGGGCGGCGCCGCGGCGTTCGAGCGGCTGACCGCGGCGTTCTACGACAAGGTTCTCAAGGACGACATGATCGGGCCGCTGTTCGCGCACATGCACCCCGAGCACCCGCGCTATGTCGCCATGTGGCTCTCAGAGGTGTTCGGCGGACCTGACCGCTACACCACCGAACGCGGCGGGTACGTCGCGATGCTCGCCCACCACCTCGGCAAGGCGATCAGCGAGCCGCAGCGCCGCCGCTGGGTCTCCCTCCTCCAGGACGCCGCCGACGAGGTCGGCCTGCCCGCCGACCCCGAGTTCCGCGCGGCCTTCCTCGGCTACATCGAGTGGGGCACCCGCCTGGCCGTCACCAACTCCCAGCCGGACGCCGACCCGATCCGGCAGGCGCCCGTGCCGCGCTGGGGGTGGGGCGTCGCGCCGCCGTACGTCGGCTAGCCTCTCGGATGAGTACTTGAACGAAAGTTGAGTGCTTGCTAGCTTGTTGAACACATGCTGGTTGGGGGTGCGTGTGAACGACAGGCTGAGCGCCGAGGAGGCGCTGCGCGAGATCGACCAGATCGGCGGGAGCGTGCGCCGCTCCGGCCGATGGGCCGGCCGCTGGATGTTCGCCCTGGGCTTCGGGGCCGTCGTCTACTGGCTGGCCATCCTGCTCGGCGGCGAGACGCTGCGCGGCATCGCCGGCTGGGGATGGATGCTGTTCGTCGCCGGCTCGATGGTCTACGTCTTCCGCCAGCGCGTCTTCAGCAGGGCGATCTGGCGGTTGCAGTGGCCGATCGCCGCGGGCTTCCTGCTCACCAGCGCGGCGGCCACACTGTTCGCCGTCTTCCTGATGCCCGACGAGCCCGGCCCGCAATGGGTCGCGCTGGCCGTACTGACCGCGGTCGTCGCCGGCGCGCCGCCCATCTGGGGCGGCTGGGTGCTGCGCCACCGGGAAGTGACAGGTTGAGAGGCGCCACGCACCCGCGCCACGACCTGGACGAGGTCATCCACGCCCCGGTCCGCCTGTCCATCATGGCGGCGCTGTCCGGCGCGGAGCGGATCGACTTCCGCTTCCTCCGCGACACCATCGAGGTCAGCGACTCCCTGCTCTCCAAGCACATCGTCACTCTCGAAAACGCCGGTTACGTGAACGTCGACAAGGCGTTCGTCGGCAAGCGCGCCAAGACCTGGCTCTCGCTCACCGAGCAGGGCCGGGCCGCCTTCGCGCGCTACACCGACGTACTCCGGCAGATCACGGAAGGGGCCACCCGTGCCTGACCGCTCCGCAATGGAGACCCGCGCGCTGCACAAGCGATACGGCGACAAGGAGGCGCTGCGCGGCGTCGGCCTCGCCGTCCGCCCCGGCGAGATGTTCGGCTTCGTCGGCGCCAACGGCGCGGGAAAGACCACCACCATGCGGATCGTCATGGGCGTGCTCGAAGCCGACTCCGGAGAGGTCCTGTGGCAGGGCCGCCCGATGACCTTCGAGGACCGGCGCGGCTTCGGCTACATGCCCGAAGAGCGCGGCCTGTACCAGAAGATGCGGGTCGCCGAGCAGATCGAGTACTTCGGCAGGCTGCACGGCATGTCCCCGGCCGCGGCGCGGACCGCCACCCACGACCTGCTCGAACGGCTCGGCCTCAGCGAGCGGGCCGGCGACCCCATCGAGGCGCTGTCCCTCGGCAACCAGCAGCGGGTGCAACTCGCCGTCGCGCTCGTCCACGACCCCACGCTGCTGATCCTCGACGAGCCGTTCTCCGGCCTGGACCCCATCGCCGTGGACACGCTGGCCGGCGTGCTCGCCGAACGCCGCGCCGCGGGCGTACCGGTGATCTTCTCCAGCCACCAGCTCGACCTGGTGGAACAGATGTGCGACTCGGTCGGCATCATCTCCGCCGGGCGAATGGTGGCCGCCGGGCCGGTGGACGAGGTCCGCGCCAGGGAAGGCCGCAGGCAGCTCAAGGTCGTGGTGCGCGGTGCCGGGCCCGGGTGGGCCGACGACCTGCCCGCCGAGATCACCCACCAGAACGGCGTCCACGTACTCCGCGCCGCGGAAGCCGACGACCAGGCGATCCTGCGCGCCGCGATGAGCGCCGGCACGGTCGAGCACTTCGGCTGGGAGCAGCCGACGCTCACCGAGATCTTCAGGGAGGCCGTGGCGTGAACGACATCCTGCTGGTCGCGCGGCGCGAGATCGGCGTACGCGCGCGCACCAAGGGCTTCCTGATCAGCCTCGCGGTCAGCGCCGTGCTCGTCGCCGCGCTGGCCATGCTGCCCAAACTGTTCGCGGGCAACGACTCCTACGACGTCGGCCTGGTCGGCTCCGACTCGCTGCGCACCGCCGCCACCACGGCCGCCACCGCCCAGAAGGTCGACCTGTCCTTCACCCCGCTGCCCGACGAGGCCGCCGCCCGCACCGCGCTACTGGCCGGGGACATCGACGCCGCCGTGCTCGACGGCCGCGCGCTCCTCGCCGACGGCGCGGTCGACCGCCGCCTCGGCGTCATCCTCCAGGCCGGGCACACCAGCGTGAAGACCCAGGAACAATTGCGCGCCGCCGGGCTCGACCCCGCCAAGGTCACCGAGGCCATGCGGGTCGCGCCGCTCACCGAACAATCGGTCAGCCCGCTGCGCGGCGACTCCTCGGTGCGGTCGGGCTTCGCCATGCTGATCGTCTTCGTGCTGTTCTTCCTGCTCATGTCCTCGGTCACCGCGGTGGCCATGGGAGTGGTCGAGGAGAAGGGCAGCCGGATCGTCGAACTGATCCTCACCTCGATCCGCCCCTGGCAACTGCTGGCCGGCAAGATCCTCGGCCTTGGCGTGCTCGGCCTGGTCAATCTGGGGGTCATCATCGTGGCCGGGCTCTCGGCGGGCGTCGCGACCGGGTTGACCGCCGACCTGCCCGACGGCGTGGCGGGCATCGTGGCGGGGGCGGTGGTGTGGTTCCTGCTGGGATACGCGTTCTTCGCGGTGCTGGCGGCGGGCTTCGGTTCGCTGGTGTCCCGGCAGGAGGAGGTCGGCGGCGTGCTCACCCCGCTGACCACGCTCCTCATGGCGGTCTACCTGGTCGCCTTCTACGCCGTCGCCGAACCGACCGGGCCGCTCGCTCGGGTGCTGTCCCTGGTCCCGCCGTTCTCCTCCATGGTCATGCCGGTCCGCATGGCCGCCACAGAGGTCCAGCTCTGGGAACTCGCCGTCGCGGCCGTCGCGATGCTCGCCGCGGTGGCCGCCGTCCTCGCGGCGGGAGCCCGCATCTACCGCCGCGCGGTCCTGCGCACCGGGGCCCGCATCCGCCTCACCGAAGTACTGCGCTAGCGGGGGGCTCCCGGCGTGGCCGTCAGGCGGTACGGCGGTGCCGGGCGGTGGCCCTGGTCCGGCGGGCCAGCCTCAGTGCCCTGATCCCCACCCAGATCAGAAGGAAGACCCCGAAACCGCCCTGGACGACGCGAAGCATCACGGGCGTGTCCAGGGCGGTTTCGGGGTCTTCCTTCTGATCTGGGTGGGGATCAGGGCACTGAGG
>NZ_POUA01000226.1 GCF_003236385.1 Spongiactinospora gelatinilytica
ACCCCCGCCACATCGGTACGCTGACCACGCTGACCCGCCGCATCCTGCAGGACTACGGGCAACGCCACCGCGACCGCGCCTCGCTGGGCGGGGTGTACCAGCCGTTCGAGCTCCAGATGCGGCAGATGCGGTTCGACGGCGGCGAGAACGACAACGACACCCTGCGGGTCTACGCCGAGCAGCACAACATCGTGGCGCAGGAGCTGCCCGGCAAGCCGATCCTGGTCAGCCCCTACCTGGACGCCCGCAGACGGGTCGGCTTCGGGGCCACCCCCAAGGAGGTCGCCGCCGGGTTCGAGGCGCTGGCCAGGACCGGCGTGGAGATCATCGCCCCGCAGGACAGCCGCGGCACCGGCAAGGTCGGCCTGTACTGGCCCGACGAGCGTGACAGCCCGGTGGACGAACGGCTGCGGCCGGAGGTCGGCGAGACGACGTACGGCACGGCCTACCACGGCTCCACCCGCGACTACTACCGGGCCATGGCCGAGGCCCGCGAGCGGGTGGCCGCCGAGGGCCACGACGTGCAGCTGTGGGCCAACGTGGAGGCGTTCGAGCCGTCCACCGACCAGCAGTGCGGCGCCCAGGGCACCCGGGGCGCCACCGACAAGAGCCGCCTGGACGCCGCGGTCACGTTCACCGGCCGCTACGTCTCCAAGGTCATCTCCTACATGTGGAGCGACTTCTTCACCTGCGGGTCGCCCTCGCTGTCGCAGCAGATCGCGGCCGACCACGACCGTCCGATGGCCGTGGACGCCATCCACAAGCCCCGCGGCATCCAGGACGGGCTGGAGATCCGCGGCTACAACCTCGCGGCCACGCGGGTGAACGTGACCTGGGAGGGCCTTGCCGTACCGAAGACCGTGGACGCGCGGGCGGCCGGCTGGCACGACCCTACGCCGCTGCCCGGGATGCCCGCCGGCACCGAGACGCTGTGGGTGCCGCTGGACTGGCGGGACGTGCCGCAGGGTGAGTGGCTGCGGGTCGAGGTCGTCTCGCCGGACGGCCGGGCGGCGGCCGAGCCTTTGCACGTCCATGCTTCCTGATCGGTGGCCTGTGGTTCACCCTGCGGGCGGCCCGCTCGGTGTAACGTGCACGGCATGACCCCGCGCATTCCGGTCAGCGTGGATCTGGTCGTGCTCACCGTGCGCTTCGCCGAGCTGTGCGCGCTGGTGTGGCGGCGCGACCGCCCGCCGTACGCGGGGCGCTGGGCGCTGTCCGGCGGCTTCATCCACCTCGACGAAGACCTCCCGGCCGCCGCGGCCCGGGTGCTAGCCGAACGGGCCGGCCTGCCCGGAGCCCCGGTCCACCTGGAGCAGTTGCGGACCTACGGCTACCCCGACCGCGACCCGCGCCAGCGCGTGCTGAGCGTGGCCTACCTGGGCCTCGCGCCCGACCTGCCCGCCTCCACCGAGGCCCACATGAGCTGGCGGCCGCTCACCGAGCTTTCCGAGATGGCCTTCGACCACCGGCGGATCATGCTCGACGGCATCGAGCGGGCCCGCTCCAAGCTGGAGTACACCTCGCTGGGGGCGGCGTTCTGCCCGCCCGCGTTCACCGTGGCCGAGCTGCGCCGGGTCTACGAGATCGTGTGGGGCCGCACCCTCGACCCGCGCAACTTCCACCGCAAGGTCACCAAGGCGGAGGGCTTCCTGATGCCCACCGGCCACAGCACCACCAGGGACGGCGGGCGGCCCGCGATGCTGTACCGGCGCGGCCCGGCCGAGCTGCTGCGCCCGCCGATGATGCGCCCCGCCAAGGACGTCGTGCGCCTGTAGGAGCGTGGCCCTCTCGGGAAGTGCCGGTGGGGCGGGGGCTATCGTGAGGCCATGCCTCGTTTCCGCGCGATTTTGGACACCGTGCCGCCGTACAAGGCGGGTAAGACCGCCGTCTCGCCCGACGGCCGCTCCTACAAGCTTTCGTCCAACGAGTCCCCCTACGACCCCCTGCCCTCCGTGGTCGAGGCCGTCGCCGCCGCCGCGCGCAACATGCAGCTCTACCCCGACCCGGCCGCGACCGAGCTGACCCGGGCCATCGCCGATCGCTACGACGTGCCGGCGGAGCACGTGGGGCTCGCTCCCGGTTCGGTGACGCTGGCCCAGCAGCTTCTTGCGACGGTGTGCGACCCCGGGGCCGAGGTGATGTACGCGTGGCGGTCGTTCGAGGCGTACCCGCTGCTCAGCGACCTGGCCGGGATGACCTCGGTGCGCGTGCCGCTGGCCGCCGACACCCACGACCTGGACGCGATGGCGGCGGCGGTCACCCCGCGCACCCGCCTGATCTTCGTCTGCAACCCGAACAACCCGACCGGCACGGTGGTCCGCCGAGAGGAGCTGGTGCGGTTCCTGGACCGGGTGCCCGATGAGGTGCTGGTGATCCTCGACGAGGCGTACCGCGAGTACGTCAGGGACGCCGACGTGCCCGACGGCCTCACCCTCTACCGCGACCGTCCCAACGTGGCGGTGCTGCGCACCTTCTCCAAGGCGTACGGCCTGGCGGGGCTGCGGCTGGGTTACCTGATCGGGCACGAGCCGGTGGCCGGGGCGGTCAGGAAGGTCATGATGCCGTTCGCGATCAACCACCTGGCCCAGGTCGCGGGCATCGCCTCGCTGGCCGCAGAGGACGAGCTGCTCGAGCGCGTGGAGCTGGTCGTCAAGGAGCGCACGCGGGTCCGTGAGGGCCTGCTCGGTCAGGGCTGGCAGGTGCCCGCCACCGAGGCCAACTTCGTGTGGCTGGCCCTGGGCGAGGACACCGCGGCCTTCGCCGAGACGTGCGCGGCCGAGGGCCTTGCCGTACGGCCGTTCCACCCGGAGGGCGCGCGGATCTCCATCGGCTCACCGGAGGCCAACGACGCTTTCCTGGCCGCCGCCGCGGCCTTCAGGTCCGCCCGGACGTGAGCTGCGGCTCGTCCGCCGGTTCGGCGGGCCGTCTTCGCCGCCCACTGGACGACACCACGAGTGCCACGCCCGCGACGATCACGAGCCCGCCCAGGACGACCTGCGTCGTGACGGACTCGCCCAGCACGATCGCGCCCAGGAGGACGGCCACCACCGGGTTGACGTACGCGTAGGTCGAGACCAGCGAGATCGGGGCGTTGCCCAGCAGCCACGCGTACGACGTGAAACCGATCAGCGAGCCGACCAGCACCATGTAGGCCAGCCCGGCCCAGGACCGGCTGGAGATCTCGGCCAGTTGCAGCCGCTCGCCGCTGATCAGGCCGCCCACCGTCAGCACCAGGCCGCCCACCAGCATCTCCACCGTGCTGGCCGCGAACGGGTTGGGCGGCATCGGCATGCGTGCGGCCAGGAACGACCCGATCGACCAGGACAGCGACGCGACCAGGATGATCACCACGCCCTGCGTGCTCGACCCGCCGGTGCCGCCGGTGAGCGACAGCGCCGCCACCCCGGCGAAGCCGACCAGCACCCCGGCGAACGTCATCAGGTTGGGCCGGTCGCGCACGAGCACCCGGAAGATCACCAGCCACAGCGGCACCGAGGCCACCAGCAGCGCGGCGAGCCCGCTGGATATGTACTGCTCGGCGACCGAGACCATGCCGTTGCCGCCGGTGAGCAACAGCACACCGACCAGCGCCGCACCGCCGAACTGGCGTGCGGACATGCGAAAGGCCCCCTGCTTTCGCACCAGCAGGAACGCGCCGAGAAGAAGCCCCGCCGCCAGGAAGCGCAGCGCTGCTCCCAGCAGCGGCGGAATCGTCTCGATCATGACCGCGATGCCGAGGTACGTAGAACCCCATACCACGTACACGATCGCCAGCGCGCCCCAGATCAGCAACGACTTACGGCGGACAGCATCAACTGACCCCATGAGTCATTACACTACCGGCTGCCGCCGTGAAAACACTTGCCGGGGTCGGACCCCACATCCGACCTCAACGCGTGCCGAGCTTCTCCACGATGAGCCGGTAGAGCTGTCTGGGCCTGCCGGGCTGCGGGGTGCGGTTGGGCGGCAGCGGCCACGCGAGTCCCTCGTCCACCAGCGTGCGCAGCAACCGCCGTGCCGTACGCGGGGTCACGCCGAGCATCCGCCCCGCGCTCTCCGCGTCCACCACCGTGTCCCCGCCCTCCAGCTTGGCCGCCAGCCTCGCCAGAACCTCCACGCCCTTGGGCTTGATAGGTCCTGAGCCCGCAGGGGGCATTCTGGGGGGCGGTACCAGCGCCCGGCCTTCGCGGTCCACCGCGAAGCCCTGGCCCTGTTTGCCCGTCTGAGTGCGCGCCAGGGCCGCTCTGGCGTGGCTCTCGGCGTCGTGGGTGGTGCGGCCCATGCCGACTCCCACCTCCACCGCCAGACCCAGCTCATCGCGGATTCTGGCCGCGAACGGCATCACCCGGAACCCGTCCGTCGCCGCCGCCACCGAACCCCTCGTCGCCGTCACCAGATAGCTGTGATCGTCGATCGGCCACACCGTCGCGTTGATCCGGTTGGCCTCCTGCACCAGCAGCCGGTGCAGCGAGAGGCGCAGCTCGTCGCGCCAGTACCGGGGCGCGGCCCGGCGTACCGGCTCGCGCAACGTCGGCACCTCGACGACCACCACCGTGAGCTGGGATTCCTCCAGCCGGTGGTGCGCGCCGAGCAGCGCCGCGGTGTGCAGCGCCGTGCGGACGGCCGCGGACGTCGGCCGGATCCGGATCACCGGAATCGAGGCCGCCTGCAACCGTTCGGCCACCGCGGGCAGGCACGTCAGCGCCCCGCTGGTGGCTCCCTGTCTGGCCAGCCGCTCGTGGTACGCGGCCAGCGTGCCCGTCGCTCCAGGCTCGTCGCGGCTGTGCACCTCCGCGCTGGCCAGCCCGAGGTCGGAGTAAGCCTCCTCCACCTCGGGCCGGGTCAGAACGTCGATGCTGACCCTTTCAGGGTCGATCCGCTCGTCCAGTGCGGCCCGTGCCAGTGCCGCCACGAGTGCCGCTCCTCCGAGCTGAACATAAGTCGCCGGCATTGTGAGCACGCCCGAACGCCGGGCGATGTCGTAAGGGACAGGGCTGGCGAAAAGGCAGGCGTCAACGCCTGGCCCAAGCCGTGTCACCTTGTCGGCGGCTTCCTGTTCATCCCGATAAGCGGCAGCCACGAGTCGGCATGGCAGCGGTGCCGCGGCATGCCCCATGAGCATCACGCGCTCGACCAGATCGTGTGGTCCCACCACCCCGATGGTGAGATCCGGCGTCATGGTGCCCGGACGTGACACTCGGGGTGTTTCTTCGCCCCGCTCGACCAATGTTCGTCCCATCCTGCCATCCGTTTGTGGTGCTCTCTTTTGGAACGATCGCTCGCGAGGGCCATAATGTCACGCCCGGATTTTAGCCAATACCGTTCCCGTGGCTCGAAGTTCTGGTAAAGACGCAGGTCAGCATGGGAAAAGGGATGATTTCATGTGGTGCAAATCTCTCGGGTCACATCGGCGCCCAGAGCCTGCATGCGTTCGGCCAGATGGGCGTGCCCGCGATCGATGAGATAGCCGTTGGAGATCACGGTCTCCCCTTCGGCGGCCAGTCCCGCGAGAACGAGCGCGATACCCGAGCGCAGATCGTGAGCGGTCACGCTCGTTCCGGTGAGCGGAGCGCCGCCGTGCACCACTGCGCGACTGCCTTCCACCTCGATGGTGGCGCCCATGCGGTTGAGTTCGGCGGCGAGTGCGAACCTGCCGTCGAAAATGCGCTCGTGAATATAGCTCGCGCCATCGGCGAGACAGGCGACCGTCATGATGGGCGACTGGAGGTCGGTGGCGAATCCGGGGAAGGTGTCGGTGATCACGTTGATCGGGCGCAGCGAACGCTCCCGGCCGACGTTGAGCACCGCGCCCTGGTCGGCGAACTCGACCCCCATCTGCTCCAGCTTCCAGCGCACCACGCCCAGATGGTCGAGCTGCGCGCCGACGAGGTTGACCTCGCCGCCGGTGATGGCCGCGGCCATGGCGAACACGCCGGCGTCCAGCCGGTCGGGCATCACCTGGTGCTCGACCGCGCGCAGCTCATCGACGCCCTGGACGGTGATGAACCCGGTGCCGCCGCCGCTGATCTTCGCGCCCATCTTGGTGAGCATCTCGATCACGTCGAGCACTTCGGGCTCCAGCGCGGCGTTCTCGATCACCGTGGTGCCCGAGGCCAGCGCGGCCGCCATGATCAGGTTCTCGGTGCCGGTGTGCGACGGCGTGTCCAGGTACAGGGAGGCGCCGGTCAGCCCGGCGGCCTTGACCGTGATGACGGTCTCGCCGTCGTCCACGACCGCGCCGAGGCGCTTGTAGCCGAGGTAGTGGAAGTCGAGGTTACGGCTGCCCAGGTTGCAGCCGCCGATGCCCTCGATCACGGCCTCGCCGAGCCGGTGCAGCAGCGCCGGGACGAACAGCACCGAGCCGCGGAAGCGGCGGGCGATCTCGGCCGGCAGCACCGCGCTCGTCAGTTTGGAGGCGTCGATCACCAAAGTGCGCTCGGCCTCGTGCAGTTCCACCCTGGCGCCGACGGCCTCGGCGAGCTCGACGGCGCGGCGGACATCCTCGATGATCGGCACGTTGCGCAGCACAGTGCGGCCCTCGGCGGCCAGCAGCGCCGCGCCGATCATCGGCAGCACGGCGTTCTTCGCGCCCTGAATGAAGGCGGTGCCACGCAGTGCGTTGCCACCACGCACGCGGTAACGGACCATTCGCGTCAAGCTCCTTGGCAGTAACGGGGGTGGCTCACCGGGGGGGCAATCGGCTAGTGAGCTTCCGCTGGGGTTATCGCGGCCCACAGTAGCCGTTGTGGGGGGATGACCCGGCCGATTCCAAAGGGTCCGATGGTGAAGATGTGACCGCCACTCCACATGCCCGATCCGGGCGCCGGGCGGCGTTCAGAGTGTGCCGTCGGTTTCGCGGCTTTCGGCAGCGGCGGCGGCGATGTCCGTGCGGTGGTGCGCCCCGGACAGGCGAACTCGGTCAAGGGCATCGTAGGCGGCGGCGCGGGCGGCGGTGAGGTCTTCGCCGGTACCGACGACGTTGAGCACCCGCCCGCCCGAGGCGATGACCCGGCCCTCGGCGTCCAGCGCCGTGCCCGCGTGCAGGACGTAGGCGTCTTCGCACTCGGCTTCGACAGCCTCCAGACCCTCGATGACCCCGCCGGTGACGGGGGAGGCCGGGTAGTTGTCCGCGGCCAGGACCACGGCCACGGCCGCGCCGCCCCGGTAGGTCAGCGGGGGCAGCCCGGACACGCCGCCGGTGGCCGCCGCGTGCAGCAGCCCGCCCAGCGGGGTGGCCAGCCGGTCCAGCACGACCTGGGTCTCCGGGTCGCCGAACCGGGCGTTGAACTCGATGACCCTGGGCCCCTCGGCGGTCAGCGCCAGCCCCGCGTAGAGCACCCCGATGTACGGCGTGCCGCGTTTGGCCAGCTCGTCGATGGTGGGCTGGACCACGGTCGCCATGACCTCGTCGGTCAGGCTCGGCGCGGCCCAGGGGAGCGGCGTGTAGGAGCCCATGCCGCCGGTGTTGGGCCCGGCGTCGCCGTCGTAGGCGCGCTTGAAGTCCTGTGCGGGACGCAGCGGCACGGCCGTCTCGCCGTCGCAGAGCGCGAACAGCGACACCTCCGGGCCCTCCAGGTATTCCTCGATGACGACCCGCTCGCAGGCCGCCGCGTGCGCCAGTGCCGCCTCGCGGTCATCGGTCACCACGACGCCCTTGCCGGCCGCCAGGCCGTCGTCCTTGACCACGTACGGAGGGCCGTACGCGTCGAGCGCGGCGGTGGCCTCCTCCGGCGTGGAACACGTGCTCGCGCGGGCCGTGGGCACTCCCGCCGCCGCCATGATCTCCTTGGCGAACGCCTTGGACCCCTCGATCCGGGCGGCCTCGGCCGACGGGCCGAAACACGGCACGCCCGCCGCCCGCAGCGCGTCGGCCACCCCGGCGACCAGCGGCGCCTCGGGGCCGACCACGACCAGATCCGCGCCGACCCGCCCGGCGAGCGCGGTGACGTCGGCCGGATCGGTCGCGCGGACGGGATGCACTGTCGCCACGGACGCGATCCCGGCGTTGCCCGGGGCGCAGTGAACCTCTTCCACCTGCGAATCCGTTGCGAGCGCCCGGCACAGGGCGTGCTCGCGTCCGCCGCTTCCAATCACAAGTACCCGCACGCGAACGACCCTACCGGTGCCGGGCGCCCGCCAAGATGCCGTCATGCCCCGGGCAGGTTGACACGGAGAGTCGTCGGGAATTCGTGGAGTTCTGCATGATCCGGGGGTGACCTTCCGGGTAGGCTTGACCCTCGGTGCGAACCCCTGTGGTAACTTGGGGCGGCTTTGGTGCCTGCTTGGGATTGGAGGTGGTCCGGGATGAGCTCTGGTGATCCTTGCAGTACGTGCTCGCGCACGTACGTCGTGCGCACGATCGTTCTCCCCCGACCACCCCGATTCGGTCGCCCGGTCTGAGGGCTCACGCGTTCTTTCTGTCTGAACGACCTGTCAAGGTCGTCTCGTGTCTCGCGTGGCCCGTGCCGACCTGGGCGGGAAGGGAGCGCCATGCGCTCGTCGATGATCTTTCCCCGCATTCGTCACCACCGTGCCGTGGGCGCGCAGCACGACCGCCGCAAGCCGCCGGTGACCACGACGCCCGCGCCCGCCGCCGAGCACGCCCCCGTGGGCGGGTGCGTGCCGCCCAGCGACTCGCTGGTCGACTTCGCGGCCTACCTGGCCGGGGCCAAGGTCGAGGCCCCCACCATCGAGGCCGCGCTGAGCCTCGTCCGCGCCCACAACGCGGGTAGGGGCGGGGGCGGGGCCTTCGTCTGGGTGGGCCTGCACGAGCCGGAGTCGCCCGAGGTCGAGTGGCTGGCCGAGGTCTTCGGCCTGCACCCGCTGGCCGTCGAAGACGCCGTCAAGGCCCACCAGCGGCCCAAGGTCGAGCGCTACGGCGACTCACTGTTCGTCGTGCTCAAGACCGTCGCCTTCGTCGAGGAGGAGCCGGACAGCGAGATCGTCGCGACCGGCGAGATCATGCTGTTCGTCGGGCCCGACTTCGTGGTGACGGTACGCCACGGGAGGCACTGCCCGCTCTCCAGCGTGCGCGAGAAGCTGGAAGACGACCCCAAGCTGCTCGGCCGCGGCCCGGCGGGCGTGCTGCACGCCATCGCCGACCACGTGGTGGACGAGTACCTCTCGGTGGCCGACCAGATGCAGGAGGCGCTGGAAGAGGTCGAGGCGGCCGTGTTCGCCGACGTCAGCTCGCGCGACATCGGGCGGATCTACCACCTCAAGCGCGAGATGATCGAGATGAAGCGGGCGGTGACACCGCTGGTCGCCCCGCTCGGCGCGCTGCCGCAGCGGCGGGTGATCCCGCCGGAGATGCGCGACTACTTCCGTGACGTCGGCGACCACCTGTCCCGGGTGTGCGAGCAGGTCGAGTCCTCCAACGAGCTGTGCAACTCGGTGCTCCAGGCGGCCCTGGCCCGCTCGAACGCCCTGGCCAACGAGGACATGCGCAGGATCTCGTCCTGGGTGGCCATCATGGCGGCGCCCACGATGATCGCCGGCGTCTACGGGATGAACTTCGACTTCATGCCGGAGACGAAGTGGGTCTTCGGTTATCCGATGATCGTCGGCCTGATGCTGCTGACCTGCACGCTCCTCTACCGCAGCTTCCGCAGGAAGGGCTGGATGTGAGCCTGGTCCGCCGGGCTCGGTTCAGGCCGCGGCGACCGGGCGGAGCGGGCCGACCGGTACGGCGAGCGGCAGGCCGCGTTCGGCCCACAGCGCCCGCATCCGGTCGGGGTAGTCGGTGACGAGCCCGGTCACGCCCATGTCGATCAGCCGGGCCGCGTCGGCCGGGGCGTTGACCGTCCACGGCACCACCGGCAGGCCCGCCTGCGCGGCCTGAGCCATCATGTGCTCGTTCACCAGTACGTGCTGCGGGGAGAGCGTGGTCGCGCCCGCCGCCGCCGCGGCGGCAGGGACATCTCCGCCGAAGTCGCCGAGGTCCAGCCCGTCCAGCCATGCCGAGTGCATCGTCGCCGACTCGATCAGCGCGAACCGCGGCACGTCCGGGGCCAGCTCGCGCGCCGCGCGAAGTACCCGCCAGTCGAAGCCGAGCAGCGCCGACGAGCCGAGCCTGCCGTGCCGGTCCAGCTCCTCCACCACCATCGCGGTGAACTCCGCCGGATCGGGCGTCAGCTCCGGCCTGGTCGGATCGGTCTTCAGCTCCACGTGCAGCCGCACGTCGTCGGCCTCGTAGGCGCTCACCAGCCCGAGCACCGCGCCGAACGTCGGCATCCGGGTCTCGGGCAGCGGCACCTGCGTCAGCGCGAAGGGGTCGTCGGGGTGGCGCGGCAGGCGGACCCCGCAGTCGAGGGTCCGCAACTGGGCGAGGGTCAGTGACCTGATCGGCTTGCCGACGTAGGGGTAGCCGGGGTCGCCGCGATGCGCCGGACGGGTGTCCGCGCTGGTCACCGAGGACACGATCAGGTCGTGGCTGAGCACGATCCGCCGGTCGGCGGTGAGCACGAGATCGAACTCCAGCGCGTCCACACCGAGCTCCAACGCGTGCAGCAACCCAGGAAGCGTGTTCTCCGGCCGGAGCCCTCGGGCTCCGCGGTGTCCGTGGATCTCGACGCGCACACTCGGACCTTACCGGCACCGGGCGAGGATCTCTCGCATCCCCCGCCCGACGCGCCGTCACGACCTATGCCGGCATCACATCGGTCGTCACACCAGGGGCCGGAGCTGGAGGGTCTGGGTGCGGCCCGGGCCGACGCCGATGGCGGAGATCGGCGCGCCGGACATCTCCTCCAACGTCCGGACATAAGCGCGGGCGTTGGGCGGCAGGTCGTCGAAGGACTTGGCCTCGGAGATGTCCTCCTGCCAGCCCGGGAACTCCTCGTAGATCGGCTTGGCGTGGTGGAAGTCGGTCTGGGTCATCGGCACCTCGTCGTGCCGCACGCCGTCGATTTCGTAGGCGACGCAGACCGGGATGCGCTCCAGCCCGGACAGCACGTCCAGCTTGGTGAGGAAGAAGTCGGTGACGCCGTTGATCCGGGTGGCGTACCGGGCGATGACCGCGTCGAACCAGCCGCAGCGGCGGTCGCGGCCGGTGGTCGTGCCGTACTCGTGCCCGGTGGTGCGCAGCCAATCGCCGCGCTCGTCCAGCAACTCGGTGGGGAACGGCCCTGAGCCCACCCGCGTGGTGTACGCCTTCAGGATCGCGATCACGCGCGTCAGCCTGGTCGGCGGGATGCCCGCCCCGGCGCACGCGCCGCCCGCGGTGGGGGAGGAGGACGTCACGAACGGGTAGGTGCCGTGGTCGATGTCCAGCAGGTTGCCCTGGCCGCCTTCGAGGAGCACCACCCGGCCCTGGTCGAGGGCCCTGGAGAGCACGAGCGAGGTGTCCGCGATGTACGGCTTGAGGCGCTCGGCGTAGCCGAGGTACTCCTCAAGCACCTTGTCCGGGTCGATCACCCTGCGGTTGTAGACCTTGGTGAGGACCTGGTTCTTCTCGTTGAGCGCGACTTCGATCTTCTTGCGCAGGATGCCCGGGTCGAGCAGGTCCTGGACCCGCACGCCCATCCGGGCGATCTTGTCGCCGTAGGCCGGGCCGATGCCCCGCCCGGTGGTGCCGATCTTGGCCTTGCCCAGGTAGCGCTCGGTGACCTTGTCGAGGGCCTTGTGGTGCGGCATGATCAGGTGCGCGCTCGCCGAGATCAGCAGCCGCTCGCAGGAGATGCCCCGCGCCTTCAGCCCGTCGATCTCCTCCAGCAGCACCCCGGGATCGATGACCACGCCGTTCGCGATCACCGGGATCACCTCGGGCGACAGCACACCGGTCGGCAGCAGGTGCAGCGCGTACTTCTGGTCGCCGATCACCACCGTGTGACCCGCGTTGTTGCCTCCCTGGTAGCGGACGACGTAGTCGACCTGATCGCCCAGCAGGTCGGTGGCCTTGCCCTTGCCCTCATCGCCCCATTGAGCACCCACGAGAACGACAGCCGGCATCGCGAAACTCTCCCCAGCACAAAGCGAAACCCCTGGCGCAAGCGCGTCAGGGGCTCTTGCATACGGATTCTACCTGCTCGGCCCCGGTCAGGTCCCGTTCAGTTCGGCCGCGGCGGCGGGGCTCGACTCCTTGAGGAACTGCGAGCAACGCTCGGCCTCGTCCTTCTCCCCGATCGCCAGGGCGGCTCGGGCCAGCGCGTGCAGGCAGCGCAGGAAGCCACGGTTGGGCTCGTGGTCCCACGGGATCGGCCCGTGCCCCTTCCACCCGGCCCGCCGCAGTTGGTCCAGGCCCCGGTGGTAGCCGGTACGCGCGAAGGCGTACGAGGTCACGGCGTGCCCCTGGGCGAAGTACTCGTCGGCCAGCGTCGCCCATGCGGCGGAGAAGGCCGGGAAACGTGCGGCGACATCCGACGCCGCGGCACCGGATTCGAGCGCCTCCCTGGCCTCAGGGGTGTCCGGCAGGTGGGTCGGCGGCGGTCCGGCGAGAAGATTCTGCGTCTCCATGCACACAGTCTTACCCGGACGGCGCGCGTAACGGGTACCTGGAGGGGGCCTAGATAGCCTGATATTTCGCCCTATCGGAAGATCGCCGACAATCCGGATGCCCGATGCCCCTC
>NZ_POUA01000227.1 GCF_003236385.1 Spongiactinospora gelatinilytica
GAAAGACCTCCCCGCCACCCCCGGCAGGTCACGCCGGCAGTGGAGGGGAGGCTCAGACGATGGGACTACCAGTCGCTGTCGGACTCCTCGTCGTCGGACTCGAAGATCTTTTCGGCGACCTCCGCGGCGACCAGGCCGCCCGCCAGGCCGATGGCGCCGGCGGCGGCGACCGTGCCGAGGCCGGGGCCGCCGCGGTGGTCGTGGTGGTCGAAGTGGCCGGTATGGCCGGCGTGTTGGGACAGGGTGTTGAGCCAGGCGTCGATCTCGGTGGGCCAGTCGCGGTGGAGGGCCTCGTCGTGGGTGGTCTGGAGGCGGGCGATGGCGTCGCCGCCAAGGCCGCCCGCGCGGCGGTCGGCCTCAAGGACGATCTGCAGGCCCTCGGGCGAGGTGACGAAGGTCAGTTCGACCTCGTTGATCCGCCAGGCGTGCCCGCCGTGCGGGTAGAGCTCGATCTCCTGGTAGAAGGGGAGGTCCTGGTGCGCGCCGTAGATGTGGCCCATCTCCAGGTCGGCGGACCGCACCGTGAAGCCCAGTGCCGCGAACGCCGCGAGGACCCGTTCCTGGGAGGGCAGCGGCTCGACCGCGAACATGTCGAGGTCGCCCTTGTCCACGGCCTTGGCGATGGCCAGCTCGGTACGCACGCCCAGCGCCATGCCGGGCAGCGGCCGCCCCTGGACCTGGCTGATCGGCAGCTCCCACGGCAGCGGGATCTGGAACGGGATCGTCCGCTGCTCGCCCTTGCGCAGGGTGAACGGCTCGGCCACCCGCGCCCGGTGGAACTCCGCCAGACCCTCGTGCTCCCCCTCCGCGTGCTCGGCCTCGGCCTTGGCCACCAGGCCCAGCGTCACGTGCTCGATCTCGGCGTCGAAGTCGCCGCCCGCCAGGCGCACCTCCCCGGCCAGCACTCCGCCGGGCAGCACGCTCCGCACCGAAAGGACCGTGTCCACCGAGGGCGCACCGACGCCGAAAGCGCCCAACAGCCGTTTGAAGACCACGAACTCTTCCCTCCTGATCCGCGCCGCGGCATGCGGCGACCGCTTCTGAAACGATCACCGAGCCCGTGCGGTTCCGGATGGCGGCCGGGGAACTCGTCGGCCGCGCCCTCTCCCCGAATCGCGCACTATGAGTTACATTATCAGCACGCGAAGTGAGCCCGGATCGGATCCAAGCGTGGCGGCGAGACGCCGCGAATATGACCCTTGACCCGGCAATACGAGGATGGGCCATGTTCATCGAGCACAAGGTAAGCGCGTTCGACGACGTACTCACCGCGAGCCGGGAGAATTCCCACCGGTTCGCCCATCCGGGCCTCACCGGTCGCGCGGCGCGCGGACTCGCGGTGGTGACCTGCATGGACTCCCGGATCGACCCGCTGGGCCTGCTCGGGCTCAAGCCGGGCGACGCGAAGATCCTGCGCAACGCGGGCGCGCGGGTGACCGACGACGTGCAGCGCACGCTGGTGCTGGCGGTCTACGTGCTCGGCGTCGAGCGGGTGCTGCTGATGCCGCACACCGACTGCGGGATGACCAAGGTCACCGACGGCGACGTCCACGAGCTGACCGCCGGCCACGGAGTGGACACCCGCAGCCTGGAGTTCCACACCGTGCCCGACCAGATCGCCGCCCTGCGCCGCGACCTCACCCGGCTCAAGGCCAGCCCGTTCCTGCCCGATGACCTGCCCGTCTGCGGGGCGATCTACAACGTCCACACCGGCATGGTCGTGCCCGTCAGCGCCTGACCGCTAGGCTCCCCGGCATGAGAGAGCCGTCGTGGGTGGCGGCGTGGACGGGCGGGCGGCCCGCTGTGCACGTCGGCAACGTCGCGGAGTTCAACGCCGAGTACGGCGGTGTCGCCGCCGGGCCCGACCACTACTCCTGCCTCGCGGTCTTCGCCGGGCCGTGCCCGTCGGCCGTGGTGCTGCCCCGGCAGGTGGACGCGGCCTGGGTCGCCGGCCTGTCGGCGGTGCTCGGCTGGGGCGAGGTGGCGGTACACGCCGGGCTGGCGCGTGACGGGCGGCTGTCGGCGGCGATCGCCGCGCGGCCCGGCCTGCTGGCCGCGCTGCGCTCGGGCGAGGCCCCGGTGCTGCCGTGGGGCCGCACGGCCGCCTTCGAGCGGGTCGTGCCGTCCCCGCCGGGGGTACGCGAGGCCGTCACCACGTTCGAGTCCAAGCGCCGCGCGCACGCGCTGTTCCGCGAGCTGGCCGGTGACCACCCGGGCGTCGTGGTGCCCGCGCAGCGGCCGGTCGGCTCCCGCCGGGAGCTGCGCCGGGAGTTACGGCGCGCGTGGCGGGCGGGCCCGCCGCTGGTGGTGAAGGCCGAGTACGGCGTGGGCGGTTCGGGCACGACGATCGTCGGGCCCGGCGCCGGGCGGGCCGGGCCGGCGGCGCGCGGCGAGGGCCTGCTGCTGGAGGAGTACGTGCCGGGCGAGGGCCCGTACCGCGACCCGACGTTCGACGCGGTCATCGACGCCGAGGGCAAGACTCATCCGGTCGGCGCGGGCGCGATGGCCGTCGATGGCACCGCCTACCAGGGCGTCACCGTCGGCCCGGGGGCGCTGCCGGGGCCGCTCGCCGCGACCGCCGAGCGGTTCGGCGTCGCGGTCGGCCGGGCGCTCGCCGCCCACGGCTACCGCGGCTGGTACGACGTGGACTTCGTGACCGGCGAGACCGGCCTGCTCGCCCCCACCGAGATCAACCTGCGGCTCACCGGCCCCGCTGTGGCGTTCACCATCGCCGCCCGCCTGGACCGGCTGCGCGGCGGGCGGCACCTGGTGCGGACGCTGGACCGGCTCCCGCTGGGGGCGCGGCTGCCCCCGGCGGCGCTGCGCGCGCATGTCGAAAGGCTCACCGAGGTGTGCCGGGAGCTGGGGGCGGTGCCGCTGGTCACCTGCCCGACGGCGGCGTTCGACCGGCTGCCGTACCTGGGGATGGCGCTGGCGGCGCTCGATCACGCGGCGCTCGACGCGGCCGAGCAGGCGGTGCGCTGGGCGGACCGCGCGCTCGGCGCGATGTTCACCGAAGTCGGTCCTGCAGAGGGACCGGCCTTTTGGCCACGTAGACGACGACCACGATCGCGGCCAGCATCAGCGTGATGTTGAAGACGTAGACGAGGGCGGCCTGTGCCGGCCAGTCGTTCTTGGCGGTGAGCCGGTAGAAGTTGTCCTGTGGCCACCAGGAGGCCAGCAGCCAGGTGACGGCCAGGTGCGCGAGGGTGGTCAGCACCGGCCCACGCCGGGCTCTGACCAGCATGTTCCGGCCGAACAGCAGGAAGCCGACGCCGATTCCGAAAGAAACGCACTCGACCAGGTAGAGCCCGAAGAACAGCGACGCCCACGGCTGCGGCACCGCGGTCAGGTCGGTGGAGTAGGGCCAGAAGACGTTCGTGAGCAGGAACGCGGCGACGGCCGCGATCGGCGTGGTGATCGCGATGGCCCCGGTCGAGGTGGTCGGCTGGACCTGGTACGTGCCGCCCTTGGCCGTGGACACCGTGCGGTACTCCTGGGCGGGCAGCGGCAGGCTCTCGTAGTCGACCTGGCCGCCGGGCAGCCGCGGCAGGCCCTCCACCAGGGCGATGACCTCGGGCAACCGCCGCGGGGACACCAGCCTGGCCAGGAACTCGCGTAACTCCCCCGCCCGCACCCGGCCGTCGGGGACGACATAGGCGACCAGCTTGGTCTCCCACACCGCGGTCTCGACCCTGGCCACCGCGCACTCCGCCACCCTTGGGTGGCTGCGCAGTTTCCGTTCGACGTCGGTGTAGTCGCTGGAGTCCTTAGGCATCCGGCATACCCCCACAGACCGGTTCAGGCGGCGCTCATCAGATGGTCCCATGCCATTACCGCGATCGACAGTGATCTGGCGGATCTACCCGGTCTTCGCGACGACGCCGTTCTCGAAGGCGCGCAGCACGGCGGGGGTGACCCCGTGGCGGGGCAGGTCGCCCCGCTCGGCCGACTCCCAGCCGCTGTAGGTCAGCGCCCAGATCACCTGCTGGATCCAGGCGGCGGGGACCTGGTCGTCGAACACGCCCTGGCGCTGCCCGCTGCGGATCAACTCGATCACGCTCGGCGCCTCGGGGTCGGGGGCCCAGGGGGCGTCCCGCATGACCTGGTGCATTCCCGGGTCGCCGAACAGGAACGCGATCCGGTCGCCCACCTCGACCATGCCCGCGATCAGCCGCCGGATGCTGCCCAGCGGCTCGGCGAAGTCGACCGCCGCGTCCTTGACCGACGCCTCGATGGCCGCCAGCGAGTCGACCACCGCGGCCCTGATCAGCTCCTCCCGGTCGGCGAAGTAGCGGTGCAGCGTGCTGCGGCCGACCTCGGCGCGCTCGGCGATGTCGGCCAGCGTGGCCGTGCGGTCGCGGGCGAGCGCCGAGGCCGCGGCCGACAGGATCGCCCGGCGGGTGCGGTTGCGGGTGCCGGACTCGGAGGCGGGGCTGCTCACCGTCGAACCGTAGCACGAACGTTTGCTTTTGGGACTTCTATGTCTCATAGTGAGCGCATGAACTCCCATTCGATCCTCGCCGAAGGACTCCGCAAGCGGTACGGCGACACCTACGCCCTCGACGGATTCGACCTCGCCGTACGCGAGGGCACCGTCTGCGGGCTGCTCGGCCCCAACGGGGCGGGGAAGACCACCGCGGTCCGGATCCTCACCACGCTGCTGCGCGCGGACGGCGGCCGGGCGTCCGTGGCCGGGTTCGACGTGGCCGCCCGGCCCGCCGAGGTGCGCTACCGCATCGGGCTGACCGGCCAGGCCCCCGCGGTGGACGAGATCCTCACCGGCAGAGAGAACCTGGAGATGTGGGGTCGGCTGTACCACCTGGGCAGGCGGACCGCCCGGGCCAGGGCGGGCGAACTACTCGACCGGTTCGGGCTGGGCGAGGCCGCCGACAAGCGGATCAAGCACTACTCCGGCGGCATGCGCCGCCGCCTGGACCTCGCGGCGAGCTTCATTCTGGCCCCCCGGGTGCTCTTCCTGGACGAGCCCACCACCGGCCTGGACCCGCGCAACCGCGACGAGGTGTGGCAGGCGGTGCGCACCCTGGTGGCCGCGGGCAGCACCGTGCTGCTCACCACCCAGTACCTCGACGAGGCCGACCGGCTCGCCCACCAGATAGCGGTGCTCGACCGCGGCCGGATCATCGCCGACGACTCGCCGGACGCGCTCAAGTCCATGATCGGTGGCGACCAGATCGACCTGGTCCTACGCGAGGAGCGCGACCTTCCGGCCGCCGCCGAGACCCTGGCCGCCGTCACCGGCGCCGCGCCCACGGTGGACGCCACCGCCCGCAGGGTCACCGCCCCCGTAAGCGACCGGATCGGCGCGCTGACCGAGGCCATGCACCGGTTGCGGGAGGCCGCCGTGGAGGTGGAGGACGTTGCGCTGCGCCGCCCGACCCTCGACGAGGTCTTCCTCAGCATCACCGGCAAGGGGGCGGCGGCTTGAGCGCGCTCATCTCCCCCGTCGTGCCGCGCACGGCGGCGCGGCGGCTGGGCTGGGTGCTGTCGGACGCGTGGGTCATCGCCAGGAGCAACCTCATCCACCTGACGCGCAACCCGGCGGGAATGGCGAGCATGCTGCTGTTCCCGATCGTCATGGTGGTGATGTTCGGCTACGTCTTCGGCAGCGCGATGACCGTCGCGGGCGGCGGCGACTACCGGGCCTTCCTGATGCCCGGCATGTTCGCCCAGACCATGGCGGTCGGGGTCACGACCACGCTGGTCGTGGTGTCCACCCAGGCCACGTACGGCGTCACCGACCGGTTCCGGTCGATGCCGGTCTCGCAGTCCGGGGTGGTACTGGGCCGGGCGCTGGCCGACATGGCGGGCTCGGCGCTGGAACTGGCCGTGCTGATCGGCTGCGGGCTGGTCGTCGGCTGGGGGTGGCACAACGGGCCGCTGCCCGCGCTCGCGGCGGTGGGGCTGTTGCTGCTGCTGCGCTTCTCCCTGATCTGGGTCGGCATCTTCGTGGGCCTGAAGCTGAAGCCGGAGTCGGCGGGCGCGTCGTGGATGCTGATGCTGCCGCTCACGATGATCGCCAACACGTTCGCCTCGCCGGCGCAGATGCCCGGCTGGCTGGGCGCGCTCGCCGAGTGGAACCCGCTGTCGGCCACGGTCGCGGCCTGCCGGGAGCTGTTCGGCAACCCCGGCTGGAGCGGCGGTTCGTGGGCCGCACAGCACGCCCTGGCACTGGCGATCGGCTGGCCGCTGCTGATCACGGCGGTGTTCCTGCCGCTCGCGGCCCGCACCTATCGGCGGCTGGACCGGGTTTGAGAGGCATGTAGAGAACGCCCTCCCGGCTCCGACCTCATCATGAGGCGCCCATCGGGGGCGCCGGGAAAGGAGCGTCATGGGACGGCCAGTGGTGCACTTCGAGATCATCGGCGGCGATCCGGCGCGGCTGCAGGACTACTACTCCGAACTGTTCGGGTGGGAGTTCCACAAGGGCGACGCGGCCACCGGGGAGGTCTCCGACCCGGGCCGGTACGGCTTCGTGGACGGCGGCTCGACCGGCGGGATCAACGACGGCATCGGCGGCGGCCCGGGGTTCTCCGGGCGGGTGCTGTTCTATGTGGAGGTCCCCGACGTCGAGGAGGCGCTGCGCGAGGCGGAACGGCTGGGCGGCAGGCGGGTCATGGGCCCGGCGGGCGACCCGAGCACCCTCGTGGTCGGGCACTTCACCGACCCCGAGGGCCACCTCGTTCCGACGCCAGGTTCGGCGCCGTGGAGGTCCGCCGGATCACCGACACCGCCGAAGGCCGGGTCTGACCCTGCCGGGTGGCGGGCATGTGCCATGGGAGGGCAAAACTCGCCTGCCGGGCGGTTGCGGCCGGGGCCCGCGGGGCAGCAATCACCCCGCGCGTCCCGGCCGGCCGGGGCGTGGCGAGAGCCGTACCCGCACGACGCGGACGGGGGGAACGCCGATGTCCGCACACAGGGGCGCGCACGCGCCCGGTGACCTGGGCCGCCGCATCGCCGAGCGGCGTGCGGCCATCGGCCTGTCCCAAGCCGAGCTGGCCGAGCTGGCCGGCATCGACCCCGGCTACCTGCGGTACCTGGAGGAGAACCCGGCCAGCCCCACCGGCGAGACGCTGCTGCGGGTGGCCCGCGCGCTCGGCACCACCAGCGAGGGGCTGCTGGGCGGAGCGGCGGGCCGCCCGCCGGGCGGCGGCCGTCCTTCGGCCGCCCCCGGCCTTGAGACGCTGACCCGCGCCGAGTGCATGCGGCTGATCTCCCCCGGCGGTGTGGGCAGGGTCGCCTTCGACGACGGGACCGGCCCCATCGTGCTGCCGGTCAACTACCGCGTCCAGGACGAGGCCGTTGTCTTTCGCACCCGGTACGGTGGCAGGCTCGACGAGGAGCTGGACACCGGCCTGAGCGGGGTCGAGTTCAAGATCGCCTTTGAGGTGGACCGGATCGACGACGCCCAGCGCACCGGCTGGAGCGTGCTCATCCAAGGCCCCGCCCACCACATCACCGAGGCCGAACTCCCCGAGGTGTCCACCCTCGGCGTGGAGCCCTGGCCGGGCGGCGACCGCGAAGTCTACATCCGCGTGACCTCCGACCGCGTCACCGGCCGCCGCATCGTCATCACCTGACCGCTTCCCGCGACGCGCCCACCGTCCCGTCACAGAGCTTTCCATCGCTGTTACGTCAAGAGCTGTTGAATGGAAATGATGGGAGAATCGACG
The DNA here is from genome assembly GCF_003236385.1 of Spongiactinospora gelatinilytica. Classification (GTDB taxonomy): domain Bacteria; phylum Actinomycetota; class Actinomycetes; order Streptosporangiales; family Streptosporangiaceae; genus Spongiactinospora; species Spongiactinospora gelatinilytica. The sequence continues at coordinate 7,695 of NZ_POUA01000227.1, forward strand.
AATAGGCGAGATCGCCGACGGCAGGCGAGGGGGACCTGGGCGCATCTCCTCGGGCGCCTTCTTCGGGTAACCGAAAGCGACCGTACGCGTTCCAGGCGCGACCACGATTCTTCGTGGCCGCACCGCCGCGCAGCACGAGATTTTGTGAAGGGGACACATTATGGTAACGGACGAAGTGGGAGTCGAAGCAGCGCAGACTCTCGCCCAAGCCCTCGCCACCCATCTGGAACGCTGGTCGGAGCGCACGGGGATCAAGGTCGAGACGTGGGCGCTGCCCACGACGGACGTCGAGGCGTACATCACCCGGTCGGTGCTGGCCGCCGTCCGCGAGGCGCTGGCCAATGTCGAACGGCACAGCGGCGCCGAGACGGTCTCCGTCGCCGTGACGGTGGGCGCGACCGGGTTACGGATGACCATCAGTGACGACGGCATGGGGTCCGACGCGCCGGTGGAGGGGCGCGGCATCGAGCTGATGCGGACCGCCTTCGCCAACGCGGACGGCGACCTCGACTTCAACTTCGTGCCCGGCGGCGGGGTGACGGTCACCGGGGCGATCCCGTTCGGCCGGAGGTGACGACGGACACGAAGTCGTTCGCGGGCCCGCTCGTCGTGACGCGTGCCCGCGAACCCTCTCGAGTGAGACTTACGAGGTCAGCCCGTAGGCCCTGATGACGGTCTGGGTGAACGTGTTGTCACCCGAGCCCGCCGACAAGCGCAGCGACACGAAGTCGCCCGCCGCCGGGTTGCGCACCAGTGCCGTCCACTGGCCCTGGAGCCGGGTGACCGGGGCGGGCCGCCAGGTCTTGCCCTCGTCGAAGGAGACCTCGGCCTTGGGCCGGACCTCATCCGAGGCCGCCCCCGGCTGCTCGACCAGGAGCCGGATCGGGGTGAGCGCGGAGCGCCTGGCCCGGTTCAGCTCGTCGAGGCCCTGGGGGGCCGCCCGCACGTGGAGCATGGGCAGCGGCGCCCCCTTCTCCGCCGTGGTGCCGGAGCGGAACGTCCACTTGGCGTCCACAGCGGTGGACAGCGCGGCGTACGGTACCTGCCGTCGCCCGGACATCGTCACCGTGTAGGCCGATTCCTCGGGGGGCAGCTCCATCTCGACACTGCAGCTTGAATGATCCGGCGGCGCGCACGCCTGGTTGGCCAGTTCCTTGCCGTCCTTGGCCAGGCTGACCGCGCCCGACGAGTTGTCCTCTGAGCCGCCCCGCCCGGCCCCGGAATCGTTGAACAGACTGTAGCCGAGCTGGATGTAATCGCCGTAGCGCTTGGAGTAGTTAGACGCCGCCGCGCCGTATACGGCGGTGTTCCATGTCTCGGTGTACGACCCGCGGGCGAGTTCCCTGTGCGAATCCCAAATCCAGTGACCGAACCCGTTCTCATCGAGCAGCGTCATTCCAGATCCCCACATGAGGCCCTTGACGGGAGATCGGTAGTGGACGACCGTCGCGGGCACGCGCAGAGGGGTGTCGATGATGGACAAGAAGCCAGAAGGCCTGACATCGGCGACTCCCTCCGCCGGTACGCCCGCGCCCCGGTAGTTCATCGTGACCTTGGCGAGTTCGGCTTTCCTGGCCTTGTAGACAGGGTCACTGGGAAGACCGCCTTCGGCGGAGTTGTAGAGGTCGTACCGGTAGGGGCTCGGCGTGGTGTCCGCCTTGACCAGCGTGGTATGCACCCTGAACGACTGGCGAGGCGCCTGCGAGGGCACCACGAAGAGGCGCCCCTCGGTCAGGCCGTAGGTGCCCACGATACGACCTCTGTCGGTGGATTGCTCGGTCCAGAGGCTCATCGCATGCCGCCGTGCGGTCGGGTCGTCGACGGACTGCACGACCTCCTTGCCCGCGGCGAGGTCGATCGTCACCTGCCTGTTCTGTTCATTGAGCCGGAGCGGCGGCGTGTGGACGATCGTGACCTTGCCTTGTTCTCCATCGAAACTGCCGAGCAGAATCAGGTCACCGGCCGGTAGCCGGACCGAGCCCGTGCCGTCGCGAACCTCGATCCGCTCTTCCTGCCACGTTGCGACGTTGTTGACCCAGACGACGCCCGTCTGGCCGGGTTGCCCGCCCTTGGTGGTGACGGTCAGGTCGATGGTCTCCGGTTCGATGTACGCGCCCGCCAGGGTACGCACCACCGTGTCACCCGCCGTCGCGGTGACCACTCCCGCGTACGCGCCGGGTGTGATCCCGTCCGCCGCCATGGTGACGGTGAGCGACGCCTCGCCCTTGGCGGGGACGGTGAGCCGGTCGGCCGACAAGCTGAGCACCCCGGCCGGGAGCGGTCCGCTACCGACCGGCGCGATGGCCAGGTCGAAGGTGACGGGGGCGTCGCCGGTGTTGGTGTAGGTGATGGTCTTGGTGGTCTGCTGGCCCTTCTCGTGCGGCCACCGGAGCACCGAGGACACGTTGCCCGGGACCGCGACGACGGTCTGGGTGAGCGCCTTGGCCGCCTCCAGGCGTCCCGCGCCCTGCTCGAACGCGTTGGCGTCGGTCTTGGGGGTGGCGCTGCCGATCAGCGCCGACTTCAGCCGCTCTCCCCGCCACTCCGGATACCGCTGGGCCAGGATCGCCGCCGCGCCCGCGACGTGCGGCGTGGCCATCGAGGTGCCGGAAATGGCTTTGTAGGACCCCTCCGGCGTGGCCGGTACGGCGGCGGTGATGTCCACTCCCGGGGCGGTGATCTCCGGCTTGATCGCGCCGTCGCCGATCCGCGGGCCACGGCCGGAGAATTTCGCGAGTTGGTCCTGCTTGTCCACCGCGCCCACGGTCAGCGCGGCATCCGCGCTGCCCGGACTGTCCAGCGTGCCGTAGTTACCGGCGGCGGCCACGAACAGCGTGCCCGTCTGCTCGCTGAGGACGTTCACCGCCTCTTCGACGGGATCGAGCCTCCGGTCGTCGGTCCCGCCGAGACTCATGTTGACGACCTTGGCCTTGACCTCGTTGGCCGCCCATTCCATCCCGGCGACGATCTCCGAGTCGTACCCGCCGTACTCGCTCAGCACCTTGCCGACCGCGAGCTTCGCGTCCGGCGCGACCCCCCGGTACTTCCCGCCGGAGGCCGCGCCCGTCCCCGCGATCGTCGAGGCCACATGGGTGCCGTGACCGGCGTGGTCATTGATGTCCGGCTCCAGCGAACTGAAGCTCTTGCTGTGCGTGACCACGCCCTGGAGGTCAGGGTGGGCCGGGTCGTAGCCGGTGTCCAGGACGGCGACGGTCACGCCCTTGCCGGTGTACCCGCTCTTCCACGCCTCCGGCGCACCGACCTGCGGCACACTCTTGTCCAGCGACGGCATCCGCCGCCCGTCCAGCCACAACCGCCCGACCCCGCCCGCCAGCGACCGAGCGCCCGCGCCGCCGCTCAGCGCCTGCCACGCCGCCGTCGCGTCCTTCTTGGGCACCTTGACCGCCGCCAGCCCGAGCACCCCGCTGCGCCAGGTGGGCGCGGGCGCGCCGGATAACCGGAACGTCGCGGCACCGGCGGTCCGGGCGATGACCGGAACGTCCTTACGGTGCGCGTCGTCGTATTTCCACTCGATGAGCTGCGTGACGTCGAACAGCCGCTCATCCAGCAGGCCCCGCGCGACCAATGGAGCCGCGTCGGACGGAAGGACCACCAGATGGTCCTTCCTCTTCAGCGTGGAGAAATTGACCTTACGACCCTTGCCCGGCCGAACCGAAGGGCCTGAAGGCGAGATCGTGACCTTGTCGCCGGTGATGAGCGTGACGGTCGTCGCGCCGTCCTGCGGAGCGGGATGGGTCGGCCTGAGCTGCCTGTCCTGCCCCTCAGGTACACCTGGGGGCCCGCTCGCGCCCGCCACTCCGGTCGCCGCGGACGCCACTGTCAGAGCGACCGCCGCGATTACCGAAAAGCGCGTCATAGGAGAAACTCCCTTACTTGGTAGGGTATTTCTGCCTTACCCGGAGAATGATGCGGGAAATTTACACCGGGCACAAGATGGCCCACAGCGAGGCGGTGGCGATTTCCGCGCACTAGCAAAGCGAAAAAGCGTCCTCAGCTATTAACCTAAAAATCATGTGGCCGTGCAACAAAAATGGCCTTCGGTGATTCCCATGGTCGGGGCGGCGGTCGATCGGCTGTCGTGCGCCGGATCACGGAAGATTCGCCGGCCGGGCCGGCCCGCCGACAGCGGCGACCGGCTCCCCCTGCCGGATCGCCGCCTTTTAACGCACGATCTCCGCGTTGTGTGGACGGTCACGCCGCCAGGGCGGTGGCCGCCGCGGCGATGTAGAGCAGCCCGCCCGCGCAGACGGCGAGCCCGGCGAGCGGCGGCAGCCAGGAGGTCACGACCCTCAGGCGCGGGTGGACGGACAGCAGGCCGTACCCGCGCACGGTCGCCACCCCGACGGCCGTCAACGTGAGCGCCATGCCCGCCCCGAACGCCAGCACCAGCGCCACCGCGCCCACCGCCCGGCCCGTCAGCAGGCCGCTGACCAGCACGATGAACGCCGACGGCGACGGCAGCAGCCCGCCCGACAGCGCCAGCGCCAAAAGCCCGCGCCGCGACCAGGGATCGAGCGCATCCGCATCATGACCGTGTCCGTGTCCGTGGCCATGCCCGTGACCATGGCCATGCCCGTGACCATGGCCATGCCCGTGACCATGGCCATGCCCGTGACCATTAACCTGGCGGCGGGCCGACAAGTGACGCCACGCCAGGTGCGCGCCCACTACGGCCACCACCGCGCCCGCGCCCGCCTGCAACCAGGCCGTCACCCGTTCCGTGGCGAACCCCGAGCTCAGCCACACCCACACCACCGCGAGCACCAGCACCGACAAGGTGTGCATCAGCGCGACGATGGCCCCCAGCCGCACCGCGTCCCGGTACCGCCCC
>NZ_POUA01000228.1 GCF_003236385.1 Spongiactinospora gelatinilytica
CCCGTACTCCCGGCGGCTCCTGGGCGGGGGCGAAGGAGCCGCCGGGAGTACGGGGGAGGCCGCCGTAGATGGCGCGCACCGCGGGCAGCATCGCCTCGGCCACGTCCGGGGCCAGGTCGGTGGGCGCGCCGGTCGCCCTGGCCAGGTCCCAGCCGTGTACCAGCATCTCGATCACCACCTGCTCGACCAGTCGCCACCCCGGCGCGGGCCCGTACCGCTCCTCCAGCATCCCCGGCCGCCGGAACGCCGCCAGCGTCCCGGCGGCGGCGGCCCGGAACGCGCCGACCTGGTCGTCGCCGAGGTGATCGGCGTCGTGGTCGGCACGCGGGACGCCCTGGGCGAGGCCGGTCCACATCAGGTTCTCGTACGTGAGGTGGTTGAGCAGGGCGCGTACGTTCCAGCCCGCGCAGGGAGTCGGGTCGTCCATCTGAGCGGGCGTGACGGCCGCGACGAGCGCGCCGACCTCGGCCAGTACGTTGGCGCACGCCTTCAGCAGCGCGGCCGGTTCCAGCGCGCCCGGCGTTTCGAGTACTTCGGCCAGGCCGGCCTCGCGCGCCCCCGGCTCGGGGTTCGCCCGCAGCGCGGTCATCAGCCACTCGCCCTCCGCCTTGACGCTCGGGCGCACCGGCATGCCGTTGATGACGCACATGAGCTGCCAGTACCGCTCGGCGCGCGGGTCGGCGACGGCCTCCAACTGGGCCAGCAACCGCCCCCGCGCCTCCGGCCCGTCGCTGCCGCCGTCCCCTTGCGTGGGCAGCCAGGCGGCGACGATCTCGGCCACGATCGGCGCGGCGGTCGGCGAGTCCGCGGCGATCCCGGCGGCCATCGCCTCCCCGGCCAGCCGGGTCCACAGGTCGGTGACCCGTTCGGCGGTACCCACGCCCTGGTCGTCACCGGGGTCCTCGGGCGCGATCGTGGCGGCGTACTCCGCGATGCGGCGCATCGCCGCGCCCAGTGCCGGATCGCGTAGCAGTTCGCCGAGTTCGATCCAGGCCGCCGCCTGCTCGGGGGTCGGCTGGTCGGGGAGGTCGGGCAGGACGGCCAGCAGGCCGTCCCGGTAGGCGGACGGCTCGACATCCCCCATCGTCCGGGCCACGAAGTCGTGGACGATCGCGGTACGTTCGGCAGCGGACATCCGTGCCAGTTCGGTCATCGTGGTGAGCTCCTCGATATCGGTCCTTCGGTCTGTGACCGATCGCAGCACCGCCTGCTGCAACCGGAGTGTGCGGATCCGGGCCTCGATCGCGTCGGCGTGGCGCGCGGCGACCTCGCGCAGGCCGCGCTGGCTGGTGACGACGTCGCGGATCGCGGCCATGTCCATGCCGAGATCGCGCAACGCCCGCGCCAGCCGCAGCCGCGCCACCGCCTCCTCCGTGTACCGGCGGTACCCGCTCGGCGTACGACCGGCGGGCGGCACCACGCCGATGTCCGACCAGTGCCGGATGAGCTTCACCGACATACCGGTCCGCGCCGCCAGCTCACCGATGCTCAGCAGGCGAATCCCCTCGTCACGCACCCGGCCAGTCTCGGGTCTCCCACCTTGGGAGAGTCAAGTGCCGGGCCGTACGGCAGAATCGGCGTGTGGACCGGCGCTACCCCTATATCGGCCCCGCCGAGCTGCTCGACCGGGTCCGGCCTGGCCGGCCGGGACGCGAGATCACCTCGGCGGACGATCTCGCCGCCTGGCTGGCGGAGCGGCCCGCGGACGAGCGGGACGAGCCGTTCACGTTCGTCATCGACACCGGCGGGGCGCTGCGCCTGGCCCCCCGGCGCAGCGAACACGTCGCCTGTGCCGCGGGCGGGCCCGTGCTCAGTGCGGGCGAGATCGAGTTCGCCCGGGACGGCGGGCGCTGGTCGGTGTGCGAGGTCGGCAACCAGTCCACCGGCTACTGCCCCGATGTCACCTCGTGGCCGGCGGTCGCGGCGGCGCTGGACCGCGCGGGCCTGGAGCACCCCGGCGGCTTCACCCGCCCCATCGTCTTCCGCCGCTGCCCCCGGTGCGGGCAGCACAACATCGTGAAGGACGACCACTTCGCCTGCGCCGCCTGCGCGGCGGCCCTGCCGGCCGCCTGGAACCTCGGCCCGACGGGGTGAGCCCGCCCCGGCGGGGCCGGGGCGGGCTCATGGTGCTGGGTGGAAGGGCGGTCAGTGGGTGTCGAGGGCGAGGGCGATGTCGGTGATGTCCAGCGGGAACGGCTCACCGACCTGGGTGGCGGCGCCGGTGAGCAGGTCGACCGAGTTGAGCGTGTTGAGCGTCTCCTTCACGCCGTTCACCTCCTTGGTGACGATGAAGGTGGCGAAGGCGGAGTTGGAGACGGTCTTGCCGTTGGTCAGGTCGCTGTAGACGTCCAGGCCCGCGTTGACGTTGACGGTCTGGCCGAGGGCGCCGACCGGGGCCAGCAAACCGAGGTTGGCCGGTGACTGGATGACGAGCTGGTTGGTCGCGGTGTTGACGTCGAACAGCGTGGTCGCGGTGGCGGCGTTGTTGTCGTTGTTGGTGTAGGCGGCGGCGGTGACCCCGGTGGCCACCGGGTCACAGGTGCCGGTGCTCAGGTTGGTGTCGGTGTCCGTCGTGTGGGCGTCGAGGTTGTGCCGCAGGTTCTGGCCGGCGTCGCTGATCACGCGCAGCCGGTCGGCGGCGGGGTTGAAGTCGACGCCGAAGTACGTGCCGCGCAGCCCCACGGTGAGCTGGGAGACCTTCGTGATGATCACCGGCCCGTCGCCCGTGGGCATGGCGGTGATCGTGTAGATGCCGCCCTTGTTGCCGACGGCGTACAGCTTGCCGTCCTTCGGGCGGAAGTCGAGCCCGATCGCGGCCGTGTCACCGACCAGCCCGCTGAACCGCCTGACCCAGTCGAGCCGCCCGGAGTCGTTGGTGAGGAACGTGCCCATCAGCTTGCCGTCACCGGTGATCCCGTACGCCCGCAGCGACGGGACCGCCGTCGAACCCTTCTCGCTCGCCGCCATACCGGTCCCCGCCGGTCCCACGGTGAGTGCCACCGTGGTCGCCAGTGCGATCAGTACGGCGAAGCTCCTCTTGATGCGTCCGTGCATCGATTCGACCTCCATCGAGTCATGCCGGCGACGGATTCAGCCGGCAGCTCTCCCCTTGTCGTCGGAATAACCGACGTTGTGAGCGGTAACAGCGTGGCTGGGAGATGGTGGCACTGTCGTCGTGATATTTGCGGAAAAATCCCGCCATGGGGGCGGGCGCATTGTCATTCTCCGCAACCGCGCCGGCCGCAAAAGCAGGGCGCTGTGCAGAGCTGCCGATGGAATCGATACCACTTTCACAAACGCACTCGCCGAATAGCCGATCCGAGCACCGACGCCGCCCCTACTGCGACAATAGCGCAGTGTTACGAATGCTGACGGAATTCGGGGGTTATTTGTCCGGGCCGGCGGGTTACCATGACGGCGCGCTCTGCCGGTCCGGCGGCATTCGGTCCAAGGTCTACAGGGTATTCGGTCGTGCGCGGCACGCGAAAAGCCGCTCACCTGAACGGGAAAGGCCGATACGGCATGGGCGATCTTTTGCGTTTGTTGATGAAAAGGTCCGACGCCAACGCGCGAGCCGAAGTGAGCGTATATATGCGCGAGCTTCCGGACTACCGTGAGGCGGCGAGCGACCCGCGGGTGTACGCGGAGACCCTTGACTACGCCGTCTGGTTCCGGCGGCGCACCGTCGAGTGCGTCAGCGAGGACCGGGCGCTGGTCGCGGGAGAGCTGTCCCTGATCGGGGGCATCGGCCGGCAACGCGCCCGGCAGGGCTTCTCCCTGAACACGGCTCAGCGGGTGCTGACGCTGCACGCCAACCAGATGCTCAGGGAGATCTACGACGCCGCCGACGGGCAGGACGCGCAGGAGCTGCTGCACCTGATGGCGTCGTTCGGCACCCAGGGCACCCGGGGCACCGCGGCCTACCTCCAGGCGCACATGGACGAGCAGCACCTGCGCCTGTCGGTGGCCACGCGGGTGCGCGCGCTGGCCCAGTTGCTGCTCACCGGCGACGCGGCGGCCCCCGGCCTGGCCGTCAGCCTGGGCGTCGATCTGCACGACCACTACCTGGTGGTCATCGTCAGGATGCCCGGTCAGGCGCTCTGCCGTACCGGGGCCGCGCAGGACGAGCTGATCGCGAGCGTGTTCAAGGAACATCTCGTGCCGCTGTCCTGGCAGCGTCCGGACGAACTGCTGGCGCTGGTGCCGCACGACGGCTCGGTACTGGTGTCTCCCGGGTCGTCGCCGCCCACGGCCTCGTGCGGCGACCGGCTGCTGCGCCTGGTCCGCGAGATCGTGGAACGGATGGACCGGCCCTGTGCGGTCGGTACGGCGGCCGGCCCGGCCTGCGACCTGGCCCGTACGGCGGAGCTGGCCCGCCGCGTGGCCCACGTCGCCCCGCTGGAGACCACGCCACGGACCCTGTCCGGAGTCGCCGACGTGTTCGCCGAACTGGCCGCCGCCCAGCTCCCCGAGGTCGACCGTCGGCTACGCGAGATCGCCCGCCGCCTGGCGACCGGCCCCGACCTGGTGACCACCCTGGACGCCTACTACCGCGCCGACATGAACCGCCTGCTCACCGCGGCCGCCCTGACCATCCACCCGCGCACCCTGGACTACCGCCTCCAACGCGTACGCGCCCTGTCCGGCCTCGACCCCTCCAGCGTCCGCGGCGTCCGCGTCCTGAGCACCACCATCACCCGGGTGCTGTCCGGCGCCTGGACCCAGGAATCCCGGGGCTCGTGAACACGTGATAGTGAATATGTGAAATCGGCGGATAATATGCGGTGGCATGCCCGGATCCGATGATCGGCGGTTGCCATATACCGCTCCGGGAGAAAAGCCCGGCACTGCCATCCTCGCCGCTCGCGCACAGATTGTATCGCCACATCGCCGCGGCGTATGCACTGGGGTACACCCTCCCCTGCCGCACCCATTCTGACCAGGCACGACGACACATAATAGATCGTCTGCACAACCCGCTTCCGGCCTTGGCGCAACTGCGTCCATTCGCCTCCCGGACGCCCCGGCGGGGGCGGCGGTGCGCATGCGCAAATGTCACTTCTCCATCGCCGCCAACGTCTAAATAAGCAAAGGGAACGACAAGGAGGCGATATGCCCGCAGCGGCGGATGCGGAGGTCATGCCGGTCGCGCACTTCGAGAACAACAGGGACCTGATGTTCGGGGTGGCCTACCGGGTGCTGGGCAGTGTGGCCGATGCCGAAGATGTCGTCCAGGAGGCGTGGCTGCGCTGGCACCGCGTCGACCACTCCATGGTCGACGATCCGCGGTCCTTCCTCGTGCAGGTCTCGACCAGGCTGGCCCTGGATCGGCTGCGCCGGGCCAAGGTGCGCAGGGAGGCGTACGTGGGGCCGTGGTTGCCCGAGCCCCTGCCGACCCGGCCGGACACCGAGGAACACGCGGAGATGACCGACTCGGTGTCCATCGCCATGATGGTCGTGCTGGAGACCCTCACCCCGCTGGAACGGGTCGTCTTCGTGCTGCGCGAGGCGTTCGAGTTCTCCTTCGCCGACATCGCCGGTGTGCTCGACCGCTCCGAGCCCGCCGTACGGCAGATGGCCAGGCGCGCCCGCGGTCACGTACGCAGGCGGCAACCCAGGTTCCGGCACGACCGCGCGGTCCGCAAGCAGGCCACCGAGCGTTTCCTGGCGGCGTGCCTGGGCGCCGACATCAAGGCCCTGCTGGACGTACTCGCCCCCGAAGTCACCCTGTGGATCGACGGCAACGGCCGGCGTGGCGCGGCCAAAAGCCCGGTGCAAGGAGCGCTCAAGGTCAGCCGCATGCTGGCGCACGGCATCCAGTGGGTGCTCGCGCCACTGGTCGCGGGCGGGTCGATCCTCGACGTCAATGGCGGGCCCGCCGCGGTGATCACCGCGGCCGGGCTGCCGGTCGCCGTCGTCGTCGTGGACATCGACCCGGCCACCGACCGCATCAGCCACATCTGGATCATCGCAAACCAGGACAAACTCGGCGGCATCGACGGCGAGTACGCAGACGTCGGCATTGCCGCTTCCGCGGACCACGGGGCCGCGGTGGAGGAGCGACAGAGGTCATGACAGCCGAGGATCAACCCATCGAAGAGCGGGCCGAGCGCGTGCCCCAGCGCGTCATCGGAACCCCCGCGACGGACTCGCCGATGCTCGGCGCGCCGGAGACCCCCGAAGCGGAGTACGTGCCGCCGGAGGGGGTCAAGCCGGCGGACGAACGGCAGGCCCGCAGGGCCGAGCGCAAGGTGGTGCTCTGCTTCGGCATCACCTCGCTGAGCGTCGTCGCGTTCGTCTACTTCTACGTGACGTTCCAGGTCGGCAGCACCCAGGCGACCGGCCTTTCCAACTTCGCCCTCGGGCTCTCGCTGATGGTCGCGGTGCTGACGCTCGCCATCGGCATCGTCCTTTGGGCCCGCCAGATCATGCCGAAGTACACCCTGACGCAAGATCGCCACCCGATGCTCTCCGAGGAGGAGGACCGCGAGGCGGTGGCGGAGTACTTCGTGCAGGGCGCCAACGAGAGCGGCTTCGTACGGCGCAAGGTGCTGCGCCGCGCGCTGCTCCCGGCGGCGGCGGCGCTCGGAGTGGTGCCGATCGTGCTGCTGCGCGACCTCGACAACACCAAGACGGCCGCGGCGAACACCCCCGACCGGCTCCGCCACACCGTCTGGGGCGAGAAGACCAAGGAGGGCAAGCCGCCACGGCTGATCATCGAGGGCAGCGGCCGGCCGATCCGGGCGGCCGACTTCAACACCCCCGGCGGCCTGCTGTCGGTGGTGCCCGAGGGCCACGAGCACGATCTCGACGCCCTGGCCAAGGCCACGGTGATCCTGATCAACCTGCGGCCCGAGGAGATCAAGTCCGGCACCAACCAGAACTGGATGCACAACGGCATCGTCGCCTACAGCAAGATCTGCACGCACGTCGGCTGCCCGGCGGCCCTGTACGAGCAGAACACCCACCACATCCTCTGCCCGTGCCACCAGTCCACCTTCGACGCCACTGACGGGGCGAGGGTCGTCTTCGGCCCGGCCGCCCGGGCGCTGCCGCAACTTCCGATCACCGTCGACGCCGAGGGATACCTCATCGCCAAGGGCGACTTCGCTGTTCCGGTCGGCCCGAGCTTCTGGGAGCGCGGCGACGCGGAGGCCAAGGCGAATACCCAAGGAGGAGGGTCATGACCGAACTGAAAACGGTCCCGAGTCGCATTTCGCGCTCGGCCGGGTTCCTGGACGCGCGCCTGGGCGGGGCTCCCTTCCTCAGGCGGAACATGCGCAAGATCTTCCCCGATCACTGGTCGTTCCTGATCGGGGAGATCGCGCTGTACTCGTTCGTCATCCTGTTGCTCACCGGCACCTTCCTGACCTTCTGGTTCAAGCCGTCGATGGCCCACGTCGCCTACGACGGCCCCTACGGGCCGTTGCACGGCGTGATGATGTCGGAGGCGTACGCCTCGTCGCTGGAGTTGAGCTTCGAGGTGCGCGGCGGCCTGCTCGTGCGGCAGATGCACCACTGGGCCGCGCTGCTGTTCGTGGCCAGCATGATGGCGCACATGCTGCGGGTGTTCTTCACCGGCGCGTACCGCAAGCCGCGCGAACTCAACTGGATCATCGGCGTCCTGCTCCTCACGCTGGCCCTGGCCGAGGGCCTGACCGGTTACTCGCTGCCGGACGACCTGCTGTCCGGGGCGGGCCTGCGGGTCACCGAGGGCGTCGTGATCTCGCTGCCGGTGATCGGTACGTACCTGCGGTTCTTCATATTCGGCGGGGAGTATCCAGGCGATGACGTGATCGCCCGGTTCTACTCCGTCCACATCCTGCTCATCCCGGCCATCCTGCTCGCGCTGGTCACCGCTCACCTGGTGCTCATGTGGCGGCAGAAGCACACCCAGATGGACGGCAAGGGCAAGACCAACCGCAACGTGGTCGGCGCGCCGTTCTACCCGATGTTCATGGCCAAGGCGGGGGCGTTCTTCCTGTTCACGCTCGCCGTCGTGGTGGGTCTGGCGACGTTCGCCCAGATCAACCCGATCTGGCTGTACGGGCCGTACACACCGGCGGACATCTCGGCGGGTTCCCAGCCGGACTTCTACCTGGCCTTCCTGGAAGGCGCGCTGCGCATCATGCCGGCCTGGGAGATCAACCTGTTCGGCACGTCGGAGATCGGCACGGTGCCGCTCAGCGTGATCATCCCGGCGTTGCTGCCACTCGGCATCATCCTCGTCGGGCTGATCCTCTATCCGTTCGCGGAACGCTGGATCACCGGCGACCGCCGGGAGCACCACATCGCCGAGCGCCCGCGCAACAACCCGCACCGCACCTCCATCGGCATGTCGGCGATCGCGTTCTACGGCGTGCTGTGGCTGTTCGGCGCGAACGACGAACTGTCGGCCTTCCTGCACGTGAGCCTGAACCTGACCACGTACGCCGGTCGGGTGATGATCATCACCATGCCGGTGCTGGCCTACATCGTCACCTACCGGATGTGCCTGGGCCTGCAACGCAGGGACGCCGACATGATCAGCCACGGCGTCGAGTCGGGTGTGATCAAGCGGCTGCCGAGCGGCGAGTTCATCGAGGTGCACGCGCCGCTGACGGAAGACGCCGACGCGCACATCCGCGGCAAGGAGGCGATACCCCAGCTGCCCCCCGGCGCCAACGGCGAAGGAGTGCCGGCGAAGGCCATGCGCGGCCTGATCGGCGGCCTGCGCGGCCGGATGTCCACCGCCTACGGCGGCGAGAAGATCCCGATCAACGGCGCGAACGGCCACAACGGTCACAATGGCCATAACGGCCAGGGCGACCACGCGGCCGTGACCAGCGGGGACGACGATCACGCCCTCGGCCGGTAAGGACGGCACGCCCTCGGCCGGTAAGGACACCGGTCCCCCGCCGGTAAGGACACGAAGAAAGGCCCGGACGATGACTCGTCCGGGCCGATCGCGTGGGAGCCGCCGGTCAGGCCGGCGGTTCCTGTGTTCCCACCTCGGCCGGGCGGATCTCGCTGAACAGGGTGAGCGTCACCGGCCGGAGCCGCTGCCACCCGTCGGTCGGCCAGTGCAGACTCACCGGCGAGAAGACGGTCTCCAGAACAATCTTGATGTAGGGACGCTCCGCGGGTATCTTCGCGCACAGCGCCGACACATCAGTGAAAGTCTCCCTGCGCCCCAGTAGCAACCGGGCGCGTCCGCCAAGGCTGTTCACCGGCCCGTCGGCGTCGAGGCTCATCGACTCCCACGAGAGCTCCGCCGCCGTGCCCGCCTGCACAAGGCGAGCCTCGGACGGGAGCGGCAGGCGCAACCTGAATCCGGCGAGCACCCCCTCCCGGGATATGGAAAACGACCCCTGAAAATGCGGCAGTTCGTACAGCGGCCGCAGGCCCTTCGAGGTGTTCATTGACAGCATCCCGGCACACGCGTCCAGGGCGATCCGCCAGGCGGTGGGATTGGCTTGGGGGTCATCGGGAACGAGATCCATGAGAAGTCACCTCGCTGTGCGGCGGCACGGGCGACGGCACTTGATGCGGCCTCCCGCATAGGTTTATCTATAAGTAATGACGCAGCGCGGCCCGGTAATGTGACATCGCGCGGCCAGGAGCGCGGCCCGTGCGATTCTCCGCACTTACCGTCATTTCACCGGCGCCGAGAAAGGCTCGGCGGTCATGTCACTTCAAGACCGCGCGAAACGTCATATAGAGAGGTTAACGGATTTTCCGCACCGCACGACGCTCCTGGCGGCGGTTGCGTTGACCCTCTGGTGGTCGGATTCATCGACTGCGGAGCACGACCACGGCTAATTTCGTAGTGGAACGGCATCATTAGTCGGGAGACACATCCACAAGGAGGCCGCATAGTGGCCGAACATTCTTCCGAGAATCAGCCGCTCGAAGGGGACCGCGACACGACCGAGGCCTTCCAGCAACATGTGCCCCTGCTCTATTCGGTCGCCTACAGCATGCTCGGGGACACCATGGAGGCGGAGAAGGTCGTCCAGGAGACCCATGCGCGCTGGCTGGCCCGGCCCCCGGAGGAGGCGGGGCGGCCGGTCGGGCTCACCGCGCTGACCACCGTCTTGTCGCTGGTCCGGCTGCGGACCGCGCAGGACACCGGGGAGTCCCATCTCGGCCCTTGGCTGCCCGAGCCGGTGCGGAACGATTCCGACCTCAGCCTGGCCGAGTCGGTGTCGGCGGCCCTGGCCGCCGTCCTCGACGCGCTGGAGCACGCCGAGCGCACGGTGTTCCTGCTGCACCACGGGTTCGGGCTGCCCTACGCGGACATCGCGGCGCTGACCGGGCGGGCGGAGCCGAGCGTCCGGGTCATCGGCGCGCGGGCCGAGGCGAAGATCCGATGTGAGCCGCGGTCGATGAACTGCCGCCGGGACGGCTCGTGATCGTGATCCGACTTCCGGCGAGATTTCCGGCGAAGGGGTTCAACTGTGCGCATCTGTCAGTTGCACGCCCCTCGCCGCCGCCGCGCCCCGCGCCCGGGGCGGCGGCGGCCGGCCGGCGGAGCGGGGCCTAGCGGTGGGTTTCGGTAAGTCCGTAAAGACGGCCGTCGTGGCCGCGGATCTGCGCCCAGCGGGCGCCCTCCCGCCACGGCGCCGCCTGCGGTTCCACCGTGATCTCCACGCCTTTGCCGCGGAGGTCGGCAGAGGTCGCGTCGAGGTCGTCGCAGTCGAACCAGCCGTGGGTCATCCGTCCGGCGCGGGCCTCAAGGATCTCCATCACCTCCGGCTCCACGGCGGCGAGCGCGACGCAGGTCCGTGCCCCGGGCAGGCGGACCTCGACCCAGCGCCGGCCCTCGGCGTCGAGGGTGTCGGCCACCAGCTCGCAACCGAGGATGCCGGTCAGGAAATCTACGCTCGCGGTCTGGTCGGTGACGTAGAGCACCGCGAGCCGGGGATTAGTGATCATCTCTTCGCTTCACAGCCTCGATGGGGTCGCGGGCGGGCGGTGTCAGGACACGGGAACCGGCTCCACCAGAGAAAGCCGCAGCTCCCGCAGGCGCGTCGGGTCGCTGATGACATCGACGGCGGTGATGCGATCATCCTCGATGGTCAACGCGAGGACAAGCCGCAGCCGGCCGTTCGGGGCCACCACCACGCCCACGCCGCCGTTGACCAGAATGGGACGCGCGAGGTAGGCCCGTACGGTGTTGCTGAGCGTCTCGCGCGCGACGTCGCGCGCGCCGCGGATCTCGGTGCGCCCGTGCGAGGCGAGCGCCGGCGCGTCCGCCCGCCGTACGACCTCCGGGTGCAGTACGGCCAGCAGGCCGGTCAGGTCGCCCGCACGGGAGGCGGCCAGGAAGGCGTCGACCACCTGCCGCTGCCTGGCCAGGTCGCCGGACGGCACGGCGTCCGTGCCGAGAACCCGGTGCCGGGCACGGCTGGCCAGCTTCTTGGCGGCGGCGGTGTTGCGCTGGAGGATCTCGGCGATCTCGTCGAACGGCACGGAGAAGAGGTCGTGCAGCACGTACGCCACCCGCTCGGCGGGCCCGAGCGTGTTGAGGACCACGAGCAGCGCCAGCCCCACGGAGTCGGCGCGCACCGCCTCCTCCGCCGGATCGCAGTCCTCATGGGCGATGATCGAATCCAGCTCGGCGATATCGGTGAACTCCTCGCCGCGGCGCCGCCGCGAGCGGAGCATGTCCAGGCAGATGCGCGCCACTATGGTGGTCAGCCAGGCGGTCACGTTGGACACGCCCTCCGCGCCGCTGTGCGAGGCCCGCAGCCAGGCGTCCTGCACCGCGTCCTCCGCCTCGTCGGCTGACCCCAGCATGCGGAACGCGACCGCTCGCAGATGCTTGCGGGACTTATCGAAGTGCGTGGCCAACTCGGCCTGAGTGTCCATCGGTCACCTTTCGTGGTCGCGGTTCGTCATATCAGCGAACGCGATAAATGGCGCGCGGTCGACAAGGAACACGCTAACCAGGCGACCGGGCGATCGTCGCGGACTTACGGGTAGAGCGGTCGAGGGGCGTTCGGTATGTACACCATTGCCGCGCTGACAGCACCACGTTCATGCTACCCGCGGGCGCGTGGCCTACCTGTCGAAAACCCATTGACCGCCGCACTCGGCAACGCTAGGCCCGGATGCCGCCGGCCGGAGCCGCGGGGGTCGCCTTGGCGGCGGCGCTCCGCGCGGCTCTGCCGGCGACGTACCCTGCATGGATACCGACGAACCCGCCACAGGTGAATCGTGGCGAGTACGCGGTCGGCTACACCCCACGATGGCCGTCTCTTTCACACCGCAATGGTCGCCCGATATTAGAAAGGTATTGACAATCTCGCCGTCGCTGGGGTCACATCACAAGCCGAGACGGGCTTTCCGCCCGGCCCGACGGTGTGACGTACCCTTGTGAAGTGCCGCCGTCCGGTCGGCCGAGAAATGCTGTCGGGGGTTCTTCAGCGCGACACCCGCCCGCGCGGGGTATTTCGTGTTGCAAAAAACCATGATCCGATCGATCAAGGTGATGCCGATTCTCCGCCCAGGCGATCACCGCAGTCACCCGGCCCACCC
>NZ_POUA01000229.1 GCF_003236385.1 Spongiactinospora gelatinilytica
CACTGAGAGGTTCGCCCCGCCAACCGCCTTCGCCCCGCCCTGGGGGCTGCGTTTCCGAAACGGTCTTCGCCCCGCCCTGGGTGCGCTTTCGAAATCGTCTTCGCTTCGCTCAGGCGTCTTCCTTCGCGTCGGGCTCCGCCCGACGCCGCCGCTACCGGTCCTGCCCTCCCGAACGGCCAAGAGAGGCCAACCGCCAGCCCTCGCAGCCCCGCAGCACAGGACGGCAGTACGGGACAGGCCCGCGATGTACGCAAGCCGTCCTCCCGCCGCGCTCCCGTGCTCGGTTGTGCCCCGTGCCCGGCATTTGCGAGCGCCGTGCCGCTCGCCCTACCTGGCGCCGGCTACAACGCCGATGGCGTCCCACCGAGTGGTGTGCATGGGAATGTTCAAGTGGGGACATCGCGCAGGTCAGCCACTCCGGGTTGCGAGAAGTTCCACCATCCCGCGGGTGGTGATCTTTCCCGGTACTACACGCCTGCCGTAGGCCCCACTCCGTTACCCACCCTCCCCATTCCCACCCGCCACCAGCAGACGGGCCGCGCTCCGCGCATGCTCAATCGCCTTCGCCTCGCTCAGCCGTGTTCTCTTGTGTCGGGCTTCGCCCGACGCCGTCGCTACAGGTCATGCCCTTCCGAGTTCCCGTACCCAGTCCCGCCCTGACCCGGTTTTCGCGAGCGTCGAGGTCGCCCGCCGTACCGAGGGCGTGAGATGGGCAGGGGCCACGACGGCGGACGGCCTTAAGAACTCGGCACCGTCTTCAACCGGGTACTGGATGCCGTCTTCGGTGGGCTTACCTGCTTGCGGCCCGCTGGGTCTCTTCCCGGTGATGTACCTGTGATCACCTCAACCGGCGACGTCGAACCGGTCCAGACACCATGACCCGGCTGGTAAGACCCGTCCATCCCCAGGGCTAGTACGCGCCCTCCCCGTAGATCTCGACTATGAGTGCGAGCACGGTCGGCCCTACTCCAGGAGGCACAGACCATGAAAAGAGCGCGGGCGGGCGGCGTTGTGGGGTACGCCGCCCGCCCGCGCGGCACGGGGCTACCAGGTCCCGTGCGGCGCGGTCCGGCCAGGGAAGGTGGGCCGCCGCGCGGTGTG
This sequence comes from Spongiactinospora gelatinilytica, assembly GCF_003236385.1. Taxonomy (GTDB): domain Bacteria; phylum Actinomycetota; class Actinomycetes; order Streptosporangiales; family Streptosporangiaceae; genus Spongiactinospora; species Spongiactinospora gelatinilytica. The sequence goes on from NZ_POUA01000229.1 coordinate 1,102, forward strand.
CGGCGCGGCGGCGTTGTACTTCCGCGCCAAGCCGCCACGCCCGATCATGAGATGTCCTCCCACGCGTCCCCGGCCCTGACCACCGTCGCGCCGTCTGTGCGGATCGCGGTGAGTACGGCCGGGCCGTACACGTACCCGACGCCGACGAATGACAGTCGCGCGTACCGCACCCGGCCACGGCCCTCTGGGCGGGCGGCGAGGGCGTCGAGCATGGCCCGTTCGGCGGTCTCCGGGCTGTCGGTCACGCCGCAGGCGCGGTACGCGTCGCCGGCTTCGACCTCCCAGACCATGAGCAGGAACCGTACCGTGCGCCCAGGGAGGAAACCGTCAGGCAGGGCCTACACCACGAGGCCCCTCCACGGTCCCGGCCGCCGGGTTCAGCAGCGCGTAGTCGCGTACCAGCGCCTCGACGGCCCCGGGCACGGTACCGCGATGGACGTACAGCGGGATGCCGGGCCTGAGCTGTCGCGGGCTGTGCCACCAGATGCCGTCGGCCTTGACCACCGCGACCAGGCCGAAGCAGAGCGACACCAGCATTCCGCCACGATCCCTGGCCATGAAGGCGTGAATGCCGTGCGCGGCGAGCGCGTCCTTGAGCCGGTGGGCGGTTTCGTCCTCGGGCGCGGTCGGGCCGGGGGGCCTGCGGTGCGGGTAGGCGAGCATGAACGCGTCCATCAGCCACGCCCCAGCGAGCTGTAGGTGTCCAGGCAGCCAAATCTGGACTTACCGGAGAGCAGGCAGTCATAGACGCGGGCCCCATTGGTTACTTTCGGGGCGAATTTACGGGATATGCCGGTGATCTTCAGCGGCGCCGTGTTCTTGCGCAACGGAACGCACCTCCTTACGGCCGAGGGCCCGTCGAGCTGTCGGCCGTTGCTCGGCGGGTTTCCACTTTGTTATCGGCCATTTCAAATCAGTGATCATGCTCCGTCGAGCTGTAAACGCGGGGATACTTGCTGTAGAACTCCGTTCACGAGCATCTACACTCTCCGCAGGATGGGGCGAATATGGGGCGTGATCTCCCTGCTTGGGCTGCGCGTCTGCGCACAGAACGCAAAAGTCGAAAATGGGGGCGTACCGAGCTGGCCAAGAAGATGATCGATGCCGACCATGCGAACCTGTTGCCCTGCGTGAAATCGATCATCGGGAGCATCCGAGGCCACGAGACCGGCCGACATCATCCGTCCGAGCCGTACCGGCCTCTGTACGCCCGCGTTTACGGCCGTACCGACGATGAGCTATTCGGTCCGGTTTGCCACCAAAACGACGCTCAATCTCATATGCCAGTCATAACGGCGTCATCCACGGGTACGCTCGACGGTGTGACTCAGACCGGGTTGACCGGGGGTGAGGATTTCATGGAACGACGGCGGCTCATGCAGGACTCGGCGAAGCTGGCTGTCGGCGCCGCCGCGGCTCCTGTTCTCATGGCGTTGACCGACGCATGGCAGGCGTCGACTAAGCCGCTGCCAGGTGCGACCGTCTCCGAGTCCATGATCGACGACTGGGAGAACGCGGCTGATGTCCACCACCGCAACTTCATCGTGGACCCGCCCGAGGTCGTTCTCGCCGCGCTCGCCATCGACTTCGCCGACATGGCCCCGCACCTTCGTCGTAGTCAACCCCTATCGGTGACCAGGGCGCTCAATCATGTAGCGGCCCGTCATGCGCACTGGATCGCCGGGGGTTGGTTCTTCATGGGAGCGCGCCGTGAGGCCACCAGATGGTGGGCGCGAGTGCGTGAACTCGCCGATACCTCTGGTGACAACGAGATGGCTGCGACAGCCCGCAGTTGGGAGGTCAACTGCCGCATATCCGACCCCCGGGAGAACCTGGTCGAGCTACTGACTCTGGCGGAGGACGCATGCCGCGCTGGAGGCGAGCGGCCCAGCATGGCGCTTGTCCGGGCGATCGCCACACAGGCACAGGTTCTCGCGCTCATGGGCCGCGATACCGATGCCGTTACCATGATCCGAAAGGCGGAGGCGGTTTTCGAGCGTATGCCCTCAGCGCATACGTGGCGGGCTGTGCGAGAAGAGGGTAATCTCCACTTTTTCCGGAGCTTCGTTTACACGCTAACACAACGGCACAATCAGGCTGCTGAGGCACAAGAGTGGGGTGAGCGGCAGTCGATACCCGGCGAATACCGGATTCGGCAGGTCCGCCTGCATCGGGCGGCGGCGGTGGCCCGGCACGAGCCCGAAGAAGGGATATCGCAGGCCCTGCGTATTCTCGAAGATCACTCGGACGCTCGCCAGAACCCTCTCGTCAACGGATCGGCGAGACTCGTCCTCACGACCCTTCCCGATAAAGCCCGAGCCCTGCCTGCTGCACAGGAGTTGCGCGCACTCACGGCCGTGTCAACCTGACCCACTGTGTTGGAGGTCTGTCCACCAGCCTGATCGTGTGGGGGGGTATCCGGCCGCGTACCTGTCGGCCGACCTAGGGACCGTCATCCCGAACCGCTCCAGGCCGGGCGCGCGCCGCGCGCTTGCGGCGTCGGCGGGTCAAGTGGTTGCGGCACGCTCCGGCCTGGGAAGGTGTGGGGCCGCCGTGCAGTGGGAGACATGGGCGGGGTGAACGCCTCGTTCCCGCCCACGCCCGGTGGCCCGCCGTACGGCGCGGCGGTGCGGTGACTGATCCTAGGGAACTCAGCTATCCGATCGCCTGTTGGGGTGTGTCCAGCCATACCTGCTGCCCGTCCGAGGTGACGGTCATCCTGGGCCGGTAGCGGCTGGGCTCGCCCCAATCCAGCCATCTGAAGCAGGCGTCGGTGACGGTGCCGGGTGCGGAGTTGGAGGAGGTGTAGAGCCCGCCGGCTTCGGCTCGGAGGTCGGTTGCGCCGTCGTCGAGCTGAGTGACGATGGGGAGCCGTGAGTAGATCGCATCGAGCCAGGTGGCGGGGTCGGTGTCGCGGTCAATGATCGTCGTGGTGTCGTCGGCGACGAGGCCCACGGGGGCAATGAACTGATGCCGGGGCACCGCTCGCAGCGCCCGTTTGACAGGGGTGCTGATGTCGCCGATGTCGTCGATCAACCGCTCGATTCGTGCCGCGACGCTCGCGTCCACTACTTCTTCTCGTCTTTCGGATCGCCCTCGTGCTTGCCGCTGGGGGCCGTACTGTCGGGATGTCCAGCGGGGGGTGGCTTTGGAAGCGGCTTGTCCTCCTTCGGCTTACCTTCGTGCTCGCCGCGTGTGGCGCTCATCCTGCCCTCCTGACCCCGGATCGGTCGCCTGACGTGACGGTACGGATACCGTGCGGTTCCCGCCGGGCAGGCGACCGCCCCTGTCTGGTACAGGCCACGGTGAGTCGCCGTAACCGTACATGATGCTGCACAAGGAGGGCGGCTGGGCACCGGCGAGGGTGGTGATCGGCATGCCAAGAGCATCGCGTCCCGCCCCCGCGCCGCACATCGCCCAACTGGCTCGAATGCACATCGGCCGATCGGTTGATACGCCCTTACGCCGCCCCGCAGGCCGCGCTCGGCCGAGGGAAATTGGTTTACACCAATTGGTATAAACCAATCTACTGATCGATCCGGGGCAAGGGTGTATTAGATCCAGGTGTCAATTGGATTAGACCTCATCGTCCCGTCTGACCTGGGTAAACGTATTATTTCCTGATGGGTGACGTTTCGTCATCATGTTCATCGGTACAGTCCCAGGTAAGGCGGATCGATGCCTTCGTTGGCGGCGGAGAAGGAGCTGCGGTGCCGAAGTTTGTTTACGACTTCACCGAGGGGAACAAGGACCTCAAAGATCTCCTGGGCGGCAAGGGCGCCAACCTGGCCGAGATGACCAACCTGGGGCTGCCCGTTCCTCCGGGCTTCACGATCACCAGCGAGGCGTGTCGCAGTTACCTCGCGGACGGGGCCTTCCCCGCCGGCCTCGGCGACGAGATCGAGGCGCACCTGGCGGAGCTGGAGCGGCGGATGGGCAAGCGGCTCGGCCAGGCCGACGATCCGCTGCTGGTCAGCGTGCGGTCCGGGGCGAAGTTCTCGATGCCGGGCATGATGGAGACCGTCCTCAACATCGGGCTCAACGACGAGTCCGTACGCGGGCTGGCCAAGCAGGCCGGCGGCAACGACCGCTTCGCCTGGGACTCCTACCGCAGGCTCATCCAGATGTTCGGCAAGACCGTCCTCGGCATCGACGGTCGTTTCGAGGAGGCGCTGGAGGACCTCAAGGGGGCCCGCGACGACCTGGACCTGACCGCCGCCGACTTCCAGCGCCTGGTCGAGGTCTACAAGGGGATCGTCCGCGACGCCACCGGCAGGGACTTCCCGGCGGACACCCGCGAGCAGATGCGGATGGCCGTGGAGGCGGTCTTCGAGTCCTGGAACGCCCCCCGCGCGATCCTCTACCGCCGCCAGGAGCGCATCCCGGCCGACCTGGGCACGGCGGTGAACATCTGCACCATGGTCTTCGGCAACCGGGGCATGGACTCCGGCACCGGCGTCGCCTTCACCCGCGACCCCGGCACCGGCCAGCAGGGCATCTACGGCGACTACCTGCAGAACGCGCAGGGTGAGGACGTGGTGGCGGGCACCCGCAACACCGTCCCGCTCCAGGACCTGGCCACGATCGACCCGGCCGCGTACGACGAGCTGCTGGCGATCATGGAGAGGCTGGAGAACCACTACCGCGACCTGTGCGACATCGAGTTCACCATCGAGCGCGGCAAGCTGTGGATGCTTCAGACCCGCGTCGGCAAGCGCACCGCCGCCGCGGCCTTCCGCATCGCCGTACAGCTCGCCGACCAGGGCCTGATCGACCTCGACGAGGCCGTCACGCGGTGCAGCGGCGAACAGCTCGCCCAGCTCATGTTCCCCCGCTTCGACAGCAAGGTGAAGGCCAGGAAGATCACTACGGGGATGAACGCCTCGCCGGGCGCGGCCGTCGGCAGGGCCGTGTTCACCTCCGAGCGGGCCGTCGAGCTGGCCGAGCAGGGTGAGGACGTCATCCTGGTACGCCGCGAGACCAACCCCGAGGACCTGGGCGGCATGATCGCCGCCAGGGGCATCCTCACCAGCCGGGGCGGCAAGACCTCGCACGCGGCGGTCGTCGCCCGCGGCATGGGCAAGACCTGCGTGTGCGGCGCCGAGGAGCTGGAGGTCGACGTACGCGCTGGGCGGTTGACCGCCCCGGGCGGCGTGGTGGTCGAAGAGGGCGACGTGCTGTCCATCGACGGCACCACCGGCGCGGTCTACCTGGGCGAGGTGCCCGTCGTGGACTCCCCGGTGGTGGAGTACTTCGAGGGTACGGCGGACCCGTCCGACGACCTGGTACGGGCCGTGGACCGGATCATGCGGCACGCCGACCAGGCCCGCGCGCTCGGCGTCCGGGCAAACGCCGACACCGGGGAGGACGCCGCGCGGGCCAGGCGGTTCGGCGGCGAGGGCATCGGGCTGTGCCGTACCGAGCACATGTTCCTCGGCGAGCGGCGCAGGCTCGTGGAGAACCTGATCCTGGCCGCCGGCGGCGAGGAGCGCCAGGCCGCGCTGGACGCGCTCGAACCGTTGCAGCGGGCCGACTTCGAGGAGATCTTCACGGCGATGGACGGCTTGCCGGTGACCGTCCGCCTGATCGACCCGCCGCTGCACGAGTTCCTGCCCGACATCGTGGATCTGTCGGTGAAGGTCGCCACCGGCCGCGGATCGGACCGGGACGCCACGCTGCTGGAGGCCGTCAAGCGCCTGCACGAGCAGAACCCGATGCTCGGCCTGCGCGGCGTACGGCTCGGCCTGGTGATCCCCGGGCTGTTCGCGATGCAGGTGAGGGCCATCGCCGAGGCGGCGCGCAGCCGCCGGGAGCAGGGCGGCGACCCGCGCGCCGAGATCATGATCCCGCTGGTCGGGGCCGTGCAGGAGCTGGAGCAGATCCGTGAGGAGGCCGTCGCCATCCTGAGCCGGACCGGCGTCGAGGCGCTGGTCGGCACCATGATCGAGGTGCCGAGGGCCGCGCTCACCGCCGGGCAGATCGCCGAGGCGGCCGACTTCTTCTCCTTCGGCACCAACGACCTCACCCAGATGACCTGGGGCTTCTCCCGCGATGACGTGGAGTCGGCGTTCTTCGGGAAGTACCTGGACCAGGGCATCTTCGGCGTCTCGCCGTTCGAGACGATCGACCGCGACGGCGTCGGACGGCTGATGCGGATCGCCGTGGAGGAGGGCAGGCGCACCCGTCCGGACCTCAAGCTGGGCATCTGCGGCGAGCACGGGGGCGACCCCGAGTCCGTGCGCTTCTGCCACGAGGTGGGGCTCGACTACGTGTCCTGCTCGCCGTTCCGCATCCCGGTGGCCCGTCTGGAGGCCGGCCGCGCGGCCATCGCGGGCACGACGTCGGACACCCGCTGAACGTTTCCCCGACGTCGGTGGCATAAGGCTGGTGGTGAGGGAATAGTCTCAAGTCCACTGATGCGTTCGTACAGCGAGCATGACCAGGAGCGATGGGTGCCGGAACCGCCCGGCAACCCCGAGCGCGGCGCGTTCGAGCGCGACCGCGCCCGGGTGCTCCACTCCTCGGCGCTGCGCAGGCTGGCGGCCAAGACACAGGTGGTCGGCCCGGGGGAGACCCTGGGCAGCGGCCAGCAGGTGCCCCGGACCCGGCTCACCCACTCCCTGGAGTGCGCCCAGGTGGGCCGGGAGATGGGCAAGGCGCTGGGCCGTGACCCCGACCTGGTCGAGACCGCCTGCCTGGCCCATGACCTCGGGCACCCGCCGTTCGGGCACAACGGCGAGAGCGTGCTGGACGAGCTGTCCGCCGGGTGCGGCGGCTTCGAGGGCAACGCGCAGAGCCTGCGGCTGCTGACCCGCCTGGAGGCCAAGGTCGTCACCGAGGACGGCCGCAGCGCGGGGCTCAACCTGACCAGGGCCGCGCTCGACGCCGCCACGAAGTACCCCTGGCCCGGCCGCGGCGCCGGCCCGTTCGGCGTCTACGCCGACGACCTTCCGGTCTTCGCGTGGATGCGGCAGGGGGCGCCCGAGGGCAGGGTGAGCTTCGAGGCGCAGATCATGGACTGGGCCGACGACGTAGCCTACTCGGTACACGACCTTGAGGACGCCCTGCACTCCGGGCACGTCACCCTCGGCGCGCTGCGCTCGCCCGCCGAGCGCGCCGAGGTCTGCGAGCGCACGGTCGGCTGGTACGCGCCCGGGGCCGACCGGGCCGAGCTTGAGGCGGTGCTCGCCCGCCTGATGGACCAGCCGTACTGGCCGCGCGACTTCGACGGCAGCCTGGCGGGCCTGGCCGCGCTGAAGGGCCTGACCAGCGCCCTCATCGGCCGCCTGACCCGCGCGGCCCAGCTCGCCACCGTCGAGGCGTACGGCGAGCGCCCCGGCCGCCACGACGCCGACCTGGTGGTGCCCGCCGCGGCCCGCGTGGAGTGCGCGCTGCTGAAGGGCATCACCGCGCACTACGTGATGTGCAGCGCGGAGCGCAACGCCGTCCAGGCCCGGCAGCGCGAACTGGTCACCGAACTGGCCGCCGAGATCATGCTCGGCGCGCCCGGCACGCTGGAGCCCGCGCTGCGGCCCGCGTTCGCCAGGGCGGAGAACGACGCGGCGCGGGTACGCGTGGTCATCGACCAGATCGCCTCGCTGACCGACACCTCGGCGGTCGCCTGGCATGCGCGGCTCACCGGACGCTGACCCCGGCGCAGGCGGATACTAGTGATCGCCGAGCATCCGATCACGTGGAAGAGGAGACCTAATGGCGGGACATGTCATCATCGGTGCTGGTCTGGCGGGGGCGAAGGCCGCCGAGACCCTGCGGGAGGAGGGCTACGAAGGCCCCGTCACGTTGATCGGTGAGGAGGACCTGCGGCCCTATGAGCGGCCGCCGCTGTCCAAGGACTACCTGATGGGCAAGAGCGAGCGGGCCGCCGCGTTCGTCCACGAGCCCGACTGGTACCCGGCCAACTCCGTCGATCTGCGGCTGGGCGCCGCCGTCACGGCGATCGACCTCGACGCCCGCACGGTGACGCTCGCCGGGGGCGAGGCCCTGCCGTACGACAAGCTGCTGCTGGCGACCGGCTCGTCCGCCAGAGGGCTCGACGTCCCCGGCGGGGAACGCGCCAAGCGGCTGCGGACCTTCGGCGACAGCGACGCGCTGCGCGCGGCGTTCGCCGGCGGCGGGCCGGTCGTGGTGGCCGGGGCGGGCTGGATCGGCCTGGAGACCGCCGCGGCGGCCCGCGAGGCGGGCCGTGAGGTCGTGGTGGTCGAGCAGGCCCCCGGGCCGCTGCACCGGGTCCTCGGCCCCGAACTCGGCGAGGTCTTCGCCGCGCTGCACCGCCGCCACGGGGTCGGGTTCCGGTTCGGCGTCTCGATCGCGGAGATCACCGCCACCGAGGTCCGCACCTCGGAGGGCGAGAGCCTGCCCGCCGCCCACGTGATCGCGGGGGTCGGCGCCGCGCCCAACGTGGCACTGGCCCGCGCGGTGGGCCTCGCGGTGAACCAGGGCGTGCTGACCGACGCGTCGCTGCGCAGTACCTCCCACCCCGACGTGTTCGCGGCCGGCGACATCGCCGAGGCGTTCCACCCCCTGTACGGCAGGCGCGTACGCGTCGAGCACTGGGCGAACGCCCTGCACGGCGGCCCGGACGCGGCACGCGCGATGCTCGGCCGGGAGGTCACCTACGACCGGGTGCCCTACTTCTTCACCGACCAGTTCGAGCTGGGCATGGAGTTCAGCGGCGACATCGAGGGCTACGACGAGGTGGTCTTCCGCGGGCCGGCCGGCGACCTGGAGTTCGTCGCGTTCTGGCTGCGCGCGGGCAAGGTCATCGCCGGGATGAACGTCAACGTGTGGGACGTCACCGACCAGATCCAGGACCTGATCCGCGCCGGGCGGGCCGTGGACCCGAAGGCCCTGGCCGACCCGGAGGTGCCGCTCGGCTCCCTGTGACGCCCCCGGGGCGGGCGGGGCACGCCCGCCTCGCAGGCCCCTGAGGTCAGGAGGTGGAACCGGTCGTCGCGTGCGGAGGCGAGGGGTGGACCACGGTCGGGACCGGGTTGGGCCGCGGATTTTTCTTCTTCTTCCCGCCGTCGGGGGTCTCCGGCGGGGGAGTGGCCGCCTTGCCGGTGCAGAGGATGCGGCAGGCCGGCTCGGCCCCGCTCTTCTCCCGCATCTCCAGCACCTCCTCGCGGGGGGAGAACGTGCGGTTGCCGTCGCGCCAGGCGTCCAGGTAGTCCCACGGCTCGACCATGCCGCGCCGGACCCACCACACGTCGGCGCGGGTCTTCCAGGAGATCGCGAAGTAGAGGTTGGTCGCGTTGCCCGCGGCGTTGCCCGAATTGCCGATGCGGCCGAGGGTCTGCCCGGCGTTGACCTTCGTGCCGGGGGCGAGGCCCGGGGTCACCGAGTCGAGGTGGCCGCCCAGGTAGCGCACGCCGTCCACGCCGATGATCGACACGAACCGCCCCTCGCGGTCCTTGCCGAGGTCGCTGGAGGCCCGCCACCCGTCGTCGCCGGAGACCTCGTCCACGGTGCCGTCGATGGGCGCGATGAACGCGCAGCCCCGCTCGGCCCAGATCGTGGTCTTGGGCAGCACCAGCAGCTTGCGCGCGTATTTGGCCTCGCAGCCCTTGACCGGGAACGCGTAGGTGTACTTGGAGACCTTCGGCGGCGGCACCTGCACCGGCACGTCGGCGGGCGGGCGCTGTACGGCGACGCGCGCCTCCCCCGAGGGGCCGGCCCCCTTGATGGAGACGCCTCCCTGGGCGGGGATGGTGGCGATGACCTCGGACGCGGTCTGTGGCGCGGTGGCGACCGGTGAGACCGTGACGACGCCCGCCACTCCGCCCGCCGACGCGCAGGCGCCGGTCAGGAGCACCGCGCCGGCGGCCGTGGCCGCCGCGGCCAGACGCCCCGAACGTGCGTGATGTCCTGATCGCATCTTCTCCACCTGCGTACGCTATCCCGTTGTGACTCGCCGGGAGTCATTACCTTTGTAGCGGACTGCCGGTTCGGCCATGACCCGTTCGGGAAAGTCCGGCAGCGATCCCGGGCACCCAGGCGCGTTCTGTCGGCCCCCGCCAATAGACTCGCGGCGTGGCAGGCCGGATCAGCGATGACGACATCGCGCACGTCAGGGAGCGCTCACCCATCGCCGACGTGGTGGGCGAGCACATCCAGCTCCGCAACGCGGGCGGCGGAAACCTGAAGGGCCTCTGCCCCTTCCACGAGGAGAAGAGCCCGTCCTTCAACGTCACCCCCGCCCGCGGCTACTGGTACTGCTTCGGCTGCGGCGAAGGCGGCGACGTCATCACCTTCGTCCGCCGCCTTGAGCACCTGACCTTCTCCGAGGCGATCGAGCGGCTGGCCCAGCGGGCGGGCATCCAGCTCCGCTACGAGCAGGGCGGTTACGTCCCCGGGCGGGAGCAGGGCGAGCGCACCCGGCTGATCGAGGCGCACCGCGCGGCGGCCGAATACTACGCCGAGCTGCTGGGCGGGCCCGAGGCCGGGCCCGGGCGCAGGTTCCTGTCCGAGCGCGGGTTCGAGCGGGTCGACGCCGAGCACTTCGGGGTGGGGTTCGCCCCGCCCGACTGGGACCGGCTGGCCAGGCACCTGATGGGCCGCGGCTTCACCGCCGCCGAGCTGATCAAGGCGGGCATCGCCAAGGAGGGCCGCCGGGGGCCGATCGACCGGTTCAGGGCGCGCCTGGTGTGGCCGATCCGCGACATCACCGGCGACGTGATCGGCTTCGGCGCGCGCAAACTGCTCGACAACGACGAAGGCCCCAAATACCTCAACACCCCTGAGAGCCCGCTCTACAAGAAGAGCGAGGTGCTCTACGGCATCGACCTGGCCAAGCGCGAGATCTCCAAGCGTTCGCAGGCCGTGGTGGTCGAGGGCTACACCGACGTGATGGCCTGCCACCTGGCCGGGGTGCCCACCGCGGTGGCGACGTGCGGCACGTCGTTCGGCGAGGGGCACATCAAGATCCTCCGCCGCCTGCTGCTCGACCAGGCCGAGTTCCGCGGCGAGGTCGTGTTCACCTTCGACGGCGACCCGGCGGGCCAGAAGGCCGCGCTGCGGGCCTTCGCCGAGGAGCAGAAGTTCGTCACGCAGACCTTCGTCGCGGTGCAGCCCGACGGGCTCGACCCGTGCGACCTGCGGGTCAAGCACGGCGACGCGGCGGTCAGAGACCTCGTGGCGAGCCGTGAGCCGCTGTTCGCGTTCGCCATCCGCAGCACGATCTCCCGTTACGACCTCGCCACCAACGAGGGCAGGCTGGCCGCGCTCGACGCGGCGGCCCCCATCGTGGCCGCCATCAAGGACCGCGCGCTGCGCCAGATGTACGCGATCGACCTGGACCGCTGGCTCGGCTTCCTCAACGAGCAGCTCGTCATGGGGCGGATCACGGAGATGGCCGGGCACCCCGCCCCCGCCGCCGGGCAGCAGCCCCGCCGCGC
>NZ_POUA01000022.1 GCF_003236385.1 Spongiactinospora gelatinilytica
CAGGAATACGTCAGGAACTACCCGCCCCCCGGCTACCAGCAGCCCGGCCAGTACGGCAGGCCGGGTCAGCAGGGGCAATCGGGTCAGCAGGGTCAGCCGGGTCAGCAGGGGTACGGCCAGAGCGCGGTCACCCCGGCGTACGGCGGGCAGCAGCAGTACGCCCCGCCGTACCCACAGCAGGGCTACCCCGGGCCTGGCCACCGGCCCGCCCAGCAGCCCCCGCCGCAGCGGCCCGCGCAGGGCCACGACCGGCAGCAGGCGCCGCATCAGGAGCAGGCGTCACAGAACAAGATGCATGCCGTGGCCGCGATCCTGCTGCTGGCCATCGTGGCCGCGGTGGCGGTCCTGGCCCCGGTCGTCGTGGCGCTGATCGTGATCCCGCTGGCCGTCGTGCTGCGCGCCGCCGACATCGCGCAGCCGTCCTTCGGCGACCGCCCGGCAGGGTCGGCGGCGGCAGACGTCGTGCGGGTGTTCGGCCGTCCGGCCGCGCTCGCCAAGTCCGCGGGCGTCACGCTCGCGCTGGTGCCCTACGGGCTGATCCTGGGCCTGCCGGTGACGCTGCTGCTCACCGTGCTGCTCACGAACATGGAACTGGTCAACGCGCTGAGCTGGGGTTCGGCGGTCGCGCTGTGGACGGTCTGCGCCGGTCCCGGGGTCGAGGGCCCGGGCCGCCAGTTGCGCCGCACGCTGGCCTCCCTGCTGCCCGAGCGGACCGCGGCCACCGTGGCGACGGCGGTGCTGGCGGGCCTGGCGCTGGTAATGGCGGTGCTCGTCGTGGGTACAGTGACCGGCTCGGGCAAGGCGGAGTTCGCGCCGATCGGAGTGGAACAAATTACGGGACAGCTCGACAGCCTGCGAAAGAAGGCAGGAGGGCCGGAGTGATGAATCCACAGGAGACGCAGACGCCCGACATGGTCGGCCACTATCGGCTGATCAAGAAGATCGGCGAGGGCGGGATGGGGGTCGTCTACCTCGGCATCGACGACGAGGGCACCGACCTGGCCGTCAAGATCCTGCATCCGCACGTCGCGGCCGACCTCAAGGCGCGCGACCGGCTGACGCGCGAGGTCGAGACCATGCGCCGGGTGCGCAGCCCGCACGTGGCCGACGTGATCGACGCCGAGCTGACCGGGGCGCAGCCGTTCATCGTGACCCGGTTCGCGCCGGGGCGCACGCTGGAGGAGACGGTCCTGGTCGACGGGCCGCTGCCGGCGGCGGAGGTGATCCGGCTGGCCCGTGGCCTGTGCGCGGCGCTGGTGGCGATCCACGCGGCCGACGTGATCCACCGCGACCTCAAGCCGGCCAACGTGATCCTGGTCGGCGGCGAGCCGCTGGTCATCGACTTCGGCATCGCGCACCTGGTCAACGCGACCCGCCTCACGCAGACCGGGATGTTCGTGGGCACGCCCGGCTACCTCGCGCCCGAGATCATCAAGGACACCGAGATCACCCAGGCCGCCGACGTGCACGCGCTGGCCTCCACGGTGTTCTTCGGCGCGACCGGCAAGCCGCCGTTCGGCACCGGCACGTTCGAGTCGGTCTGCTTCAACATCATGAACGGCAGCGCCCAGGTCGACGAGGCCCCCGCCTGGCTGCGCGGCTGGCTGCGGGCGGCGCTGGCGGTGGAGCCAGGGTCCCGCCCGACGGCCCGTGGGCTCGCGCAGATGGCGCGTTCCCTCGACCCTTCGGTCACCTCCTTCCACGAGGCCGCCCCGCCCCGGGAGCAGACCAAGGTGATGGGCGGTCGCAAGGACGGCACGCGGGTGCTGTCGCACGAGGACGGCTACGCCGACCTGCTGCCGCCGGTGGAGTACACCCGGCCGGGGCGCGGGCGCAAGGACCATTCCGCGGCGGAGACCAGCCGGATGGCCGCGGCCGCCGCGCCGCCTGCCGCGCCGCCGCCGGTCCAGGTGCCGCCGTACGTCCCGCCGGCGCCCTACGCCGACCAGCGGGTCGCCGGATACCCGCCGCCGCAGCCCGCCGGGCGGCCGGCGGCGTACGCGCCGCCGGGCGAGGCCCGGCCCTACGAACCGCCGGCCCCGCCGCGTGAGCGCCGCCCGCCCTACCGGGTCTCGCACCCGGTGCTGGGCGCGCTGTTGCTGGCGACCCTGGTCGGGGCGGCCTTCATCATGCCGGTGCTGGTCAGCGCCCTGGCCATTGTGCTGGTGCTGTGCCTGCGGGTCGGCGAGCACCTGTTCGGCGACCTCGCCGAGCGGCGCAAGGTGCGCGGCAACAGCGGGGCCGACCCGGTGCTGGCGCTACTCGGCACGCCGTGGGCGCTGATCAAGGCGGGTCTCGGCACCGCGGTGCACGTGCCGCTGTCGGTGATGTTCGGGATGTGCGTGTGGGGCGTGCTCGCGTACGGCGGGGGGATGAGCACCAACGGCGCCGCGGCCTACGCGGCGGGCGCGTTCACCGCGGGCCTGTTCGTGCTGCCCGGCGGCCGCAAGCCACGGCGCGCGGTGTCCCGGGTGCTCACCGGGGTGATCAGGAGCCCGCGGGCCGGGATGGTCACCGCGGTGTCCCTGGCGGTGATCACGGCGTTCGTGCTGTTGATCGCGTTCAGCACGGCCCCGTCCTTCGCGCCCTGGAAACCGCCGGAGCAGGTCATCGAGAACCTCACCGACGAGTTCCGCAGGCGCACCGACGAGGCGTCCATGGGCGCTGTCGACCTGGTGACCGGGCTCATCGGCGACCTGATGTCCAGTCTGGGGCTCGGCTTCCTCTCGCCCTGGTCCTGACCCGGCGGGGCCGGACGACTTCCTCCGCCCGTGCGCCTTCGCGTGCGCGACGGCTTCTTCTGAGGCACGATGAATGTGGCGGAGGGAGTGTCATGGGCGGGCCAGAGGGTGAGCGCCTGGGCGATTACCGGCTGCTCTCGCTGATCGGGGCGGGCGGGTTCGGAGAGGTTCATCTGGCGCTCGATCCCGAGGGCCGGACGGTGGCGGTGAAGATCCTGCATCCGCACGTCGCGGCCGACACGGGCGCGCTCGCGCGGCTCGCGCGGGAGGTCGAGACCATGCGCCGGGTGCGCGGCGACCACATCGCCGAGGTGCGCGACGCCTCACTCGGCGGCGGCCGCCCCTACCTGGTCACCCGTTACGTGCAGGGCAGGCCGCTGAGCACGCTGGTGGCCGAGGACGGGGCGATCGGCGGTGACTTCCTGCTGCGCCTGGCGCGCGGGCTGGTCGCCGCGCTGACGTCCATCCACGGGGCCGGGGTGATCCACCGCGACCTGAAGCCGGCCAACGTGATCGTGGCCGACGGCGTGCCCGTGGTGATCGACTTCGGCATCGCGCACGCGCTCGACTCGGTGTCGGTCACCGCGTCGGGGGCGGTGCTGGGCACGCCGGGTTACCTGGCGCCGGAGGTGATCGAGGGCGCCGAGTCGGGGGCCGCGGCCGACGTGTTCGCGTTCGCGGCCACGCTGGCGTACGCGGCGACGGGCCGCCAGCCGTACGGGCAGGGGCCGGCCACCGCGGTCGCCTACCGGGTGGTCCACCACGAGCCCGACCTGGACGGCGTGCCCGACTGGCTGGCGCCGCTGCTGCGCGAGTGCCTGGTGCGGGAGCCGTCGATCCGGCCGACCGCCGCACAGCTCGCGGCGCGGCTCGGGGTGCCGGTCGAGGCGTCGTCGCCCGCCGCGGTGGGGGGCACGCTGGTCGGCCAGATCCCGCCGGTGCCCGCGAACGGCGGGGCCGACACCGTGCACTCGATGGCCACCCGCGAGGTCGGCCAGATCCGCCAGGCCGGGCGGCCCTCTCCCGACGAGGTCAGGGCCAGGCACGCGGCGAAGATCCGCACCCGGTGGGTGATCGGCTCGGGCATCGTGGCGGCGCTGGCCGCCGCCGCGGCCTCGGAAAACCTTCCGGAGGTCGCGCTGCTGGTGCTGGCCGGCTACGCGGTCGGGGTGCTCGGCGACGCCGCGGTCGGGCTGCTCTCGCGCGGCGGGCCGCAGCGCACGCGGGTGCTGATCGACGTGGGCGGCGGCGTCGGCACGGTCGCGCTGTGGCTGCTGCTGAGCACGGTGTTCAGCACGTTCACGCTGGTGCTGGCACTGGGTACGGTGGTCTTCGTACTGCTGGTACTGGTCCTGGCGGGGTAGGGCGGACCCACCTCGGCGCACCGGAATATTGTTCGGTAAAGTGTGCGCAGGCGGTCGGCCCGCCGTCCGCCCGAGGCGTCATGCCTGGCAGTCTTGGCAGCGCGAAGCATGATGGGATAAATCGTCCGGAGGCCATGGACCCCATGAACATCGTCGTCTGCGTGAAGCAGGTCCCCGACACGGCGACCGAGCGCAAGCTCAGGTCGGATGACAAGACCCTGGACAGAGACGCCGCCGACGGCGTCATCAACGAGCTGGACGAATATGCCGTGGAGGAGGCTCTCAAGCTCAAGGAGGCGCATGGCGGCGAGGCGGCGGTGACCGTGCTCACCATGGGGCCGGCCAAGGCCACCGAGACCATTCGCAAGGCCCTCGCCATGGGCGCAGACAAGGCGGTCCACCTGACCGACGACGCGCTGCACGGGTCCGACGCGCTCTCCACCTCCTACGCGATGGCCCAGGCGCTCGGCAGGATCGGGTTCGACCTGGTCGTGCTCGGCTCGGAGTCCACCGACGCCCGTACCGGCGTGCTGGCCGCGATGCTGGCCGAACGGCTCGGCGTGGCCCAGCTCACGCAGGCCAAGAAGGTCGAGGTGTCCGGCACCTCGATCGCCGTCGAGCGGGTCACCGAGTACGGCTACGACAAGGTCGAGGCCACCCTGCCCGCCGTCGTGTCGGTGGTCGAGAAGATCAACGAGCCGCGTTACCCGTCGTTCAAGGGCATCATGGCGGCCAAGAAGAAGCCGGTGGAGACGCTGTCGGTGGCCGACGCCGGCATCGCCGCCGACCAGGTCGGCCTGGCCGGGGCGTGGAGCGAGGTGGCGGAGTTCGCCGCCGCCCCGCCGCGCGGCGCGGGCACCATCGTCAAGGGCGACGGCGACGGCGGCACCAAGACCGCCGACTTCCTGGTCACCAAGAAGTTCATCTGAGGACGGGGGTTACAAACGATGTCGGAGATTCTCGTTCTCGTCGAACACGTCGACGGTGAGGTCAAGAAGGTCACCCTTGAGCTGCTGACCCTGGCCCGCGGCCAGGGCGCGCCCAGCGCCGTGTGGGCCGGGCCCGGCTACACCGAGGAGGTCAGGGCCAGGCTCGCCGAGTACGGCGCGGAGAAGGTCTACGTGGCCGACTCCCAGGAGATCGTCGATTACGTCGTCGCGCCCAAGGCCGAACTCCTCGCGCAGTTGGTCGCCTCCGCTTCGGCAGGCGGGGTGCTGGTCGCGGCCACCGCCGAGGGCAAGGAGATCGCCGGCCGGCTGGCGATCAAGACCGACTCCGGCGTGATCACCGACGCGGTGGGGCTGGGCGAGGGCTTCGTGGCCGACCAGTCCATCTTCGGCGGCGGGGTCAACGTCAGGTCCCGGGTCGCCAAGGGCACCCCGATCGTGGCGGTCCGCCCCAACTCGGTGACCCCCGAGCCCGCCGCGGGCGCGGGTGCCGAGGAGCGGGTGAGCGTCACTCTGTCCGACGCGGCGCGGGCCGCACGGGTGGCCGAGCGGGTCAAGGAGGAGAAGGGCGCGCGCCCCGAGCTGGCCGAGGCCGCGATCGTGGTCTCCGGCGGCCGTGGCGTCGGGTCGGCGGAGGACTTCGCGCTGATCGAACGGCTCGCCGACTCCCTCGGCGCGGCGGTGGGCGCGTCCAGGGCCGCCACCGACCTGGGGTGGTACCCGCACCAGTTCCAGGTCGGCCAGACCGGCAAGACGGTCTCCCCGCAGCTTTACATCGCGGTCGGCATCTCCGGCGCGATCCAGCACCGGGCCGGGATGCAGACCGCGAAGACGATCATCGCCGTCAACAAGGACAGCGAGGCCCCGATCTTCGAGCTGGCCGACTTCGGCGTGGTGGGGGACCTGTTCCAGGTGGTCCCCCAGCTCATCGAGGAGATCGAGAAGCGCAAGTAGCGGCGGCGGGGGTGCTCAGGCGGCCATGGGGTCCTTGGCCGCCTGCCGTACCTCCTCCGCGCGCACGCCCGGCAGTGCCGTCAGTTGCAGGGCAGGGCGCTCCGGTACGGCCGGGCGGCGCGGCAGCAGGCGGGTCGTGATCGCGATGATCACGCCCAGCACCACCGCGCTGAACATCGCGGTCCGCAGGGATGCGTGGTCGGAGACGAAACCGATCACCACCGGTCCCAGCAGCAGGCCCGCGTATCCCATCGCGCTGGTCTGCGCGATGGCCGGGCCGGGCGACCCGGTGGCCGTGCCCGCCAGGGAGAGCGCCACGGGCGAGATGGTCGCGACCGCGATCCCCACGAACACCATCCCGGTGATCGCCACCGCGGCCGTGGGCGCGCTGACCACGACCGCGAACGTCGCCGCCGTCGCCAGCCCGGACAGTCCGAGCAGCGCCGGGGCGCCCACGCGGGCGCGGACCCGGTCACCGGCCAGCCGCCCGGCCAGCATGCCCGCCTCGAACAGCGGGTAGCCGAGCGCGGCCAGCGCCTCCGGGGCGCCGAGGGTGTTCCGCAGGAACAGCCCGTTCCAGTCGGCGATCGTGCCCTCCACCATGAACGCGCAGAACGCGATCACGCCCAGCAGGTAGACCACGGGCGGTACGCGCCGCGCGCCGGTCCGTGCGCCCCGCCCGGCGTCCTGGCGGGGCTCGGCCAGGTAGGCGCGGCCGATCACGATCAGCACCGGCAGCGCCGCCACGGCGACCAGCGTCAGGTGCGTCCCGTACGGCAGGCCCGCCGTGATGGCCAGCGTGCCGAGCAGTCCCGCGGAGATCGCCCCCACGCACCAGCCCGCGTGCATGCCGTTCATCAGGTGCCGCCCGGCGGCCCGCTCCACCACCGAACCCTGCGCGTTCATCGCGATGTCCACGGTCCCGAACGCCATGCCGAACGCCGCCGCGCCCGCGAGGAGCAGCGGGAAGCTCGGTGCGAGGGCCACCAGGACCAGCGCGGCCGCGCACAGCGGCCCGCCGACGCGCAGTACCGCGCGGCTGCCCGCGCGGGCCATCACCGCGCGCATCGACTGCATCGTCACCAGCGCGCCGACGCCCCAGGCCAGTAGTACCGCGCCGACCGCCGCCTCATTCAATTCGAGCCGGTCGGCCAGCGCCGGAATGCGCACGGTGAAGCTCCCGCACAAAAGCCCAGCCAGGACGAATGTGACGATAGCCCCAATTCTGGCCGTTCTCAGCTCGCGGGTCATCGTCGCTCCTTTCCAATGCAATAGAAGGTGCTCACGTTTGGTTTCGGCGGCGGCGAGGCGGGCACACAGAAGCAGGTCGCCCGAACGGCCCGGGCCGTTGCGGGCGACCACCAGTGGGCGATCTCGCAGGGGGGATCGGCGGAGCGGTGGCGCAGGCCGCCGTCAGCGGGGCATCACGAGGGGCCGGTCGGCCGCTTGCCCGGGGGATGCGGGGTGATCTGTGCGGCCTCAGCGCAGCATGGCGAGCAGCCGTTGCTCCAGATCGTCGTAGTGCTGTTGAGAGTAGAGGCCGGGCGCATGTGTGGCGACTTCCCAGACCCCCTCGCAGGCCAGCCGCACGACCTCCGAGACCGCCGGGTCGGGCTCGTGGGCGAGCTCGTCCGAATGCCATCGGGCCATCGCCTCGCGCAGCGGCGCGAGCAGGTCGGGGTCTCCGGCCGCGGCCGTGACGACCGCCCATCGTCGCAACCGGCCGGTGCGCAGCGCGGCGAACGTCGCGTGGACATAGCGCTCGGTGTAGGCGCGCGGCGGCCCGCTCGGCCCGCCGGGTGGGGGGTGCTCACCGATAAGCTGGTCGAAGTCGGCGATGAGCCGCTCGACCAGGGCGCGGATCAATGCTTCCTTGCTGTTGAAGTGATAGAGAAGGCCCCCTTTGCTGACGCCCGCGGCCTGGGCGCAGGTGGCCAGGGTGAGCGCCGGTGCGCCACGGTCGGCCAGCAGCCGCTCCGCCGCGTCGAGCAACTCGTCTCTCTTCACGCTGCTACTGTACCGGCCGGACGGTACAGCAGGCAAACCCGGGACTCCGCATACTCGAAAGCGCGGCTAGTCTTGGAAGGTCGTATTCCCCGAAAGGGTCAGTACTACAGGTATTGGTAAGTGAGGGGAGGGCGGTCGTGCATTCGGCCTATCTCGACCACGCGGCGACAACGCCAATGCGTGCGCAAGCCATCGCGGCGATGACCGAGCAACTCGGCCAGGTCGGCAACGCCTCGTCGTTGCACGCGGCCGGACGCCGGGTGCGCAGGGTGGTCGAAGAATCCAGGGAGGCCATCGCCCAGGCCCTGGACGCGCGGCCCAGCGAAATCGTCTTCACGGCCGGCGGCACCGAGGCCGACAACCTCGCCGTCAAGGGGCTGTACTGGGCGCGCAGGGCCGCCACCGGGGCCACCCGGATACTGCTCAGCGCGGTCGAGCACCACGCGGTGCTGGACGGCGCGCACTGGCTGGCCGAGCACCAGGGCGCGCAGGTCGAACTCCTGCCCGTCGACGAGTACGGCAGGGTCCACCCCGACACGCTCCGGGCCGCGATCGAACGCGACCCGGAGAGCGTCGCCCTGGTCAGCGTCATGTGGGCGAACAACGAAGTCGGAACGGTGCAACCGGTCAAGGTGCTCGCCGCCGTCGCGCACGACCACGGCGTCCCCTTCCACACCGACGCGGTGCAGGCCATCGGGCAGCTTCCGGTGTCGTTCGCGGGCTCGGGGGTCGACGCGCTCACCCTGTCCGGGCACAAGGCGGGCGGCCCGATGGGGGTCGGCGCGCTGCTGCTGGCCAGG
Organism: Spongiactinospora gelatinilytica; assembly: GCF_003236385.1. Lineage (GTDB taxonomy): Bacteria > Actinomycetota > Actinomycetes > Streptosporangiales > Streptosporangiaceae > Spongiactinospora > Spongiactinospora gelatinilytica. The sequence goes on from NZ_POUA01000022.1 coordinate 8,814, forward strand.
GGCATCGACCCGGTTCCCGTGCTGCACGGTGGCGGCCAGGAGCGCGACGTGCGCTCGGGCACGCTCGACGCCCCGGCGGTGGCCGGGTTCGCGGCTGCGGTGACCGGGGCGGTGGCCGAGCAGGAGGAGCAGGCCAAGCGGCTGACCGCGCTGCGCGACGAGCTGATCGCGAAGGTCCGCGCCGCCGTACCCGACGTGGTCCTCAACGGCGCCCCCGACGACCGGCTGCCCGGCAACGCGCACTTCTCCTTCCCGGGTTGCGAGGGAGACGCGCTGCTGATGCTGCTCGACGCCAAGGGGGTCGAGTGCTCCACGGGCTCGGCGTGCTCGGCGGGGGTGGCGCAGCCTTCGCACGTACTGCTGGCGATGGGCACGGGGGCCGCGGCGGCCCGCGGATCCCTGCGCTTCACCCTCGGCCACACCTCCACCCAGGCGGACATCGACCGCCTCGCCGAGGTCATCGCCCCAGCCGTGGACCGCGCCTCCCGCGCCGGCCTGAGCTGACCCACCGCCCGCCACATCGCCCGGGCGGTGGACGCATTGGCCTGGGCTGATCTGCCGGCGGGCCGGTCGTTGCCCGGGTGCCGGCCTGGATGAGGTCTTCGCCCTGGTGGTGGACGTGCCGGCCGGGGCCGGCCCGCCGGGCGGCCGAGATCATCGGCTCCCCCCGCGATGGATGCGCCTCCCGCGCCGGCCTGAGCCGGTTCGGTAGGAGGTCAGGCGAGGAAGGGGGAGACCTCCGCCCAGGCGGGGTCGTCCTCCGCCTCGACCTCCACGTCGCCCTCCCGCCAGCTGCTCGCCAGCTCCTCGGCGTGCCGTTCGGCGTCGCCCTCCGGGTCGGCGTAGATGTGGATCACCCGCTGGCCGTCCGAGCCGATGTACGCCACCAGTACCGCCGACTCCGGCTTCAGCCCGGCCGCCAGCCGCTCCTCGAAGTCGCGCAACGCCGGTACCGAGGCCCCGTCGGGCAGACCGTCGGCGTCGCGGTGCCGGTAGCCCAGGCCGATCGCGACATGCCGGTCGAAGATCGGGTAGTCGACCGGCCGCAGCGGATAACGTACCGTCGCGACCAGCTTCGCGCCGTCGGCCGTCTGGCCCTCCATCAGCGCCCACTGCTCCTCGGCGAACTCCGCCGCCACATCGGCCACCACGCTCGGCAGATGCACCGCGGCCACCGCGTCGATGGGCTGGAAGGCGGCCGGCTGGATCTCACCGATCCAGCGGGCCACGTCGTCCTCGCCGAGCAGCCAGTCGAGCGCGAGCAGCGTGGCCGACAGCCGGGTCTCCTCCTCCAGCAGTGTGAAGATCGGATGGTAGGCGGTCACATCGACGCGCGGCTTGCCGCGCGGTACGTGCAGCCCGAGCATCAGCTTGTCGAAGTCGAACTCATACCCGCCGACGTCGATCGACAACTCCGCGGCGGCCTGGTTGGCCTGCCGCGCCGGGTGGTACTCCCAGCGCTCGTCAGGGGGCGGCGCGGCCAGCGCCCAGCGGTGCGCCAGCGAGCGCAGCTCGGGATCGCCCGCGGCGGTCACCACCAGCGCCTGCTCCGCCGACCGGCCGGGGGCGATCTCCCACACGAGCGACGGATGCACCGCCGCCACGGCGGCCTCGATCCGCTCGGCCAGCTCGTCGTTCTCCCCAGCCACGACCAGCCCGTCCAGCTCCGGCCTTGCCTGTGACCACCACTCCCAGAACTTCGCGATCTCCGCGGAACGCCGAGAACGCGGCCCGGACTCCCCACCATCGCGGCCGAACAATCGCATGCAGGGGATGCTATCCGCTATGTGGTCATGGCGCTCGTTGTGCCCATGGCGCTCGCTTAGCTCACGCTAGGCCCGGGCGCCCTCAAGGCCGCGCCCTCCTCTCCTCGCTCAGTCGCTCAGTCGCTCACTCGCTCGTCCCTCGCTCCCTCGCTCCCTCACTCCATCGCTCGTCGCTCCGGACACGGCCGCGCCCGGGCAAAGCCGAGCGCCTCGCTTCGCTCGCGCAGGCCGTGCTTGGCCACGGTGGGAGAGTCCATGATCGCTCGCATTCCCCCGCCTCCGGCGGGGACGCGCTCCGCGCGCCCAAAGGCCCTCGCTTCGCTCGGACGCCGGGCTTCGCCCGATGTACGGCAGGCCTGCTCTCGCCGCCCGCCGTGCTCGGTTGTGGCCTTGTGTCCGAGTTTCGTGTGTGTCGTGGTCGCCCGCCGTTCCAGCACCGGCTAAGACGGTCCCTGATGGCCGGTGGGCTGCCGTTAGCCCGACGATCGGGTGTGCGGCCCGAGGTGTGCGCCGGCCTCTTCCGTGACTTGGGCATGGTGGCTAAAGCCGCTGTACGGCGTCGGCCTTCACGCCACTGTGCCCTCCCCGTACCTCTACTTCTGAACGGACGGATCGGCATCTCCAAGGGCGTGGCCCCAAGGTCGGCATTCCGGGCATTGTTGTGACACAACAGGGCGTTTCACGGTTCGGACCTGCGTGATCCCTGGCATGAGCAAGACCTGCGCGCCTAGCCTGAGGTCGTCGAGACTTCAACGAAAGGCAGCACGGCCTTGAGCGACGGTACCGATGATTCCAGCGCGCCGGAACTCACATTGGGGCAGCGCATCCAGAAGCTACGTGAACGCCGCGGGATGACCCGCGAGGTCCTGGCGGGCCTGGTCGGTAAGAGTGAGTCGTGGCTGAAGAGAGTGGAGAAGGGGCGGCTGCAACAGAATCCCCGTTTGCCGATACTGCTGGAATTCGCGGAGGCCCTCCGTGTTCGCGACCTTTCGGAAATCACGGGCGATCAATCCATGCCGGTGCGAATGTTCACCGGCCCGGGGCATCCCGCTCTCGCCGCGGTTCGCGCGGCCGTCAACGCATTGCCCGTCCAAGCCGCCGACGGCGCAGTGCAGCCGTTGGGAACCCTGCGCACCCGGCTCGATCGAGCGTGGCAGATCCGGCATTCCTCGCCTGATCACCGGACCGCGCTCGGTGCGCTTCTGCCCGACCTGCTGCGTGACGCCCAGGTCGCGGCGCAGATGTACCGTGGCGACACGCGGCGGCGGGCCCAGGCCGTGCTCGCTGAGACCTATGGGCTGACGCCGGAGCGGGTGGCGGGGCGCCTGCCTGCGCAGTACTACCAGCCGTGGACGTCGTTCTCCCGGATCATCATGAAGCCGCACGCTGTGACGATCGCCGTGGAGCTGCACAAGAGCGGCGAGGCCGCGCGACAGGCCGACCGCGCCGGATCGACGGCGATTCCTTCGGTACCTCGGCGTGGGCGGCATCTCATCGAGGTCGCCCGCGCTCGCCGGCTCCGGCGCGACCACTCGGCTGTACTGGGGACACTTCAGCTTGCCAACCGAACGGCACCGGAGACGATCCGGTACAACGGCTTCGCGCGGCGCATGGTGTTGGAGCTCGTAGAAGCGGGTCCGGCCGGGCTGCGCTAGCAGGTACGAGAGCTGGCGGACCTTATCGGCCTTCTGGTCTGACCGGAACGAGGGGGCACATTCTGTGCCTCCTCCGTCACAGTCTGTTGCCTACGGTCGTCGCCATGCTTCCTGAGCAGGCGCCCCGCACATCAGGCGGGTCCTGGACCGTGCCGTACCCCATCGACCGAGACAGCGATCTGTTCGTGGTGTGGGAGGTCGACGCCGGCGACTCCGGCGCAGGCGGCGTGACCAGGGATGAGGTCGCCGCCGAGAAGGCGATGCTCGATGACCTCGCGTCGTTTCCGAGGGCGCGGGGCCGGGTCCGGTACGCGTGTCTGGTCCCGCGCCGCGCGGGCCCATCTACGACTATCGGTACGGCACGACCCTGGTCACCGCGCATCGCACGGAAGGTGCGACCGTCTCCGTGGCCGGTGACGCGTGGGAGGGAACGCCATGAGCGGTTCCCCATCGTCCGCGGGGGCCGACACGATCCTGCAGCGCGAAATCCGGCCCGTCCGTGGGGCGGGTGCGTTCACTGGTTCTCGCGGTGGGTCAGTTCGAGCAGGCGGCGTACCAGGGCCGCTCGTCGGAGGTGGGCGCGTACCGTCAGGAGCAGGGACGTGGTGATGAACACGCCCCCGACCGTCAGGACCGGCCAGGTGGCGGTGTCGCGCTGGGCGGCGACGGTCGTCAGGACCGCCGTGGTGGTGATGGAGGCGGTCAGGGCGAGCCAGGCGGCGATCAGGCGGTCGGTGGCGAACAGTGGGACCCGGCGGGTCAGCAGCCAGCCGCCGTACCCCGCCCAGGCCAGGCAGAACGTGGTGAACATCGCGAATGCCAGATGGGTGTGGCCGGGGAGGGGGCCGGGCTCCGACCACCACAGGGCGCCGGTGAACGCCCCGCCCGTCGTGCCCGCCACCAGTGCCGTCACCGCGCGGATGCGGGTTCTCGGTGACAGTACCGGCGTCAGGTGTTCGATCATGTTTTGCGCCGACAGGCGCGGTTCGTCGGTCATGGCAGGTCTCCCTTCTCCTCCAGGTGTTCGCGCAGCAGGCGGCGGGCGCGGTTGAGCCGGGATTTGACCGTTCCGGCGGGGATCTGGCAGATGTGCGCGCATTCCTCCACTGGCAGGTCCTCCAGGTAGAAAAGGACGAGGATCTCCCGTTCCAGTACCGGCAGCGCGGACAGCGCGCTCACCAGGGCGGCCCGATCCACCATGGCCTCGGCCGGATCTTCTACCGTGCTGTCGCCGACCAGAAAGACCTTCTCGGCCTGGGCGTACTCCGCGCGCAGCCGTTCGGTGATCGAACGCCGGGCGATCGTGAACAGCCATGGCGTGAACCGGCCGGGTTTCCTGAGCCGGGGCAGGCCGCGGACCACGGCCAGCCAGATCTCCTGGCTGACGTCGTCGGCCCGGTCGGCGTCCAGCATGCGCCGGACGTACGTCCACACCGGCACCCGCCACCGCGCCAGCAGCTCGGCCAGCGCCTCGCGCTCGCCCAACTGGGCGCGGATCACCAGTGCCTCATCGGTCATCTCGTCCTCCTGTCACCCACACAGTCGGGCGGGAGGCGGCGGAGGTTCACGATCGCCCGGCGAAGGCGGGTACGCTCGATGGTGTTATGGGACTTCGTGTGCTTGCCGCCATGTCGGGCGGTGTCGATTCGGCCGTGGCCGCCGCGCGGGCGGCCGAGGCCGGGCATGATGTCACCGGCGTGCATCTGGCGCTGTCGGCCAACCCGCAGTCGTACCGCACCGGGGCGCGTGGGTGTTGCACGGTCGAGGACGCGCGGGATGCCAGGCGGGCCGCCGACGTGATCGGCATTCCCTTCTACATCTGGGACATGGCCGAGCGTTTCGCCCGTGACGTGGTGGACGACTTCGTCAGCGAGTACGCCGCCGGCCGTACGCCCAATCCGTGCGTGCGCTGCAACGAGAAGATCAAGTTCGCCGCGGTGCTCGACCGGGCGCTGGCGCTCGGGTTCGACGCCGTGGTCACCGGGCACCACGCGCGCCTGTCCGGCGGCGTGCTGCGACGCAGCGTTGACGCCGACAAGGACCAGTCCTACGTGCTCGCCGTGCTCACCGGCCGGCAGCTCGGGCACGCCATGTTCCCGCTGGGCGACTCCACCAAGGCCGAGGTCAGGGCGGAGGCCGCGGCCCGCGGGCTGTCGGTCGCCGACAAGCCCGACAGCCACGACATCTGCTTCATCGCCGACGGCGACACCCGCTCCTTCCTGGCCGAGCGGCTGGGCACGGCGGAGGGGCCGGTCATCGACGCCCTGTCCGGGGAGGTGGTCGGCGGCCACCACGGGGCCTACGGCTACACCATCGGGCAGCGCCGGGGCCTGGCCCTGGACCGTCCGTCGGCCGACGGCCGTCCCCGTTACGTGCTGTCCATCGAGCCGGTGTCCAACACCGTCACCGTGGGGCCGCGCGAAGCGCTCAAGGTCGGGTCGATCACCTGCGAGCGTCCGGTCTGGAACGGCCCGGTCGCGGGCCCTGCCGAGCCTCGGGGCTGCACCGTGCAGCTTCGCGCGCACGGCGAGGTGTACGGCTGCCGGGCCCAGCTCACCGGCGACACCCTGCACATCGAGCTGGACGAGCCGGCCACCGGCGTGGCGCCCGGCCAGACGGCCGTCCTCTACGACGGCGACATCGTGATCGGCTCGGCGACCATCTCGGCCGCCGCCTGAGGTCCCGAGCCGATAAGGCCGACAACGCCGATGGGTCAGGCTTCCAGCCGCTTGAGGAGGTACACGTCCTCATGGCCGCCGGGGATGCCCGGCACCCGGCTGATCTCGGCGTAGCCCTGCCGCTGGTAGAAACCGGGCGCCTGGAACGTGTAGGTCGAGACGATGACCCGGTCGCAGCCCCGTCGTCCGGCCTCCAGCTCGGCGGCTTTGAGGATCTTGGCGCCCCAGCCGTGCGCGCGGCCGTCCTCGCGGACCCAGAGCAGCGAGATCAGGCACAGGGCGCCCCAGGTGTAGGCGGTCAGGCCGCCGACCAGCTCGCCGTCGTCATCGACGACCTTGACGGAGAAGGAATCGCCATAGGGCGCGCCGATGGCGGCCTCATTGAACGCGGCCAGCTCCCGGTCGAGCCGTTCGTCGAGCTCGCGGTCGTCGCCACCGACGGTCAGGATGGGGGTCGGCTCTGCTGTCACGCTGCCGGAGTATGTCAGCAGGCCGGTTTCGGTGCGACCGAATTTCACCGGCCGGTGGCTCCTGGAGCCTCACAGCGCGACCGTCTCGCCGATCGCCAGCCTGCGGAACTCCGCCTTCTGCTCATCGCCCTCACCGGCGAGCCAGTTGTCGATCAGCCCGAGACCGGCCTCGCTGTAGAGCGCGTCGTGCGTGGAGTACGCGCGCTCGGGCCGTACCTCGCGCAGGTAGCCGATCATCTCGGCCAGCTTCAGCCACGGACCGCCGGTCGGCACCAGCAATGTGTGCACGTCCACCCCCGGCACGGTGAGGGCGTCGCCCGCGTAGAAGACCTGCTCCTCCACCAGGAATCCGACGTTCTGCACCTGCGGCAGGTCGGGGTGGTTCTTGGCGTGCAGCTCGCCGAAGGTCCGGACCCGGAAGCCCGCCGCCTCGAAGGCGTCGCCGTGACGGACGGTCTGGATCTGCGCGGGCACCCCCGAGTCCGTCAGGACCCTCGCGACGGCGTCGCAGGTCCAGATGGACAGCCCGGGCTCGGCCGCCGCGGCGGCGCGCAGCCGTTCGGGCTCCAGGTGGTCGAAGTGCTCGTGCGTGATCAGCACCGCGTCCGCGCCCTCCAGGGCCGACTCCTCGCTGAACGCGCCGGGATCGATGACCAGGACCTTGCCGTCCTTCTCCAGCCGGACGCACGCGTGTGTGAACTTGGTCAGTTCCATGGGGCCTACGCTAGCTGCCGTGAGTGAATATCCCTGGCGTGAGGCCACCGCGACCGGAGTCGGGTCGCATCCGGGCGAGTCCCACCTGGAGGCGCTGCGGGTGGTCTTCGGCGAAGTGCCGGCCCTGCCGTACCTCCCGGAGCTGCCCGCACGCGGTGTCGGCGCCGACATGATCGGCCGGACCGCCGGGCTGCTGGTGGAGCTGCCGGTGGAGGTCCAGCCGTCCGGGTGGAGGTTCGCCGACCGGCCGGGCCGCGACGCCCGCAGGGCGTACGACCACCTGGTCAGAGACCTGGACGGGCTGGAGGAGGTCGCCCAGGGCTATGAGGGGCCGCTGAAGCTCCAGGTCTGCGGGCCGTGGACGCTCGCCGCCGCGATCGAGTTGCGGTACGGGGACAAGGCGCTGGCCGACCCGGGAGCCGTGCGCGACATGGCGGGCTCGCTGGCCGAGGGGGTCGCCGCGCACGTGGACACGGTACGGCGGCGCCTGCCCGGTGTGACCGCCATCGTCCTACAGGTGGACGAACCTGGCCTGCCGGGCGTACTCGCCGGAACGGTCCCCACCGCCTCGGGCTTCGCCCGGCTGCCCGCCGCCGAGCCCGACATCGTGGCACGGCACCTCACCACCGTGTTCGACGCCACGGACGCGTTCCCCATCGTGCACTGCTGCGCCCCCGGCGTGCCGTTCACGCTGCTGCGGAGGGCCGGGGCCAAGGGCGTGTCGACCGACGCGGCGCTGCTGCGCCGCCGTGACGAGGACGCGATCGGCGAGGCCGTGGAGGCCGGTACGGCGCTGTTCCTCGGCGTGGTCCCCGGCACCGACGTACCGCTCGCCGACATCGGCGTGATCGCCGGACCCGCCCAGCGGCTGTGGGGCAGGCTCGGCTTCCCGCCCGCCACGCTCGCCGCCCAGGTCGTGCTGACCCCCGCCTGCGGGCTGGCCGGGGCCTCGCCCCGCTACGCCAGGCAGGCGCTGGCCCGCTGCCGCGAGGCCGCCGTGGTCCTGCGCGAAGATCCGGGGGAGTAGCCCCTGGCCCAGGGTCGCAGCCGCTGTTTGTCGGTGCCAGGCGGTACGTTTTTCCAGTACAGGACCGAGTCCGGCGCGGCCGACAGAGGGGAGAGGTGGCCATGGGCACCGATGCCGAAGGCGTTGACAGCGGTGTCGACGGCACTGTGGACAGCGCTGGTGACAGTGCCGTCGACAATGGCGTGGACGTCTCGGCGAGGCGGCGGCACGCCGAGCTCACCGAGCTGATCGACGACGCCAACTGGCGCTACTACGTGCTCGACTCGCCCACGGCGAGCGACGCGGAGTACGACGGGTGGATGCGGGAGATCCGCGCGCTGGAGGAGGCCCACCCGGCGCTGCGCACCCCCGACTCGCCCACCCAGCGTGTGGGCGCGCCGATCTCCACCGACTTCGCCACCGTGCGGCACCTGCGTCGGCTGGAGAGCCTGGACAACGCGCTGACCGACGACGAGCTGACAGCGTGGATGGCCAGGGTGGAGAAGCTGGCCGAGGGCGACGCCGGGCCCTACCTGTGCGAGCTGAAGATCGACGGGCTGGCCATCGCGCTGGTCTACGAGAAGGGCCGCCTGGTGCGCGGCGCGACCCGTGGCGACGGGCGCGAGGGCGAAGACGTGACGCCCAACGTCCGCACCATCCGCGACGTGCCCGACCGGCTGACCGGGTCCGACATCCCCGACGTGATGGAGGTGCGCGGCGAGGTCTTCCTGCCGGTCGATGGCTTCCTGCGGCTCAACGAGCAACTCGTGGCCGACGGCAAGCAGCCGTTCGCCAACCCGCGCAACTCCGGGGCCGGCTCGCTGCGGCAGAAGGACCCGAGGGTCACCGCGCAGCGCGAGCTGCGGATGATCACCCATGGGGTGGGCCTGTGGCAGGGCGGCGCGCGCGAGCCGCAGTCGCAGTCGCAGTCGGAGGTCTACGCGCGGCTGCGCGAGTTCGGCCTGCCGGTCAGCGACCTGTACCAGGTGGTAAAGGACCTCGACGGGATCAAGGCGTACATCGAGCACTACCGGGAGCACCGCCACGATCCCGCCTACGAGATCGACGGTGTGGTGATCAAGGCCGACCGGCTGTCGGTGCAACGCGCGCTGGGCTCGACGAGCCGCGCGCCCCGGTGGGCGATCGCCTACAAATACCCACCCGAAGAGGTCAACACCCAGCTTCTCGACATTCAGGTAGGGGTCGGGCGCACTGGGAGGGTCACCCCGTACGGGGTGATGAAGGCCGTCGAGGTGGCCGGGTCGACGGTCGAGCGGGCGACTCTGCACAACGCCTCGGAGGTGGCCCGCAAGGGCGTGCTGATCGGCGACACCGTGGTGTTGCGCAAGGCGGGCGACGTCATCCCCGAGATCGTCAAGCCGGTGACCGAGTTGCGCGACGGCTCCGAGCGGGAGTTCGTGATGCCGACGCACTGTCCCGAGTGCGGCACCGAGCTGCGCCGCCAGAAGGAGGCCGACGTCGACATCCGCTGCCCCAACGCCGAGACCTGCCCGGCGCAGTTGCGTGAGCGCGTCTTCTTCGCGGCCGGGCGCGGGGCCTTCGACATCGGGTCACTTGGCTACATCGCGGCCACCGCGCTCACCCGGCCGCTCCCGCCGGAGCAGCCGCCGATCCGCACCGAGGCCGACCTGTTCGACCTGACCGTCGAGCGACTGCTGCCGATCCGGACGGTGATCCGCGACCGGGAGACCGGGCTGCCCAAGATCGACGAGAAGACGGGCGAGGAGAAGGTCGTCACGTTCTTCGCCAATCTCAAGGGCGAGCCGAAGAAGCTCACCCTGGAGTTGATGGAGGAGCTGGAGAAGGCCAAGCGGCAGCCGCTGTGGCGGGTGCTGGTGGCACTGTCGATCCGGCATGTGGGGCCCACGGCGGCGCAGGCGCTGGCGGCCGAGTTCCGCGACCTCGGCCGGATCCTCGCGGCCACCGAGGAGGAGCTGGCCGAGGTCGAGGGCGTCGGGCCGACGATCGCCGCCTCGGTCAAGGAGTGGTACGCGGTCGACTGGCACCGCGAGATCGTCGACCGGTGGCGGGCGGCCGGGGTGCGGATGGTCGACGATCCGCCCGCCGAGCAGCTTCCGCAGACCCTGGCCGGGCTGACGTTCGTGGTCACCGGCAGCCTTGACGACTTCAGCCGGGACGAGGCGGGCGAGGAGATCGCCAAGCGCGGGGGCAAGGCCATCGGGTCGGTGTCGAAGAAGACGAGCTTCCTGGTGGCGGGGGAGAACGCCGGGTCGAAGTACGACAAGGCGCTTCAGCTCGGGGTGCCGATCCTCGATGAGGCCGCCTTCCACCTGCTGCTCTCCGAGGGCCCGGACGCCGTCCGGCCCGAACCTGAGCCCGATGCTGAGCCCGAGCCCGAGGCTGAACCGGGGCCTGAGCCGGGGCCTGCGCAAGAGCCCGAGCCGGGGTCCTGAAGGTCACGACTGCGGGACGACCACGTGAGACGACGGACACCAGACGGGCATCGGGGGCAGCATGGGAGAACAGCCGGAACCCCTGTTCCGGCCAAATTTGGTATACGAAATTTCCGAATTCTTCCCTCACTGAGGGTGACGAAATCATGACCGAACCGGCGGCGATGTAGCGCTCTGTCGTCACTCATTGGGTGAATAGTGACATTTCCCCAGAAATCGCCCGTGACGCACCGTACGCAGCCGGTTTCGCGAAGTGGCCCATAGGTCGTACCCTCCCATAGTGACCTCCAGGGGGTTTCGTTACTCATGACCGACCCGACCGACACACGCGACACCGGACCCCGCGTCGGCTCACCGCTGTGGGCCTACCTGGCGGGCGTCATCACGATCGGCTTCACGACGCTGGCCGTGGCCCTGGCTCTGCTCGACCCCGCCGAGGCGGCGGGGCTCACCCGCGAACCGCTGTTCTGGATGCTCGGCGTCCTGGTCGTGCTCGGCGAGCTGCGGCCGGTGATGATCTCCTCGTCGGTGGTGGTCAACGGCACCTACCCCTCGGTGATGTTCAACTTCGCCGTGCTCATGCACTACGGGTTGCCGGTGGCGCTCCTGCTGCACGCCGTCGCGGTACTGGTGAACGGCGTGGTCACCCGCAAGGCATGGCACCGGGTGATGTTCAACATCGCCCAGGTCACCATGGCCGGCACGGCGGCGGCCGCGGTGCTGACCGCCTTCGGCATCCGGCCGAGCCCGCTCGCCCCCTGGGTCCCCGGCGGCGGCGACCTGATCGCCATCGTGTTCGCCGCGGCGGCCTACTTCCTGGTCCGCGCCATGCTGGTGTGCTGGGCGGTGTCCCTGCACGAGCGCCGCTCCCCGATGCGGGTGATCAGGGCCACCATCGGCCACCAGGCCCTCGTCTACACCGGGCTGCTCGGCCTGGCCCCGCTGGTGGTCGTCGTGATGACGTACTCGCCGGTGCTCGTGCCGCTGTTCGTCGCCCCGCTGGTCGCGGTCTACTTCACCGCCGGCATGTCGATGCGCCGCGACCACCAGGCCCTGCACGACGGCCTGACCGGGCTGCCCAACCGCAAACTGCTGCTGCTGCGCACCGAGGAGGCCATCGCCGAGGCGCGCGGCGAAGACCGGGTCGGCCTGTTCCTGCTCGACCTGGACCGCTTCAAGGAGGTCAACGACACCCTCGGACACCCGGTCGGCGACCGGCTGCTCCAGATCGTCGCGCACCGCCTCACCCACAGTGTGCGCCCCGGCGACGTGGTGGCCAGGCTCGGCGGAGACGAGTTCGCGGTACTCCTGCCCTCGGTCAGAGACGCCACGGCGGCCAGGGAGGTGGCCGCGCGGCTGCGGGTGGCGCTGACCGAACCGGTGCGCCTGGAGGGCATGACCTTCGACCTGGACGCCTCGGTCGGCATCGCGCTGCACCCCGACCACGCCCCCGACTTCCAGCTCCTGCTGCAACGCGCCGACGTCGCGATGTACCTGGCCAAGGAGGGGCGCACCGGCGTCGAGACCTACGTCGCCGACCGCGACCGCAACTCCCCGGAGCGACTGCTGCTGCTCGGCGACCTGCGCCGCGGCCTGGACGCCGGGGAGCTGACCCTGCACTACCAGCCCAAGATCGGCCTGGGCACCGGCCGGGTCGTCGGCCTGGAGGGCCTGCTGCGCTGGGAGCACCCGACCAGGGGCCTGATCGCCCCCGCCGACTTCGTGCCGCTCGCCGAACAGTCCTACCTGATGCGGCAGCTCACCCAGTACGTCATCGACGCGGCGCTGAAACAGGCCGCGAGCTGGTGGGACGCCGGGCTGCGGGTGCAGGTCTCGGTCAACGTCTCGGCCCGCGACCTGCTCGACAGCGGTCTGCCCGAGCGCCTGGCGGCCGGGCTGGACCGCTACGGCCTGCCGCCCACCGCCATCCAGCTCGAAGTCACCGAGCGGATCTTGATGACCGACCAGGCGTACGCGGCCGACATGATCCACGCCCTGGTCGGCCTCGGTGTGCCGCTCGCGCTCGACGACTTCGGCACCGGATACTCCTCGCTGGTACGGCTACAGCGGATGGCGGTCTCCGAGGTCAAGATCGACGCGTCCTTCGTACGGCGGCTGGCCGACCCCGCCGGTGAGGACAACGCGCGCATCGTGCGCTCGATCATCGATCTGGTGCGTTCGCTCGGGCTGCGTTCGGTCGCCGAGGGCGTCGAGACCGACGAGGTCAGCAGGCGGCTTTCGGAGATGGGCTGCGACGTCGGGCAGGGCTGGTGGTTCTGCGCGGCGATGCCGGCCGGCGAGGCGACCACCTGGCTGCGCTCCCGCCGTACGATGCTGGCGCCCGCGCAGGGACCGGCGGCGGTGTTCACCGCGGCGGGCGCGGCGGCGCGTACCGTCCCCGCGGGCGAACGCATGCCCGCGGCGGTCGGCAAGGCCGGGTTCAACGACGGGCTCACCGACGGCCTGGCGATGGCCGACCTCTGGTGAGGCACGAATGGTGAGGCGCGGGCCCGCCCTGGCGCTTATCCGTTCGGCCACGGCCGGTCACTGCCCCTAGGATGGCTGTGTCCAATCGCCATTCATGAAACGGGTTAACGACTTATGTCAGCCATAACCCGCGACGAGGTCGCCCATCTGGCGCGGTTGTCCCGGCTGGCGCTCTCCGACGACGAGCTCGACCACTACGCGGCCCAGCTCGATGCCATCATCGTCGCTGTCGCCAAGGTGAGCGAGGTCGCCGCCGAGGATGTGCCGCCGTCGTCGCACGCGTTGCCGATCACCAACGTCTACCGCCCCGACCAGGTGCGCCCGAGCCTCACGCCGCAGCAGGCGTTGTCCGGCGCGCCCGCCGTGGAGGACGACCGGTTCCGGGTGCCGCGCATCCTCGGGGAGGAGGCATGAGCCTGATCCGCAAGAGCGCCGCCGAGCTGGGCGCGCTGCTGGGCGCGGGCGAGGTGTCCGCCGTCGAGGTGGCCCAGGCCCATCTCGACCGCGTCGCCGAGATCGACGGCAAGGTCCACGCCTTCCTGCACGTGGCCGCCGAGTCGGCGCTCGCCCAGGCGCGCGCGATCGACGAACGCCGGGCGAAGGGCGAGAGGCTGGGGCCGCTGGCCGGCGTGCCGATCGCGCACAAGGACGTCTTCACCACCTCCGACATGCCGACCACCGCGGGCTCGAAGATCCTCCAGGGCTGGCGCCCGCCGTACGACGCGACGGTCACCCGGCGGCTGCGCGAGGCCGGGCTGGTGATCCTGGGCAAGACCAACCTGGACGAGTTCGCGATGGGCTCCTCCACCGAAAACTCCGCGTTCGGCCCCACCCGCAACCCGTGGGACCTCACGCGCGTCCCCGGCGGCTCCTCCGGCGGCTCCAGCGCCGCCGTCGCCGCCTACGCCGCCCCGCTGTCCACCGGCACCGACACCGGCGGCTCGATCCGGCAGCCCGCCGCCGTCACCGGCATCGTCGGCATGAAGCCGACCTATGGGGGTTCCTCCCGGTACGGGCTGATCGCGTTCGCCTCCTCGCTCGACACCCCCGGGCCGTTCGCCCGCAACGTGCTCGACGCGGCGCTGCTGCACGAGGCGTTCTCCGGCCACGACCCGATGGACTCCACGTCGATCGACGCGCCGGTCCCCGGCGTCGTCGAGGCGGCCAAGCGCGCCGACATCGCGGGGCTGCGCGTCGGCGTGGTCCGGGAGTTCGACAGCGAGGGCTTCCAGGCCGGCGTGGTGGCCCGCTTCCACGAGACCGTCGAGCTGCTGGAGTCCCTGGGCGCCAAGGTCGTCGAGCTGTCCTGCCCGTCCTTCACCACGGCGCTGCCGGCCTACTACCTGATCGCGCCCTCGGAGTGCTCCTCCAACCTGGCCCGCTTCGACGCCATGCGGTACGGCCTGCGGGTCGGCGACGACGGCGAGCGCAGCGCCGAGGAGGTCATGGCGATGACCCGGGCGGCCGGCTTCGGCCCCGAGGTCAAGCGCCGCATCATGCTCGGCACCTACGCCCTGTCCAGCGGCTACTACGACGCCTACTACGGCCAGGCCCAGAAGGTCCGCACCCTGATCGCCCGCGACTTCGAGGCCGCCTTCCACCAGGTCGACGTCCTTATCTCGCCCACCACCCCGACCACCGCCTTCCCGATCGGCGAGCGCGTGGACGACCCGATGGCGATGTACCTCGCCGACCTCTGCACCATCCCGGCCAACCTCGCCGGCAACGCGGCCATCTCCATCCCCTGCGGCCTCGCCGACGAGGACGGCCTCCCGGTCGGCCTCCAGATCATGGCCCCGGTCCTCGGCGACGACCGCTGCTACCGCGTCGGCGCCGCTCTGGAAACGGCCCTGGAGTCCCGCTGGGGCGGCCCCCTGCTGTCCAAGGCCCCGGCCCTGTAGCAAGAGGGGAGGAACGGTGGCATGATCACCCGCATCGAGATCGACGGCTTCAAGTCCTTCGCCGACTTCAGCATCGATCTGCCGCCGTTCCTCGCCGTCATCGGCACCAACGCCAGCGGCAAATCCAACCTGTTCGACGCGCTGCGCTTCCTGTCAGCGTTGTCCCGCGGCAGCGTCTTCGACGCCGTTGACGCGGTTCGGGGGGATGCGATCGGCCTGTTCCGGCAGCTCGGCGACGGCTCCCGGGTGGACACGATGACATTCGGCGTCGAGTGCGTGGTGGACCCACGGCTTTGGGACGTGCCCGAGGGGGAGTGGCCCGGCTCCCGGTGGCGTTATGACGTCACGGTCCGGCTCATCGAGAACGGGATCAGGACCGTGGGATCGTTCTCTCCACTGGGCGAGTCGGCCGACCGCTGGGCGGAGTCGATCAACGCCGATCCCGCCTGGTCGGCGAATTACATCAGCTATATGGACCAGGCGAAATGGAGGTCTCTGCCCGACGACAAGGCCTTGTTCCACGGCGTCGAGACCACTCTCGCCGCGATCGACGCCTTCCAACTGGAGGACACGGCGCTCCGGCGGGTCAGTCCCATGCCCGCGCGGCCCGACCTTCAGCCGAATGGCGGTGGGCTGCCCGCCTACCTGGAGTTCCTACGGCGGGCGAGTGCCACCGCCGAGGAGCCGCAGGGGGTGCTGGCCGAGATCAAGGCCGATCTGGTGCGGATCGTGCGGGAGGTCGTGTCGTTCGACGTGATCGAGGACATCGAACGGCGTGACCTGCGGATCGTGTTCGAGGGCCGGGACACCCCGAGGTTCGGGGCGGAGGTGGCCTCCGATGGCACGTTGCGGGTGCTGGCGCTGCTGGCCGTGCTCAACGACCCGCACAAGTCCGGGATGCTCGCCGTGGAGGAGCCTGAGAACGGCGTGTTCCCCGAGCGGCTGCGCGAGCTGCTGACCACCATGCGCCGCCTGGTCAGCGATCCGGCTCACGACGATCCCGACTGGCCGCTCAAGCAGGTGCTGATCACCAGCCATTCGCCGGTGGTTTTGGACACCGTCCCGCGTCGCGAGATCGTCTTCCTGGACAACGTGACCCGCATCCAGAACGGCGTGGCCTCGCGGGTCACCCAAGCGAGACGGCTGGTGGAGCCGGGGCAGCCCAACAAGATGCCGGGAGAGGAGCTTCCCCGGGTGACGGAGAGCGAACTCGACCGCTTCCGTGCCGGGAGGGAGTCGCTCTCCCCATGAGAAGCCTGCAGTCCGTGCTCGTGTGCGAAGGACGGACCGACGAGTGGCTGCTGCCGGTGCTGCTCCAGCGGGCCACGCACGCCATCTGCCTGGAGACCTTCCCC
Source organism: Spongiactinospora gelatinilytica (assembly GCF_003236385.1). Lineage (GTDB taxonomy): Bacteria > Actinomycetota > Actinomycetes > Streptosporangiales > Streptosporangiaceae > Spongiactinospora > Spongiactinospora gelatinilytica. Next base: position 25,281 of record NZ_POUA01000022.1, read on the forward strand.
GGCGACGTGGAGGTCAGAGACGTCCGGGTGCTCCGCGCCGACCACCAGATCCCCGCGGAGATCGTGGCGGCGGTGCTGCGCGAGCGCGGGGCCTTCGACGTGCTGCTCTACCACCACGACGGGGCCCCGAGGCGTACGGCGGAGCAGAAGATCGCCGAGGTGCGCGCGGCACTGGACAAGGCCGGGGTGACCGAGGACTGCGTGTCCGTGGTGCCGGTACGCGAGACCGAGGTCTGGATCCTCGCCGACCCGCGTACGCTGGCCATGGCGCTGTCCGTGCCCGAGGACAGGGTCAGGGCACTGGTCCCGGCGCAGGCCACGCAGGCCGAGGGGGTGCCCGACCCCAAGGCGGTGCTGGGCCAGGTGATGCGGTCGCTGGTCAGGCGTCATCGCAGAGTGCGGCCGGACGGCGACGATGTGGAGCGATACTTCAGTGAGATCGCGGAGAATCTGAACATACCGCTGCTGCGGGAGGTTCCCGCGTTCGGCGACTGGTGGAACGAGATGGTGCGCGCGCTGGATCGGCTGGGCTTCCGGTACGGCTGACGACCAGGGATATGTGAGAAGTGGTGGGAGAGCTGATGAGCACTGAGACACTCATGGCCTACGACGAGGCGCTTGAGCGCTTCGAGCCCGTGCTGGGCATGGAGGTCCATGTCGAGCTGGGGACGGCGTCGAAGATGTTCTGCGGGTGCAGGGCGGAGTTCGGGGGGGCGCCGAACACGCAGGTGTGTCCGGTGTGTTTGGCGTTGCCGGGGTCGTTGCCGGTGGCCAACGAGAAGGCGATCGAGTCGACGATCAGGATCGGGCTGGCTCTGAACTGCTCGATCGCGTCGTGGTGCAGGTTCGCGCGGAAGAACTACTTCTACCCGGACATGCCGAAGAACTACCAGATCAGCCAGTACGACGAGCCGCTGTGCACCGACGGGTACCTCGATGTCGAGGTGGACGGGCGCATCGTCAGGGTCGAGATCGAGCGGGTGCACCTGGAGGAGGACACCGGGAAGTCCACCCATGTGGGCGGGGCGACCGGGCGGATCCAGGGGGCCGACCACTCGATCGTCGACTACAACCGTGCGGGCATCCCGCTGGTGGAGATCGTGACCAGGCCGATCGAGGGCACCGACCGGCTCGCGCCGGAGATCGCCAGGGCGTACGTCGCGGAGCTGCGTGAGCTGATGCGCGCGCTCGGGGTGTCCGACGTGCGGATGGAGGAGGGGTCGCTGCGCTGTGACGTCAACGTCTCGCTGATGCCGCGCGGCACGTCCACCTGGGGCACCCGTACCGAGACCAAGAACGTCAACTCGCTGCGCAGCGTGGAGCGGGCGGTCCGGCACGAGATCGAGCGGCAGGGCGCGATCCTCGCCGACGGCGGCCGGATCATCCAGGAGACGCGGCACTTCCACGAGGACACCGGCGCCACGACCGCCGGGCGGTCCAAGGAAGAGGCCCAGGACTACCGCTACTTCCCCGAGCCCGACCTGGTGCCGATCGCCCCCGACCCGGAGTGGGTGGAGAGCCTGCGGTCCGGGCTGCCGGAGCTGCCCCGGGTGCGCCGCGGGCGGTTGCAGGAGGAGTGGGGCGCGTCCGACCTGGACATGCGCTCGATGCACAACGCCGACGCGATCGACCTGGTGGAGGCGACCGTCGCCGCCGGGGCCGCGCCCGCCGACGCGCGGAAGTGGTGGATGGGCGAGCTGGCCAGGCGGGCCAACGAGGCCGGTTCCGCACTGGTCGAGCTGGCGATCACGCCGGTGCAGGTGGCCCGGGTGTGCGCGATGGTGGCCGAGGGCGCGGTCAACGACAAGCTGGCCAGGCAGGTGCTGGAAGGCGTACTGGCCGGCGAGGGCGGCCCCGACGAGGTCGTGGAGCGGCGTGGCCTGCGCGTCGTGAGCGACGAGGGCGAGCTGTCGGCGATCATCGACCAGGTCATCGCGGACAACGCGGCGGCGGCCGACAAGGTGCGCGGCGGCAAGGTCGCCGCGGTCGGCGCGCTGGTCGGCGGGGTGATGAAGGCCAGCAGGGGCAAGGCCGACGCGGGCCGGGCCCGCGAGCTGATCCTGGCCAAGCTCGGCGTCTCCGAGTGAGCGAGGCCCCCGCAGAGGGTCGGGCGCGCGTTCCTTAGCACGCGGAAAGAACCGTGTTCATCGGGCTTTCCCGGGTGAGCGCGCGCCGCTACCTTGAATACCTGTGCGTCACAGGACCAGCCCGACTCCCTGCCAAATCGCAGGACCGCTCGGCACCGCCGGACCTCGATGTGCAATGTCTTCTTTCTGCGACATCAGATCACGGCCGTGCCGTAGGGTTGCGTGAGGAGAGGCCACGAAGCGAGAGGACGGAGGCGTGCGGAACGCCGGAGCGTCGATAGACCCGCCGACGGACCCGTTCGCTGCGATACCCCTGCCCGCTCCGCCGGAGTCCGGCGGCAAGGCCGGAAAACGCGGAAAGCCCGGGGCCGCGGAGCAGCGTTCCGAAGCGTCCGACCCGGACGGTGACGGCGACAGAAAACTGCCGCCAGGGGTTTCTCCCGACATTTTCGGCGGATTGGATTCACCATCGGAAAATGCCGGTGGCTCCGATTCCGCGGCCGGTACCAAGCTGCCCCCGGTGCCGTTGCCGCCGCAGCCCTGGCCCACCTCCGGCCCGCCGGAGCGGCGTCATCCGGTTCCGTTGTCCGCGCCGCTGTCGGCACCGGTCTCCGGGGCGATGGAGGGCGATCACACGTTCAGCGGTGGCGCTCCCGTGCAGATCCAGGTGCCCGACCCGCCGCCGCGCCGCCGCGGGCGCGGCACGCTCGTCACGGTCATGTGCGTGCTGATCGTCCTGGCCCTGGCCTATACCCTGCCCGCGGTGTACATGTCGGGCGCCATCCTGCCCGGCACCACCGTGCGGGGCGTCGATCTCGGCGGGCTGACCGTCACCCAGGCGGCCGAGCGGTTGCGCGAGCGGCTCGACGAGCGCAGCAGGGAGGAGATCACCGTACGGGCGCTGAGCGTGCCGTACGAGATCAAGCCGGAGCGCGCCGGGCTGGAGCTCGACGTGGTGGGCACCATCGAGCACGCCCCCAGCGGGTTCCCCGATCCGATCGAGGTGTGGCGCGGGCTGACCGGCACCACCGTGCTCGAACCCAAGATCACAGTGGACTCCGCCCGGCTGTCGGAGGCCGTTGACGACCTGGCCAAGAAGATCGACCGGCCGGTGCGCGAGGGCGAGATCCGCTACAGCGGCGTCCGGCCGCGGATCGTCGAGCCGCGTGACGGCGCCGCGCTGCAGCGGGCCGCCGCCGCCGAGTTGATCAAGGGCGCCTACCTGTCGGAGGCGAGCGGCCCCGTCCAGCTTCCGGTCACCGTGGTGCGGCCCAAGGTCGCCAAGAAGGAGTTCAAGGCGGCGGCGGCGATGGCCCGGGCTGCGGTCGCCGCGCCGATCGTGCTCAGCACGGGCGTCGGGCGCGCTCGGCTGACGCCGTCCGTGCTGGCCGCCAACCTCACCTTCGAGCCGGGCGAGAGCGGCGGGCTCGACCCGGTCTTCGACGCCAAGGCGGCGCTGGCCGCGGTGGAAAGCCGCCTGGTGGACCCGGCCAAGGCCCCCGTCGAGGCCGGTTACGACATCGTCAACGGCAAGCCGAAGCTGACCCCCGGCAAGCCCGGCCTCGGCGTCGATGCCGACAAGCTGGCCGCGGCGGTGGAGAAGGTCGTCGAGGAGGGCGGGAGCCGGACGATCCGGGTGTCGCTCGTCGAGGTCGAGCCGAGGGTGGGCGCGGCCGAGGTGCGCAAGCTGGGCATCAAGGAGAAGATCAGCGAGTTCACCACCCAGCACCCCTGCTGCGCTCCCCGGGTGACCAACATCCACGCGATCGCCGACATCCTGGACGGGCACCTGGTCAAGCCTGGGGAGACGTTCTCACTCAACGAGATCGTCGGGCGGCGCGACACGGCGCGCGGTTTCGTCCCGGCCCCGCAGATCACCGCGGGCCGCCTGGTGAACGAGGTGGGCGGTGGCATCTCCCAGTTCGTCACGACGATGTACAACGCCGTGTTCTTCGCGGGCCTGAAGGACGTGAAGCACACGCCGCACGAGTTCTACATCTCCCGGTATCCGGCGGGCCGGGAGTCCACGGTGTCCTTCCCGCAACCGGACTTCCAGTGGCAGAACGACTCCGGCCACGGGGTGCTGATCAAGACCAGTTATACCTCGACGTCGATCACGGTGTCGTTCTGGGGGACCAAACGGTACGACACCATCAAGGCGGTGGCCACCGAGCCGCACAGTTTCACCGACTTCACCCGTGAGACCGACGACAAGCCGGACTGCATTCCGATGACCGGGCAGCGCGGGTTCACCATCGAGGTCACCCGGGTCTTCTTCAACGACGGGAAAGAGATCAGGCGCGACTCGCCGATCCGCACGGTGTACCGCCCGGAGACCGACCTGACCTGCGGGCCCGCCCCCACCGCGTCCCCGAAGCCGAGCGGCGGGAGCTGAGCCGGGCCCTCGCGTCAGCCGGCGGGGACGACGAGAACGCGGTCGTCGTCGGCAGCGGGGGAGCCGCGGCCGTCCTTGTTGCTGGTGGCCACCCACAGTGAGCCGTCGGGGGCGGCGGCGACCGCGCGCAGCCGGCCGTACTCCTCGCGGAAGTGGGCCACCGGCGTGCCCACCGCGCCCTCGCCGGACACCGGCACCTGCCACAGCCGCGCGCCGCGCAGCGCGCCCGCCCACAGCGAGCCGCCCGCGTACGCGAGCCCGGACGGCGAAGCCTCGCCGGTGGACCAGGTCAGCAGTGGGTCCACGAACCGGCCGCCGCCGCCCACGCCCTCGACCTCGGGCCACCCGTAGTTCTGTCCTTCGCGGATGAGGTTGACCTCGTCGAAGGTGTCGGCCCCGAACTCGGTCGCGAACAGCCGCCCGGCCGGGTCCCAGGCGAGGCCCTGCACGTTGCGGTGGCCGTAGCTCCACACCAGGGAGCCGTCGAACGGGTTGCCCGGCGCGGGCTTGCCGTCCACGGTCATCCGCAGTATCTTCCCGGCCAGGGAGCCGCGGTCCTGGGCGAGCGGCCGGTCGCCGACCTCCCCGGTCGTGGCGTAAAGCCGCCGGTCTGGGCCGAAGGCCAGCCGGCCGCCATTGTGAATGGCGCCCTTGGGAATGCCGGAGAGAATGACCCGGGCGTCGGAAAGCCCATTGCCGGTGAGCCGGTAACGCACGATCCGGTTGTCGTCATCGGCGGTGAAGTAGAGAAAGATGTAATTGTCATCGGCGTGGTCCGGTGAAACCGCGACGCCCATCAGGCCGCCCTCGCCCGCCGGGGAAACGCCCTCGATCGTGCCGAGCGGCGTGACCTTCCCCTGCGGGGTCACCCGGAGCAGGCGCGCCGAATCCCGTTCGGTCACCAGCGCGTCGCCATTCGGCAAAAAGGCGATGGCCCACGGCGCCGCCAGCCCCTTGACCAGGGTCCGCGCTTCCGCCACCCGCATGTCGCCACTGGGAGGACTGGCCGGCGGGCTGGTCACGGGGCTTTCCGTGGGGGCCGGACTCGGCGTCCGCCCGGCCCCGACCCCCGTCTCCGGCGCGGCCGAACACGCCCCGAGCAGCACCGCCGCCGTTACGGCCACCGCCGCCGGTATGCCGATCCTCATCGGGCACCTCCTCATCAAATCGCCTCTTCCCACCTCGCGCCAGCTTCCCACCCGGCACCGCACGGCCGCGTAAATCCGCGTCCGGCGCCATGAGTCCGCAGGCAGACCTGGATAAAGGCCGGTGTTGACCCTTCCGTTACGGCAACGGCTACGGTCGAAACCAAGCGGATCGGAAAACGGATCGGAAAAGCGGGGCTGCGAGATGGCTTGATCGATCGCCGAAGTGGCGCGGATGCCGGGGTGACGGCGCGTACTCTACGCCATTACCACGAAATCGGGCTCCTGATCCCCGCCAGCATCGGGGCCAACGGCGGGCGATCGTGGACCGGCACACCGACCCGGTGGTGGCGCTGCGCGAGCACCACGAACGGCTGCTCACCGAACGCGACCGGCTCGACTCGGTGATCGCGAGCGTCGCCGGCACCATTGCCGAACTCCGGCACGACAAGGAGATGGGGACCATGCGGAAGATCAACCAGCCGGAGAACCTGTTCGCGGGATTCGACCCGGAGAGCTACCGCGACGAGGCCGCCCGGCAGTACGGCGAGCAGTGGGAGAACGCCGGGCAGCTCCGGCTGATCGAGTCGTCCTCGCCCGAGGAGCTCGAGCGCATGCAGCGGGAGGCCACCGCCGCGCTGGTCCGGATGGCCGGGCTGATGGAGGCGGGCACGCCGGTGGACGATCCGGCGGTGTTCACCGAACTGGACGCCCACTATGCGCAGATGGCGAAGTTCTGGACGCCGAGCGCCGAGGAGTACGCCTCCTTCGGCGCGATGCAGGCGGAGGACGAGCGGTTCCGCGCCGAGTACGAGCGCGTCGCCGCCGGGCTCGCCGAGTTCATGCGCGACGCCATGGCGGCCTACGCCGCCGCGCGACTGAGCTGAGCCGCGCCCGCGACGGGTAGGCACACCACAAGGGGTCCAGGTCGCCCCTGGAGGAGTCCGGCGATGTGGCACGACATGCTCGCCAGCGGCATTCCGCTGGCGGAGAAGGCGATCCGCACGGTCGCGGTCTACCTCTGCATCGTCGTCCTGCTGCGGGTCATCGGCAGGCGGGACCTGGCCCAGCTCAACACCCTCGACCTGGTCGTGATGCTGCTGCTGTCCAACGTGGTGCAGAACGCGATCATCGGTGACGACGACTCCGTCACCGGCGCGATCTTCGGCGCCGTGGTGCTGCTCGGCACCAACACCGTGCTGGCGCGGGCCGCGGCCAGATGGGGGCGGGCCGGGCGGCTGCTCGAAGGCAGGGACACGGTCCTGGCCGAGGACGGCCGCTACGACATCGCGACCATCAGGCGGCTCGGGTTGCGGCTCGCCGACCTGGAGATGGCGATCAGGAGGCAGGGCGGTGGGAGCGTCGGGGACACCGCCAAGGTGACGCTGGAGCCGGGCGGCACGGTGGTCGTCCGGCTGCGCCCCGAGGAGGAGGGCGCCTCGGTCGGGGACCTCGCCGAACTCACCGCCCGCCTGGACCGCATCGAACACACCCTCCGCTCCCTGGCCGCCCGCCCGCGATGACCCCACGCGGGTCGTGGCACCCGAAAGATGCTCAGGTTTTCCGGCTCCCCGGCCCCGGCCGCCCGGCTATGGTGTGCCTCATGATGATCTGGGTGCCATCGGGGGACATCGCCGAGGCTTTGGCGGATCTCCCAGGGGTGCGGTGCGCGGTCTACGACGGCCGCACGCCGCTTCCCCCCGGAGCGGAAGACGTGGAAGTGCTCGTCCCCCCACTGATGCCGTTGAACGACGTCCCGGGCACCTTCGCCGTCATGCCCAAGCTGCGCCTGGTCCAGACCGTCACGGCCGGGGTCGAGCCGTACCGGCCGCACCTGCCCGAGGGCGTGGTGCTCTGCAACGCCCGCGGCGTGCACGACGCCGGGACGGCGGAGTGGGCGGTCGGGGCGATGCTGGCGGTGCTGCGGGAGTTCCCCGGGTTCGCGGTGGCGCAGCGGGCCGGCGAGTGGACGTACCACCACACCGGCGTGCTGGCCGACTCGACCGTGCTGATCGTCGGCTACGGGTCCATCGGGGCCGCCCTGGAGCGGCGGCTGGCCGGTTTCGAGGTGGACGTCGTACGGGTGGCCCGCGCCCGCCGCGAAGTCGAGGGACCCGACGGCAGGCCCGTGCTCGTCCACGGCGAGGACGAACTCCCCGACCTGCTGCCCCGGGCCGACGTCGTCGTACTGCTCATGCCCGCCACCCCCGCCACCGCCGGGATGGTGGACGCCGCCTTCCTGGCCCGGATGCGCGACGGCGCACTTGTGGTCAACGCGGCCAGGGGCACCGTGGTGGACACCGCGGCCTTGCTGGCCGAGCTGAAATCGGGCCGCCTGCTGGCCGCCCTCGACGTGACCGAACCGGAGCCGCTGCCGCGCGGGCATCCGCTGTGGAGCGCGCCCGGAGTGTTCATCACCCCGCACATCGCGGGCAGCACGCCCGCCTCCGGGCGGCGGGTGAGGAAACTCATACGCGCTCAGGTCGCCCGTCACCTGGCCGGGGAACCGCTGGTCAACGTCATCACAGGTGCCTACTGAGCCCCTGAGACACGCCGCGGCCCGGTGTGCGGGCACGGTCGCCGGACAATGGAATCCTGACCGTGGCTGCCTTGTGACCTGCGATGCGTACCTTGGCCTTGAAAGTCAGTAAGCGCCGTTGTGAAGCCGCACCGGCGTCTCACGCGACGCAGGCCGGGCGCTGCCGGGCACATCGGCACGCACCGGCCGCCGGGCCGGGCCCGCCATCGGATCGGTGGCGACCGGGCCAGGCTGGTTATCAGATCGGTGACAACTGAACCGTTGCCGTACCCCGCGTCGGCGGAAGCGCACAGACTGTCGATGAGTTGTCGTGGCGTGTCCGACGGCGAACACACCGCGACCGGCCGGGCGAGCCGGCCAGAGCCGGCCAGGCACGGGCCGGCCACACTCCAAGACACCGGATGGGCAGGAATTTGATCCGCTGGCGAGATCCACGGTTGCCGCTCACCGCCTCCGCGGCGGTGGGTGCGGCGGGGTTGGCGGCCGCGCTGATCGCCGGCGCGTCCGCGGTCGTCGCCGGCGCGGCGGCCGGCGCCCTCGCCGCGATGTGCGCCGTGGTGTCGCTGATCGTGGCGGGCGGGCGGATCACCCCGGGACGCCGCCGTACGACGCTGGCCTGGCGGTGGCTCGCCGCGGGCGGGCTGGCCTGGCTGATCGGCATCGGCCTGCGCCCGGTCGCCCAGGACGTCGCCTTCGCGATGGGTTTCGCTGATCTACCCGTTCTCGTGGGCACGGTGCTGCTCGCGGGCGGCGCGTGGCTGACCGCGGCGTCGCGCCCGCAGGGGCAGGCGCTGGTCCGGTACGTCACCGACGCCTACCTGTGCGCCGCGTCCCTGTTCGTGATCAGTTGGGTGGCCGTGCTCGGCCCGGTCTACCAGGAGATCGGCGACTCCTCGGCGTTCGTCGTACCGCTGCTGTCGCCGATCCTGTGCCTGGTGACCACGTGCGCGGTGGGGCCCGCGGTGGTCGCGGCCCGCGCGCCCGGCTGGGCGGTCGGGCTGGCCGGGCTGGCCGTGCTCGCCGCGATCACCGCGGGCGAGCTGGCCACCGCGGTCGCCCGGCTGGCCGGCGACGACGGCATTCCGTGGGCTCTGTGGCTGGCCCCCGCCGGGTTCCTGCTGCTGGCCGCGACGCCATGGTGCCGCCGCCGCACGCCGTCGCCCGGCGACGAGCGGACCGACGACGGCGACGACGGCGTCCGCGCCACCACCGGCCCGGTGGTGGCCGGGCTGATCGCCGGGGCCCCGCTGGCGCTGGTCGCGCTGGCCACCGGTTTCGTGCTGTCCGACGTGATCCGCGGCGGGGCGACCGCCCCGGTGCCGATGATCTCCGCGGTCATCGCCTCGGTGGTGCTGGTCATGCTGGTCCGGCTGTTCGTGCTGCTGGCCGAGGGCGCGCGGCTGCGCCGTCTGGTCGCGCTGGGCGACCGCCAGTTGCGCGAGCTGGCCGCGAGCACCGGCGACATCGTGCTGCTGTGCGACCACGAGGGCGTGCTGCACGAGGTCTGCGACGAGGTCGAGAGCGTGTACGGCTACCGCCCCGGCGACCTGGTCGGCGGCTCGATCTTCGACTACATCCACCCCGAGGACGTCCCTGGCCTGCGCACCGCGCTGCACGACATGGACCTCGACGACGACGCCCCCGAACAGGGCACCACCTGCGTGATCGCCTGCCGGGTCCGCGCGGCCGACGGCACCTGGCGGCCGACGGAGGCCGTCGCCACCCGCCACCTGCGCGGCGAGGACCTGCTGCTGATCAGCGCCCGCGACATCACCGACCAGGAGGCGCTGCGCAACCAGGTCGCGCACCTGACCTTCCACGACGGCGTGACCGGGCTGCCCAACCGGGCCTACTTCGAAGAGCGCACCCGCGAGGTGCTGGCCGGCCGGGCGGCCGGCTGCTCGGTGATCTTCCTGGATCTCGACGGCTTCACCGCGGTCAACGACTCGGTGGGGCACGCCAGCGGCGACTACCTGCTCGCGCAGGCCGCGCGTCGGCTGCGCTCGGCCGTACGCTCCGACGACACGCTGGCCCGCTGGGGCGGCGACGAGTTCGCGGTGCTCGTCGAGTCGCCGATCGAGGCCAAGGCGGTGGTGGACCTCGCCGAACGGCTGGTGCGGGCGGTGTCGCAGGAGCCGTTCCGGGTGGCCGACCGCGACATCGCGCTGACCGCGAGCGTGGGGGTGGCCTTCGCCGAGGACGGCGTACCGGCCGGCGACCTGATCCGCAACGCCGACGTGGCGATGGCCAGGTCCAAGGAGCAGGGCGGGCGACGGGTCGAGGTGTTCGCCGCGCACATGCACGCCGACGTGGTCCGCCGCCTGGAGCTGGCCGCCGACCTGCAACGGGCGCTGCTGGACCGGCAGTTCGCGGTGGAGTTCCAGCCGATCGTGGACCTCGCGACCTCCCGGGTGACCGCGGTCGAGGCGCTGGTCCGCTGGTGGCGGGGCAGCGCGTTCGTCCCGCCGCACGAGTTCCTGGGCCCGGCCGAGGACACCGGGCTGATCGTGCCGCTCAGCGAGTGGATACTGCGCGAGTCGTGCCGCGAGGTGGCCGCCTGGCGGGCCTCGTCCTGGGACATCGGCCTGTCAGTGAACCTCTCCGCGCGCCAGATCACCGCGCCGCGCTTCGTGGAGACCGTCGCCGAGGCGCTGGCCGAGAGCGGGCTGCCGCCGAGCGCGCTGACCCTTGAGGTCATCGAGGAGATGCTGGTGGAGGACGCCGAGGAGACCATCACCCGGCTGTCGGAGCTGCGCAACCTCGGCGTACGGCTGGCCATCGACGACTTCGGCACCGGCTACGCCTCGCTGGCGTTCCTGCGCCAGCTCCCGGTGGACATGATCAAGATCGACCCGTCGTTCGTGTCCGGGCTCGGCCGCGACGAGACGCTGAGCCTGCTGACCCGCACGATCGTGCGGCTCGGCCACGACCTCGGCCTGATCGTGGTCGCCGAAGGCATCGAGCGGCCCGAGCAACTGGAGCTGCTGCGCGAGATGGGCTGCACCCGCGGGCAGGGCTATCTGGTGGCCCGGCCGATGGCCGCCCGGGGCGTCGACACGCTGATGCGCACCAGCCTGCAGAGCACCGCCTGAAACACCGATCTCGAATCCTGAGACAACCGTCCCAGTAAGTTGACATTCTGGCCGCTGGAGCGGCTATGGTAGATGCCATGCTCCGCAGGGACATTCTCGTAGTACTTCGCTGGCGCGCAGGCCACTAGCGAAGCACTTCGACCTGCGCGCCGCCCCAGCGCCGCCGACTTCGGCGGGCGGGGCGTTTTTTATGTGACGAGACAGCTCATGCCCGCTCAGCCACGCAAGGAACGAGCCGATGACCGAACGGATGACAGGTGCGCAGGCACTCGTGAGAGCGCTGGAGCACGTCGGGGTCGACACGGTGTTCGGGATCCCTGGCGGCGCGGTCCTCCCCGCCTACGATCCACTCTACGACTCGACCAAGGTCCGGCATGTGCTCGTGCGTCACGAGCAGGGCGCCGGGCACGCGGCCGAGGGATACGCGCAGGCGACCGGCAAGGTCGGCGTCTGCATGGCGACGAGTGGACCGGGGGCGACGAACCTGGTCACGCCGATCGCCGACGCGTACATGGACTCAGTGCCGATCGTGGCGATCACCGGCCAGGTGGCCGCGCCGCTGATCGGTACCGACGCCTTCCAGGAAGCCGACATCTCCGGCATCACCATGCCGATCACCAAGCACAACTTCCTGGTCACCGAGGCCGGTGACATCGCCCGCACGATCGCCGAGGCGTTCCACATCGCCTCCACCGGCCGCCCCGGGCCTGTCCTCGTGGACGTCTCCAAGGACGCGCTCCAGGCCATGACGTCCTTCTCCTGGCCGCCGACGCTGCAACTGCCGGGCTATCGGCCGGTGACCCGGCCGCACTCCAAGCAGATCCGCGAGGCCGCCCGGCTGATGGCCGAGTCCAAGCGCCCGGTCCTCTACGTCGGCGGCGGCGTCCACAAGGCGCGCGCGGCGGCAGAGCTGCTCCGGCTGGCCGAGCTGACCGGCATCCCGGTCATCACCACGCTGATGGCCAGGGGCACCTTCCCCGACAGCCACCCCCAGCACCTCGGCATGCCCGGCATGCACGGCAGCGTGGCGGCGGTGGGATCGCTCCAGCGCAGCGACCTGGTCATCGCCCTGGGCACCCGCTTCGACGACCGGGTGACCGGCCGGCTGGACAGCTTCGCCCCGCACGCCAAGATCGTCCATGCCGACATCGACCCGGCGGAGATCTCCAAGAACCGGCACGCCGACGTCCCGATCGTGGGCGACTGCCGCGAGGTGATCACCGAGCTGATCAACGCCGTGGAGAACGAGCACCGCGAGGGCCGCCGAGGCGACTACAGCGCCTGGTGGACACAGCTCAACGGCTACAAGACGACCTACGCCCTCGGCTATGACGAGCCGGGCGAGGGTGAGCTGGCCCCGCAGTACGTCATGGAACGGCTGAGCGCGCTGGTCGGCCCGGACGCCTACTACGTCGCGGGCGTCGGCCAGCACCAGATGTGGGCCGCGCAGTTCATCGGCTACGAAAAGCCCGGATCGTTCATCAACTCCGGGGGCGCGGGCACGATGGGCTTCGCCGTCCCGGCCGCGATGGGCGCCAAGATGGGCCGCCCGGACTCCGCCGTGTGGGCCGTCGACGGCGACGGCTGTTTCCAGATGACCAATCAGGAGCTCGCCACCTGCGCCCTGGAGGGCGTGCCGATCAAGGTCGCCGTGATCAACAACGGCAACCTCGGCATGGTCCGCCAGTGGCAGACGCTGTTCTACAACCAGCGCTACTCCAACACGAACCTGCAGGCCGTCAAGCGGATTCCGGACTTCGTGAAGCTCGCGGAGGCGTACGGTTGTGTCGGCCTGCGCTGTGAGCGGGCCGAGGACGTCGACGCCACCATCAAGAAGGCGATGGAGATCAACGACGTGCCCGTCGTGATCGACTTCGTGGTGCACGAGGACGCCATGGTCTGGCCCATGGTGGCCGCGGGCACCAGCAACGACGACATTCAGGTGGCCCGGGACATGGCGCCCGTCTGGGACGCGGAGGAATAGCGATATGAGCAGGCACACGCTGTCGGTGCTCGTGGAGAACAAGCCCGGCGTGCTCGCCCGGGTCGCGGCCTTGTTCAGCAGGCGCGGGTTCAACATCGACTCGCTGGCCGTCGGCCCCACCGAACACGACGACATCTCCCGGATGACGATCGTGGTCAACGTGGAAGACCTCCCACTGGAGCAGGTGACCAAGCAGCTCAACAAGCTGGTCAACGTTCTCAAGATCGTTGAACTGGACACTTCCCTGTCGGTGCAGCGAGAGCTGATGCTCATCAAGGTCCGCGCGGACGGGGAGACCCGCTCGCACGTCCTTGAGCTGGTGCAACTCTTCCGCGCCCGGTGCGTGGACGTCGTGTCGGACGCGGTGACCATCGAGGTCACCGGCACGCCGGACAAGCTGGACGCGTTCATCCGGGTGCTGGAGCCGTTCGGGATCAAGGAACTCGTGCAGTCGGGCATGGTGGCCATCGGCCGCGGCGCCCGCTCCATCACCGACCGCTCCCTGCGCGCCCTGGACCGCAGCGCGTAGGGCCCTTCCGCAGAGAGTTAGGAAAGGTAAGAATTTTGACCGAGATCTTCTACGACGACCAGGCCGACCTGTCGATCGTCCAGGGCCGGCACGTCGCCGTCCTGGGCTACGGCAGCCAGGGCCACGCCCACGCGCTGTCGCTTCGCGACTCGGGCGTGGACGTGCGGGTGGGCCTGCCGGAGGGGTCCAAGAGCAGGGAGAAGGCCGAGAACGACGGCCTGCGGGTGCTCACGCCGGGCGAGGCGGCAGAGGAGGCCGACCTCATCATGATCCTGGCTCCCGACCACATCCAGCGCGCCCTGTACACCGAGCACGTCGCGCCCAACCTGGTCGAGGGCGACGCGCTGTTCTTCGGGCACGGCCTCAACATCCGCTACAACCTGATCACCCCGCCGGAGGGCGTGGACGTGGCCATGGTCGCCCCGAAGGGCCCGGGTCACCTGGTGCGCAGGCAGTTCGCCGCGGGCCGGGGCGTGCCCGTCCTGGTGGCGGTGGAGAAGGACGCCAGCGGCAACGCCTGGGACCTCGCGCTCTCCTACGCCAAGGGCATCGGCGGCACCCGCGCGGGCGCGCTGAAGACGACCTTCACCGAGGAGACCGAGACCGACCTGTTCGGTGAGCAGGCGGTGCTCTGCGGCGGCGTGTCCGAGCTGATCAAGTCGGGTTTCGAGACCCTGATCGAGGCCGGCTACCAGCCGGAGGTCGCCTACTTCGAGTGCCTGCACGAGATGAAGCTGATCGTCGACCTGATGTACGAGGGCGGCCTGTCCAAGATGTACTGGTCGGTGTCCGACACCGCCGAGTACGGCGGCTACACCCGCGGCCCGCGCGTGGTCAACGCCGAGACCAAGAAGGAGATGCAGCGCATCCTCGGCGAGATCCAGGACGGCACGTTCGCGCGTCAGCTCGTTGAGGAGTTCGACGGCGGGCAGCAGCAGTTCCGCAGGTTCCGCGAGGAACTGGCCGAGCACCCGATCGAGAAGACCGGGGCCGAGCTGCGCCCGATGATGAGCTGGCTCAAGGAGAAGTGACCGCTGCCCGAGCACGGCAGGCCGCCTGCCGTGCTCGGGGCATGCCGGGTCAGTGGCGGGCGAAGGTCTGCGTCCAGTACAGGCCGCGTGCGCCCTTGACCGCTCCGCTGCCGATGTGGGTGAAGGAGCAGTTCTCGATGTTGGCCCGGTGACCGGAGGAGTTCAGCCAGGTCTTGACCACGGAGGCCGGGGTGGGCTGGCCCATGGCGATGTTCTCGCCCCAGGCCCTGATCGGGGCGAAGCCGGCCGCCCTGATCCGGGCCCCGGGGTCCCTGCCGTCCTTGGACGTGTGCGAGAAGTAGTTCTTCTGCGCCATGTCTGCGGAGTGCCCGTGGGCGGCGGCGCGCAGCTTGGCGTCGTGCGTGAGGGGGGCGCAGCCCGCGCGCTTTCTGGCCTCGTTGGTCAGCCGGACGACCTCTTCTTCGATCCGCGTGCCCACCGAGCCTGCGGGCGGAGTGGGAGTGGGGGCGGGCTTGGTCCCGGG
>NZ_POUA01000230.1 GCF_003236385.1 Spongiactinospora gelatinilytica
AGATGTGTATAAGAGGCAGCCTCATCTCCCGCCACCACCACGGGCCCATCCCCCTCGTCCAGCCGTACCAGCTCCACCGGCCGCCCCGGCGCGAGCGTCTGGGCGTCCAGCACCGCGCCCGCCGCCAGGCTGAGCAGGTCCACCGGACGCCGTTCCAGCGGACGCCGCTGGTCGAGCCGGGCGAGCAGCAACAGGTCGTCCACCAGTACGCCCATCCGCGCCGCCTCGTCCTCGATGCGCCGCAGCAGCGACCCCACGTCCCCCGCCGGGTTGTGCCGGTAGAACTCGGCGAAACCCCTGATCGAGGTGAGCGGCGTGCGCAGCTCGTGCGAGGCGTCCGCGACGAACCGCCGCATCCGTTCCTCCGAGCTCTGCGCCGCCGAGGCGGCCCGCCGGGCGGCGGTCTCCGACTCCGAACGGTCCCGCAGGGCTTTCTCGATCTGCGCGAGCATGCCGTTGACGGCTCTGCCCAGCCGCCCCATCTCGGTACGGCGGTGCCGTGGCGGCACCCGCCGCGACAGGTCGCCCCCGGCGATGGCCTCGGCGGTGCGTTCGATCTCGCCGAGCGGGCGCAGGCTCCGCCGTACCAGCCAGTGGCAGGCCAGCCCGAGGATCAGCAGTACGGCGGTGCCCGCCCCGGTGACGATGACGACGAGCCGGGAGACGGTCCGGTCGATGTCGGCCAGGCTGACGGCGACGACCTTGCTCTCCCGGTACCGATCCACCACGGCCACCGCCCGCCACTGGGGGCCGCCCGGCTCGACCGATCCGACGCTGAACGGCCGGCCCTCGCGCCGGGCGAACTCGCCGGGGGTGAGGTGCGGCAGCGCGGGCCGGAACCCGTCGGTGGATTCGGCGATGGTCCGCGCCACGTTGCCCCCGGCGTCCATGACGACCATGTGGAACAGCCCGTAGAGCCGCTGCGGCCGGAGTCTGGGGGCCTCCGGCGGTTCGTCGCCGCCGCGGTCCAGCGGCTTGGTGGCGGCCCTGAGCTGGTGGTCCACCCGTTCCATCAGGTAGGTGCGCAGCGACTGCACCGCGAACAGGCCGGTCAGCGCGATGGCGGCGGCGACCAGGACCAGCGTGCCGGCCACGAGCCGCGCCCACAGCGGCGTCCTGGCCAGGCGTCTCTTCAGCGCCAGGCGTCTCCTCAGCTCAGTGCCGGGGCGCGCGAAGGACATATCCGACCCCTCGCAGGGTGTGGATCAGCCGCGGCTCCACGTTGTCGATCTTCCGGCGCAGGTAGGAGACGTACGACTCGACCACCCCGGCGTCGCCGCCGAAGTCGTAGTTCCAGACGTGGTCGAGGATCTGCGCCTTGGACACCACGCGCCCGGCGTTGGACATGAAGTAGTGCAGCAGCTTGAACTCCGTCGGCGACAGGCGTACCGGCTGCCCGGCCCGCTCGACGTGGTGGGCCTCCTCGTCCAGCACCAGGTCGGCGACCTGGAGGCGGGAGGGCAGCTCCAGGTCTCCCCGGGTGCGGCGGAGCACCGCGCGGATGCGCGCCACGACCTCCTCCAGGCTGAACGGCTTGGTCACGTAGTCGTCGCCGACGCCCAGGCCGTGGACCTTGTCGTCGGTGCCGTCGCGGGCGGTCAGGAACACCACGGGCATCCGCCGCCCGCCCGCGCGCAGCCGTTTGGCGACGGCGAAGCCGTCCAGGTCGGGGAGCATCACGTCGAGGACGACCAGGTCGGGCCGGACGCGTTCGGCGAGCGCCACGGCCTCGTGGCCGTCGGAGGCGGCGATCACCTCGAAACCGGAGTAGCGCAGGCTGGCCGACAGTAGTTCTCGGATGTTCGGTTCGTCGTCCACGACCAGCAGCCGCGCCTCGGGGGAACGGCCGGCGCCCGGCTCCTGCTCAGCCACTGAGACCGACCGCGTTGTCTACTCGCACAAGCCCCTACTGTGCCGACGCCCGCTGGACCCAGGCTCAGCCGTCGCTGAGCGTTTGCTGACAGTCGCGCACGGACGCACGCCCGTCACTCGGAGGTGATGGGTTCCAGCGGAAGTTCCACGCGGAACGTCGCGCCGCGGCCCGGCTGGGAGGTGACCGACACCGTGCCGCCGTGCGCCTCGACGAGGGCGGCCACGATGGCCAGGCCGAGGCCGGTGCCGCCGTCGTTCTTGGCGGCCCGGGTGCGGGCGGTGTCGGCGCGGTAGAAGCGCTCGAAGACCCGCTCGATCTGCTCGGGCGCGAGGCCGGGGCCCTCGTCGGCCACCTCCAGTACGGCCGAGCCGCGGTCGGCGCTGAGCCGCACGGTGATGGGGGTGCCGTCGGGGGTGTGGGTCAGCGCGTTGGTGACCAGGTTGGCGATCACCTGGCGCAGCCGTACTTCGTCGCCGCTGACGATCAGCGCCGCGCCGTCCACGGACAGGGTGAGTTCGCGGTCGGGGGCCAGGATGCGGGCGTCGTGAACGGCGTCGGCGGCCAGCGCGAGCAGGTCCACCGGGTCGGCGGCCAGCGGGCGCTGCCGGTCCAGCCGGGCGAGCAGCAGCAGGTCGTTCACCAGCAGGCCCATCCGGGCGGCCTCGTCCTCGACGCGGCGCAGCAGTACGGCGGGGTCGCCCTCGGGGTTTTGCCGGTAGAACTCGGCGAAGCCGCGGATGGAGGTCAGCGGGGTGCGCAGTTCGTGTGAGGCGTCGGCGACGAACCTGCGCATTTTCTCCTCCGAGCGCCGGGCCGCGGCCTCCGACGCCGACCGGGCCTGCATGGCGGCCTCGATCTGGGAGAGCATGCCGTTCAGGGCGCTGGCCAGGCGGCCGACCTCGGTGCGCGGTTCGACGTCGGGCACCCGGCGGCCCAGCTCGCCGGCCGCGAACTCGGCGGCGGTGCGTTCGATCGCGGCGAGCGGGCGCAGGCTGCGCCGCACGATGGTGACGCCGACCCCGGCCAGGGTGAGCATCACTCCGCAGCCGCCGAGCACCTCGATCATGGCCAGCCGGCCGGTGATCTGGCTGACCTCGCTGAGGTCCATGGCCACCACGAGCGTGCGGCGCTCCGCGTGGCCCACCGCGAACGCCTGAACCCGCCACCTGGCATCACCCGACGTCGCGCCGACGGTGTAAGGGCCGAACACGCCGGACAGGCCGGACAGTTCGGGCGGTGGCACGCCGCCGGTCTCCATGCCGTTGACGGTCAGCATCGTCCGGCCGTCGGGACGGCGCAGCACGACCGTCACGTCGGCGGGCAGGCGGATGTTGGCCAGGGCCGAAAGGCCGCGTTCCATCCGGCGTTCGCCCTCGACGCCGAGCAGGTGGAGCTGGCCGTCCACCCGGTCCATCAGGTAGCTCTTCAGCACCGACACGCTGACCAAGCCGATCAGCGTCAGCCCGAACGCCAGCAGCGCCAGCATGGCCGCGATCAGCTTGATCCGCAGCGGGGTCCGCCGGAACAGGTTCCGGACCATCAGGACAGCGGGGGTACTCGCAGCACGTAACCGACACCGCGCAGGGTGTGGATGAGCCGCGGTTCGACGTTGTCCACCTTGCGGCGCAGCACCGAGACGTAGGACTCGACGATGGCGGCGTCGCCGCGGAAGTCGTAGTTCCAGACGTGGTCGAGGATCTGCGCCTTGGACAGCACCCGCCCGGCGTTGGACATGAAGTAGTGCAGCAGCTTGAACTCCGTCGGCGACAGCGGCACCGGCCGGCCGCCGCGCCAGACCTCGTGGCTCTCCTCGTCGAGTTCGATGTCGGCGAAGGAGATGCGCGGCGGCGGCCCGGCCGGGTCGCCGCCGGTACGGCGGAGCACCGCCCGGATGCGCGCGATGACCTCCTCCAGGCTGAACGGCTTGGTCACGTAGTCGTCGCCGCCCAGCGTGAGGCCGCGGATCTTGTCCTCCACGGCGTCTCTGGCGGTCAGGAACACCACGGGGGTGTGCGTCCCTCCGCCGCGTAGCCGGCGCACGACGTCGAAGCCGTCCATGTCGGGGAGCATGATGTCGAGCACGATCAGGTCGGGGCGGTGCCGCTGCACGGCGGACACCGCCTCCAGCCCGGCCTTGGCCGTGGCCACCTCGAAACCCGCGAACCGCAGGCTGGCGGCCAGCAGTTCGAGGATGTTCGGCTCGTCCTCGACGATCAGAAGTCGCGCTTCCGGCGAATCGGTCACTGCACTATCTTTGCCCGGTCGGGTGAGATTCCTGTTAAAACCACAGACTACGGGTAGCCGGACACCCCTCACCGCGGCCTCAGGTCAGGGCACGGCCTTGGCGATGTGCCGGGCGATGGCCAGGCTGGAGGTCGCGGCGGGCGAGGGCGCGTTGCGGATCAGCGCCACCCGGCCGTGTACGTCGATGACGAAGTCGTCCACCAGCGAACCGTCCCTGCGCACCGCTTGGGCGCGCACCCCGCCGCTGGTCCGGACGAGATCGCCACCGGTCAGCTCGGGCACGTAGCGCCGCGCCGCGGCCAGGAAAGCCCGTTTGGCCAGCGAGCCGTACACCTCGCGCACGCCGGTACGCCAGTGCTCGGCGGCCAGGCGCGCGGTGCCGGGGAAGGTCAGGATGCGGCGCAGGTCGGCCGGGCGGATCCGCCGCCAGGAGTAGCCCTCATAGGCCAGCGCCATCACCGCGTTCGGCCCGACCAGCACCTCGCCGTCGATGCGGCGGGTCAGGTGGACCCCGAGGAACGGGTAGCGGGGGTCGGGGACGGGGTAGATCAGGCCGCGTACCAGGCTCTTGGCCGCGCCGGCCAGCGCGAAGTACTCACCGCGGAACGGGACGATCCGTACGTCGCCCGCCCGCCCGGCCATCCGGGCCACCGCGTCGGTACCAAGGCCCGCGCACGACACCAGCCGGTCGAAGGCGAACCGCTCGCCCCCCGCCAGCACCCGTACCGTGTCACCGGACTCGCGCAGCGCGGTGACCGGGTGCCGTAGTTTCACCGAACCGCCCAGTTCGGTCACGTCGGCGGCGAGCCTGCGGGCCACCGCGGCGAAGTCGGCGATCGCGGTGTGCGGGGAGTGGACCGCGCCCACCCCCACCGCGTGCGGCTCGATCTCGCGCAGGCCGAGCGCGTCGACCTCGGCGACGTCCGGCACGCCGTTGGCCCTGGCCCGCTCGGCCAGCCCGCGCAGCGCCGCGCGCTCGCCCCGGTTGGCGGCGATCACCAGTTTGCCCACCTCGTCGTACGGCAGGGCGTGCTCGGCGCAGTACTCCCGCAGCAGGCCCACGCCCTCCCGGCACAACCGGGCCTTGAGCGAGCCCGGCGGGTAGTAGATGCCCGCGTGGACGACGCCGCTGTTGCGGCCGGTCTGGTGGACGGCGACCCCGGGCTCCTTGTCGAGCACGGTGACCTCCGCCCCGCGCGATCTCGCCAGCTCACGGGCAACCGCCAGACCCAGAATGCCCGCTCCGACCACTCCGATGCGTTCGCTCACGTCACGAAAGCTAGCGCCACCGGCGCGGGAACGCGATCGAACAGGAATTCGATTAATATGGTGGGGTGTATGTGCCACCTGACTGGCCGGAGGAGGTCCGCCCGCCCGGCAGCCCCGACTGGGAGACCTCGGCGGTCGCGTGGCTGCTCGACGCCGTGCCGCCCGACTACCGCTCCTACGGCGTGCTGCGCCGCCACCCGGTCGCGCTGTCCCGGATGGCCGTCCACCATGTGGGCGCGGCCATCGAGGCGGCCAGGGCAGGTTATCGCAACGCCGCGGTCGAGTTGAAGGACCACCTGCCGCCGCACGCCGTCGAGGCCGTGCTGGAGACCTACCGCCAGGAGGGGCCGCGCCTGGTCCGCCTGGCCGCCGCCATCGACCTCGTCGATCGGGCGCTGCGCGGCGAGCCGTTCGTGCCCCGGCTCTAGCCGGGTTCTCTAGCCGAGCTTGGCGAGGGCGTCGCGGAGCCTGCGCACGTCGCGCTTGCGCGCCTCGTACGTCGCGCCGATCGCCACCAGCAGCGCGCCGCCGACCGCGATCGGCACCCAGCGGGGCAGCAGCACCACCAGGTCGGAGATCCACGGCATCAGCTCGTTGATCCCCAGCACGGCGAGGGTGAACCCGCCCTGCACCACCGGCGCCTGCATCCGCCACCGGGCCCCCGCCAGCAGTACGGCCAGCGACGCGCAGCCCAGCAGCAGCGGGCGCACCCAGCCGGGGTCGGACAGCGCGACGAGCAGGCTGGGCAGCATCGTGAACGCCAGGCCGGGGCCGTAGGCCGACCACGACGACGGGCGAGAGCCCTCCGCGGCCCGCCTGACCCGCCACCATCCGAAACCGAGCAGCACCAGCGAGAACGGGGCCGTGTACGCCTCGACCGCGCCCACGTCCTCGGCCCACAGCCGCAGCCAGGTGGCGGCGAGCAGCAGAGCGGCGGCCGTCCGGAACGTCGGGTGGCGGCGGCGGTCGGGGCGCAGCGCCGTACCGGCGGCCAGTACCCCGGCCGCCGCGCACGAAAGGCTCATCAGCCGGGGCTCCGGAGCGGTCAGCAGGATCCCGGCCCCGGCGAGGACATATCCCCCGATCTCAGTGCCCAGCGTGCTTGTGCGAGCGGCGATGATGGCGGCCAGGGCGGCCACGGCCAGTACGGCGAAGGCCGCCTGCCCGCGCGGCAGCCCGGCGGAGATCCCCACGGCCAGCGCCTCTCCGCCGAGCAGTACGACGGCGGCTCCGGCCGCGCCGGGCCGTACGCCCGCCGCCCGCCCGGTCACCGCGACCGCCGCCGCGACGACGGCCAGCACCGGCAGCGCGGCGAGCGTGGCGGTCTCGTCGTTCAGCGCCCAGGCCGCCGCGTGGCAGGCGGCGAGCACCGCCACCACGCCGTAGAGCGGGGCGCGCCGGCCTTTCAGCCGCGCGACGGGCACCGCGAGGGCCGCGGTGAGCGCGACCGCCACCGCCACGGCGGCCGGTTCCGGCAGCCGGAAGGCCACCGGGACGACCGCGAGCGCCACCGCCGCCGTGACGAGCGCGACCGGTTCGGCCCTGCGGTGGCGCGCCCGCACGATGAGGGCGGCGGCGGTGAGCAGGAGCAACACGGCCGGCGCGGCGGTGGAGGCGGGCGGCCAGTCGATGCCCCAGATCATGGCGGCGTGCTGCCAGGGCGACTCGACGGCCCGGCGCAGCGGCGCGACCAGCGTGGCGATCACCTCGGGGGCCATCGGCAGCAGCCACAGCGGGACGATGATTCCGGCCGTGACCGTGGCGGCCCGCCGAACGAGGGGGTCGGGGAGGGCGAACGTCCCGCCGCACAGCGCCAGCGACACGACCATGCAGGCGACGAGCCGCCAGCCGACCGGCCCGCCGTCGGTGGCGTGACCCAGCAGCGTCGCGACGGCCACGGTGAACGCGACCACGGCGACGGCGGTCAGCACCCGCACCGCGTCCGGCGCCCCCTCCCAGCGGGCGAGAACGGACGCGATGACCAAGATCCCGATGGCGGCCGCGACCAGGAGGGCCGCCGGGGTCAGCGCCCGTGCGACGTCCTGCGCGATGGCCGCCTCGCTGTAGGCGGCCAGCAGCATGCCGAAACCGGCCGCCAGCGCGCCGCAGACCGCCGCCGTCGCCTTGACCGCTGTCGCCCTGTGCCGGCGGTGCAGGTACATCCAGGCCAGCGTGTCGAGCGCGGCGGCCACCAGGAACGCGGCGGCGATCCAGTCGCCCCCGGGCTGGAGGGCGGGCACGACCAGCGCGCCCTGTGCGAACACCACGGCGGCCGGCGCGGCCTGCCGTACCTTGACCACCCGCGCGTAACCGGCCAGCACCGCCGCGACCAGCCCGCAGACCAGCGCGGTGTAGTAGGGGGCGGGCAGGGCGTCCGAACCGGCCAGGCCGACCTGCCTGGCCGCGTAGCCGTCCAGGACCATCAGCGCGACGCCGAACGCCGCCATCGTCTCGGCGGTCGCGGTCAGCCCGCGCCGCAGCAGTACGACCGGCGCGGCCAGTACCAGCGCGGTCAGCCCGGCGAGTACCGCGGCCCGTCCGCCGATGCTGAGATATCCCCAGCTCACCACCGTGAAGACGAAGGCCGCCACGATGAGCAGCAGGCCGCCCAGCACGAGCAGCAGGTTCTGCGTGGCTTGTGCGGAAAGCTCCCGCCGGGGCGGTTTCGGCGGTGCGGGCGACCGGCGGAGTGCGGCGAGCAGCTCGGCACGGCGGGCCAGCAGGCGGGCGCGTTCCCCGTCGAGCCGGGCAAGGGATACGTCCACCTGCCACAACTCGTGCGCGACCGGCCCGCGCAACGACAGCCCACAGCGCGGGCACGCGTCAGCCGCCTGCTCCAGCGGCCCACCGCAACCAGGACATTTGCCGCCGTTCGCCTCCTGCATAGGAGCGAGCATGCCGTGTCCCGCTTGCAGTTCGCATGCGTCCTCGGGTGTCATCGGTTCGAGGAGCGCGCTGGAGAAGCCGTCGTCGGCGAGCCACCTGGACTCGGCGGCGGCCGGGCGGGAGGTGACCACGATGCGCAGGCCGGGGTAGGCGGCCAGCAGTCCGCCGAGCCACTGCCGTACGGCGGGCCGATGACTCAGCACCAGCTCGTCACGCCGTCCACGAGCAGCAAGCCGCGCCCGAGTTCGAGTACCCGTTGCACCCACCCGCGCGGCATCCGCCCCGCGACCTCCCGCGCCACGTCGTCCAGGAAGCCCTCCGGGGCCGGGAACCGGCCGTCCGCGTGGCTGCGGAGCTTGATCATGAACGGCACGCAGCCGTTCCACTCCGCCAGCTCGCCGGTGAACCCGCCGCGCGCCGCCGTCACCGCGAGCCAGCGCAGCAGCGTGCTCTTGCCCGACCCTGCCTCCCCGCGCAGCAACGTCAGCCGGGATCGCCCCAATGCCTCCTCGATGCGCACGTTGCCCGGCTTCCGCTCGCCGTCCTCCCGTAGCGAGGCGATCGGCATCCGGTCCAGCGGCGTCCGTCGTACCGGGTCGCCGGACGACACGCTCAAGCTGATGTACGCGACGCTGAGCGAGGTACGCGGGCGGTAGGTCTCCACGCGCACCCCGAACAACTCCACCTCGTCCAGCACCCGGCTGACGTGGTCCAGGTAGCGGCGCTCGAAGGCCGCGTCGTCCTGGCGGCCCTCGGGGGCGTCCAGCGAGCGCGCCGGCATGCGGGCGAGCAGGCGGTCCATCTGCTCGGCGAGACCGCCGAGCCGGCCCAGCGACCCGGTCGCCACCCGCGGGAGGTACTGCGGCAGTTGCTGGACCATCCGCACCACGCACTCCAGCGACTCGGCCAGCAGCACCGCGAAAAGCCGGTCCTCGGCCTCGCCCAGGTTCGGCGCGGGGAGGGCGTCGGCCACGCGTTCGGCCAGCTTGACGGCGTCGCCGTCGGCGGCCAGCAGCGCCGCGTCGGACAGGTCGGCGGCGCGCAGGGCGTCGGTGACCTCGGCCAGTACGGCGGCGCGCGCCCCCTCGTCCAGCCCCCGGTACTCCTGCTCGATCAACGGCCGGAGCCGGTCCTCCACCGCCAGGGCGATGCCCTCGACCTGGTTTTCGAACTTCCGCCGCAGCATCCGGTCCCGGAAGGTGACCTGGACGAGTTCGGTGAGATCGGATTCGCGTTCGGTACGCCCGGCGCGCACCGCCAGCCACTCCCGGACCGCCCGCTCCGCGACCGCCTTGCCCGCGCTCGCCACGACCGCTTCCACGCCCGCCATGCTCCGATCATGCCGCCGCCACCGGGCCTGCGGGGGCGAATCGAACGACCTGGTTCAGGCGGCGGGGACCAGGTTGCGGTTCAGCAGTCCGAACCCGAACGCGAACACCGCCGCGATCACCGAGCCCACCGCCGCGACCGCGAACACCCACTGGTAGCCCGGCTCGCCCGGCAGCGAGGCGAGGATGGCCGCGATCGCCGCGCCCGCCATGCTGCCGCCCATGAGGCGGACCAGCGCGTTGATGCCGGCGGCGAGCGCCGTACTGGCCGGCTCCACGTGCTCGACCGCCATCGTGCCGAGGGCCGCGTACCCGATGCCGAGACCGATGCCGAGCAGGCCGGACGCCAGGTAGAAGTCGGTGCCGGTGTCGTGTGAGAGCACCAGCCACAGCGCGCCCGCCGCGACGATCAGCGACCCGACACCGACCATCGTGGAGGCCGCGAAGCGGCGCATCAGTTGCCCCGAGAACAGCGAGATGACCAGCATGAACAGCGTGTTAGGCAGCAGGAAGAAGCCGACTTGGAGGGTGGTGGCGCCGAGCCCGTACCCGGTGGCGGCAGGGGTCTGGGCGAAGCTGGACATCCCGGTCACGACCGTGAAGAAGGAGAAGCCGAGCAGGAGTGAGGCCACCGTCGCGCCGACCGTGCCGCGGTGGGTCAGCATCGCCAGTTCGACCAGGGGTTCGGCGACCCGGCGTTCGATGGCCACCCAGACCACCGCCGCGACCACGGCGACCGCGAACAGCCCGAGCACGCCCGGCGAGGTCCAGCCCCAGGAGCCCCCCTGGCTGATCGCCAGCAGCAGCGCCACCAGCGCGATGGTCAGCACCAGCGCGC
This sequence comes from Spongiactinospora gelatinilytica, assembly GCF_003236385.1. Taxonomy (GTDB): domain Bacteria; phylum Actinomycetota; class Actinomycetes; order Streptosporangiales; family Streptosporangiaceae; genus Spongiactinospora; species Spongiactinospora gelatinilytica. The sequence continues at coordinate 10,439 of NZ_POUA01000230.1, forward strand.
CGGGCAGGTCGGGACGGCCGCGGCGCACCGGGGCGGGGTCCTTGACCAGGAACGCGACCAGGACCCCGGCCACGGCCCCGCTGCCGCCGATGATCCAGAACAGCGCCTGGTAGTCGCCGGAGACCAGGCCCGCGAGGATCATCCCGCCACCGCCGCCGAATCCCATGGTGGCGCTCAGTACGCCGATGCCGGTGGCCAGTTGGTGGCGGGGCAGCAGGGACCTCGCCAGCCCGATCGACAGCGGCAGCAGGGGGGAGACGAAGCCCTGGAGCATCCGTCCGGCGAGCAGCCAGGGCAGGGACGTGGCCAGCGCGGCCACCACCGAGCCGATCACCAACAGAGCGAGCGCGCCGAGGATGACCCTGCGCCTGCCGTACATGTCGCCGAGCTTGGACAGCAGCGGCATGGCGACCGCGCTGACCAGCAGGCCAAGGGTGAGCGTCCAGGTGACGGCGGGCAGGCTGGTATGGAGTTCTCGTTGCAGCACCGGCAGGAGAGGGAGGATCGCGGTGCTCTGCACGGCGATGATGGACGTCGCGAAGGCCAGGGTGACCATGGCGGGCCATGGGCTGCCGCCGGCTGTGGCGCGGCGCTCGGGCGCGGTGACTGTCGCCACGAAGGACTCCTTTTAGGTAACTTGGGTAAGTAACAAGGGACGATGATACATACCTAAGTTAGGTAAGCAATAGTGGGCTACGATCTGTTCACGACCGTGGCGGCCTTCCGTCGCCTGGTGACCATGTTCAAGCGGGCCAGAACCACCGAGCCGCTGTCCGACGCCGCGGGAGTCCGGATCGATCGCCCGGACGCAGAGATCCTTGTCCACCTGCTCGAAGCGGGCGAACCCCGCAGGATAGGCGCCATCGCCGACGCCCTTCAGGTGGAAAGCCCCCACATCACCCGGCACGTCTGCGCCCTCGAACGACGTGGCCTGCTGGAACGCGTCCGCGACCCCGGCGACGGCCGGGCCTGGCGCATCAACCTGACCTCGCAGGGCCTGGGCACCGCCGAACAGTGCAGGCGGTTCACCGCCAAGTGGATCGGCGCGGCGCTCGCCGAATGGTCCGATTCCGACCGGGCCGAGCTACAGCGGCTGCTGGTCAAGCTCGCCGACGACGTGAGCCACAAGATGCACCACACCGCCGTGAACTGACGGTCCCCGTGGTTCAGCGGTGGCCGACGACGTTGACGACGCGGCCGTTCGGGTCACGGACGAAGAACCGGCGTACTCCCCACGGCTCGTCCCGCAGCGCGTGGACGACCTCCGCGCCGGACGCGAGCACGTCCGCGTAGACGGCGTCCACGTCATCGACCTCGACGCTCATGTCCGGCTGCACGGGCGCGGTCTCGTCCCTGGTCATGAGGATCACCTGAGCGGTGGGGTTGTCCGGGGAGGCGAGGGTCACCACCCAGCCCAGGTTCATCACCTCGGTGAACCCCAGCCGGCGGTAGAACGCGCGGCTCTCGTCCATCGCCTCGGTGGTGATGTCGGGCACTGCCCTGCGGATGCTCATACCGTCCATCCTCTCCCCCGGCTTCCGGCTCGCGGAAAACCGGGTGCGGGGTGGCGGGGGGGCGGCCGGAGAATGGCGCATGCTCTCCGACCACTGGCCGCTGCTGGGACTGCGCGTCCACACCCCCGTCTTGAGCTGCGCCCGCCCACCGAGGACGACCTGGCCGCGCCGGCGATCTCCCGCAAACTCGGCTACCGCGCGGACGGCGTGACCCGCTACGCCGTGGACGGCAACGTGCCGACATCGCACTCGGCGGCCTGCCGGTGGCCGTGGGTGCATGCCGTGCCCCACCCCGATGCCCGGCTGATAGTGGGGTCAGCGGGACTGGCGGGCGATCAGGGTGATGATGCCGATGGCGGCGAGGGCCAGGACGGCGCCGAGGGTGATCTGGCCTGGGGAGATCCCGTTTGCGGGGGATGACGCCGCCGCCGGGGAGGCCGCTGGGGTGGATCGG